>NZ_JBXAGS010000006.1:0-441028 GCF_058794355.1 Cupriavidus sp. GW823-FHT07B10
GAGGAAGCGCGCAAGACGCAGATCATCGAGACCTCCTCGGGCGACTTCTACGGCAAGGGCTACCAGGACGTGCAGCACCGCGTGCCGAAGATCGGCAACACCGTCGACGAGCTGGGGTGGGAACCGAGGATAGGGATGGAGGCGTCGCTGCGGCGGATCTTCGAGGCGTATCGCACGCACGTGACGGAGGCAAGGACGTTGGTGAACCAGGGATGAGTTTCGACACGTGTCGCAGGCCCGAGGCACTTGCCTGACCGTGAGTGCTCCCTCTCCCGCAAGCGGGAGAGGGAGCACTCACGCAGCGTGCCCAAGCACCAGGCACGCGCGCAGCCTCAGCCGGCCGACACCTCGATCCGCCGCGGCCTCGCTTCTTCCCTGCGCGGGATCGTAAGCTTCAGCACGCCGTCCTGCAGGTTGGCTTCGATACGCGAAGCGTCGAGATCCGGGCTGAGCGTAAATGTACGCGCATAGCGAGGCTGCCGAATCTCGGCAAGCTGCACGCGCAGGCTCGCGGGCGTCGGCACGACGGCTTCGCCTTCGATGCGCAGGCTGCTGTCGTGCACGTTGACCTCGAGGTTCTCGCGCGGCACGCCGGGCAAATCCGCCCACAGCGTGACCCCGGCGGGAGTCTCGTAGATATCGACCGCGGGCACCAGCGTCATGGCCTGGGTTTCCGCGCGGCGTTGCGCGACAGCGCCCTGGTCACCCTGGCCGCTTGTGTTCTGGTCGCGCTGGACGACCTGGTTCGAATCGCTCATGGCTTTCTCCTCACGTTAGCTGACGGTGATCGCGCGCGGACGCGACGCTTCGCGCTTGCCTACGCTGATCGACAGGCAGCCGTTGGTATAGCGTGCCTGCACCTTGTCGGGATCAGCCGACTGCGGCAATTCGATCACGCGGCGGAAGCTGCCGAAGAAGCGCTCCTGCGCATAGGGCCGCACCTCGGCTGCGCCTTCCGGCTGCACCTGGGCACGCTCGCCGCTGATGGTCAGCAGGCCCTTGTCGATCGATACCTCGAGCTGGTCCGTCTTGATGCCGGGTGCGAATACCACGATCTCGATCGAGTCATCGGTCGTGCCGATATTCAGCGGAGGGAACCCCCCGAAACGCCCGGAGCGCAGGCTGGTTGGAAACCCGCCGAAGAGATTCGCCATCTGCCGTTGCATCCGGTCGAATTCACTGAACGGGTCGGTCCCGAAAAAGAAGTCACTCATGGTTAGATCCTCCTTCTATGCAGCGGGGAGGCGCAGGACCCTGATGTAGTGCACCTGGTCTCCTGCCAGGCCGCTGCAAACCAACGGAAAACACGCAGTGCCGCGTTGCCGCGACGACTGGGCAATCCATAATTAGTGCTGTCCCGCGCGGATTTCAAGGGGGGCGGATAGCGGGAAAATCGGACGCTGGCAGGTATCGGCCGCGTCACGGCCATCGGTCCGGGATTTCAGGCGCCAGCGCGGTCGAAGCCGGCCTTGCGCGCCAGCACGATCGCCTGCGCGCGGTTTTCCACTTCCAGCTTGGCGAAGATGCTGGTGATGTGGTTGCGCACGGTCTTCTCGCACAGGTCCAGGTGCGCGGCGATCTGGGCGTTGTCGCGGCCCTGCGCGATCAGTTCGACGATATCGCGCTCGCGCCGGGTCAGTGCACTGAAGGCGGGATCTCGCACCGGCTCCGTGGCCGGCAGGAAGGCGCGCACCTCGTCCAGCCAGCGCAGCCATGCGGGCTCGGTTTCCAGCAACAGGTGATTGCCGCTTTCCAGCGGCACGAAGCGCGCGCCGGGAATCTCGCTGGCGATCAGGCGTCCTTCGTCGAACGGCACACGCGCATCGCGCACCGCGTGCAGCACCAGTGTCGGGCACGATACCCGCGGCAGCAGCTTCACCACGTCGATCTCATTGAAGACGCGCATGAAGCGTGCGGCATTCAGCGGCGAGGTAGAGACCCGCTCAAGCTCGTTGAACCATGCATGCTGCTCGGCCGTGCCGCCGGGGATGAACTGGGTGGTAAAGAACTGGCGGAAGGCCGGATTCTCCTGGCCCCAGCCAAGCTCGGCGAGCTTGTTCATCAGCTCGGCCTCTTCCAGCAGGCGCTGGCTCAGGTTGTCGCGCTTCAGGCGCCCGCGCGCGTAACCGCCGTGCAGCACCAGGTGGCTGACCCGTTCGGGATGCGCGACCGCGTAGGCGACGGCAATCGATGCGCCCTGCGAGATACCGAGCAGCGGAAAATGGTTGACCCCGGTGGCGTCGACGATGGTCTCCAGGTCGCGCAGCCAGGCATCGAAGGACAGGTCCTCGATCTCCCGGTCAGAGAGCCCGTAGCCGCGTTCGTCATAGCGGATCAGCGTATGCGTGGCGGACAGCGCCGTGATCATGTGGCTCCACACCGGGCTGCCCACGTCGAACTCCAGGTGGCTCATCCAGTTGGCCGCCTTGACCAGCGGCGCACCGCAGCCCGTGATGGCGTACGCAAGGCGAACGCCATCACGGCTGGTGCACAGGCGGAGCTGCTGCTTGAACATCGGCATGTCGGGGCCGCGCGGCACTGGGACGGCCGGCCGGCAGCCGCGGGCCGCGGCCGCCATGCGGGCGCACCGCGTGACTTCCCTAGCTTAGGCAAAGGATGGGCGGCGCAAAAGCGCCGTCGATCGCTCAGGACAGGCATTCCCCGCTGCCGCGTGCATCGCTGCGCGCGCCGCCGCTGAAACCATCGCGGGAACTGGTTCGCGCCCCCTCGGCAAAGGTATCAAAGCGTCCCATGCGCGCGCCATCCGTGTAAGGATCAGGCTTGCGCATCGCATCCCGGTTCGGATCAAAGCCACGGACCACGCACACTGACATGCTGCCGCGCGCCACCACGGGCCGCATCGCGGCCTCGGCGGCGGGACTGCGCGCGCCCTCCGTGAAGGCGTCGCGCTGCGCGTTGTGGCGCGGCGCGGCAGCGGCCAGTGCTTCGCCATAGGCACCCGCGTGGGCGGCATGACTGAAGCCGGTGGCGAGTGCGGCAGTGGCAAGCAGGGTCTTGGCAAGATTCTTATGCATTGCTATCTCCAACAGGGATGCCGGCGGCATTGCCGCGACGGCACTCCTCATGCAGGCGATCGGCTACGAAACGGCACGGGCCGCACGGGATCGCCTCGACCGTGCCAGCCGTTGCCTGGCGCAAGCCGCTGCCATCCCATCATGGGGCTGCGGCGCAGCGCCTGACTCCTGGATCAGTGGTATGCGGATGCGGGGAAGCGGCCGCCCTGCCTCAGTGCAGCCATGCGAGCATCGCGAACAGCGGTGCCAGCGACGGCAGCAGCCGCGCCGGACTGCGCCCGAGTGCCGCCAGGCACCCCGACCCGCGGTCGGCGGCCAGCAGCACCGCGGCGTGCCAGGCAACCGGATCCGTTGCCTGGCGTCCGCGCAGGGAGCGCGCCAGCGACAACGCGCGTCCCAGCTCGCGCGCCGGCGTGCCGTGATCGTGATTCAGCTCACGCAGTGAGGCGAGGCACGATTCCCAGTTCGCATGTGAATGACAGAGGACGTAGAGCAGCAGGAGCGCCGGCAGCAGCGATGGCAGCCACGGCGGCAGCGCCCGTCGCAGCCGACGGATGCGACGGGTACCGTCGGCATGCCGGCTGGACTGGCGAGACCACTGCTGCAACGCGCACATGGCACAGGCTCCTTCTGGAAGGGACCGCCATGAAGGCGGTCAGTGACAAGCTGAGGGTTGCATTGTGTGGCGAGGGGCGGTGCGTACGCATGAGGCCGGTGTCCCGGGTCAGCGTCAGCAATGCACGACTTCCCGGGACAAGCGCCCCGAGGGGCGGGCTGCGGGTGGCGCATGGCAGGCAGGCGGCGCAAGCCGGGCAAAAGCAAAACCCCCGGATCGCCTGGCGGCGCGTCCGGGGGTTGCTGAGGCTCGACGGAAGCGGGCGCCGGGGCCCGCGCGTTCAGATCTCGACCTTGGTGCCCAGCTCCACCACCCGGTTGGCCGGGATCTGGAAGAAGTCCGACGGCTTGGCGCCGTTCTGGTGCATCCAGGCGAACAGGCTCTCGCGCCACATCGGCATGCCAGGCAGCTTGGACGGAATCACCGATTCGCGCGCGATGAAGAATGAGGTCTCCATCAGCTCGAAGTGCATGCCAAGCTTGCGGTCGGCCAGGTCCAGCACCCTCTGCACATCGGGCGTTTCCTTGAAGCCGTATTCGGACTTCAGGATAAAGACGCCGCCGCCCACGTCCTTGCAGCTCAGGCGATGGTCGTCGTCAACGTAGGGGATGTCGCGCGTGACGAAGGTCAGGAACACCACGCGCTCATGCAGCACGCGGTTGTGCTTCAGGTTATGCAGCAGCGACACCGGCACGGACTCGGTATTGCCGGTCAGGAACACCGCGGTGCCCTCAACCCGGTGCGGCGGATGCGCCAGCAGCCCGGCGATAAAGGGCTCGAGCGGGATGCCGTCTTCCAGGCTGCGCGCGCGCAGCAGCTTGCGGCCGCTGTACCAGGTCATCAGCAGGAAGAACGCGGCGCTGCCCAGCAGCAGCGGGAACCAGCCGCCTTCGGCAACCTTGAGCAGGTTGGCGGCAAAGAACGACAGGTCCACCACGATGAAGGCCAGCCCGACCACGGCAACCAGCGCGGGGTTCCACTTCCAGACGCTGCGCATGCACACCGCGGCCAGGATGGTGGTGATGACCATGGTGGTGGTCACGGCGATGCCGTAGGCAGCGGCCAGGTTCTCTGACTTCTTGAACGAGATCACCACGCCGATCACCAGCACCAGCAGCAGCCAGTTGATCACCGGCAGGTAGATCTGGCCGATCTCTGCGGCCGAGGTGTAGCGCACGCGCATGCGCGGCAGGAAGCCCAGCTGGATCGCCTGGCTGGTCAGCGAAAACGCGCCGGAGATCACCGCCTGCGAGGCGATCACGGTGGCGCAGGTGGCCAGCAGCACCATCGGGATCTGCAGCAGATCAGGCACCATCAGATAGAACGGGTTCTCGGCGCCGGCCGGGTTGTGCAGCAGCATCGCGCCCTGGCCGAAGTAGTTCAGCATCAGGCAGGGCATCACCAGCACGAACCAGCCGATGCGGATCGGGCGCGCGCCGAAGTGGCCCATATCGACGTACAGCGCCTCGGCACCGGTCAGCACCAGGAATACCGAGCCCAGCACGATAAAGGCCTGCAGCGCGTGCTCCACCAGGAAGGTGATGGCGTAGTACGGGTTGATCGCCTTCAGGATCTCCGGCGCCTGCACCAGGTGGAGAATCCCCAACCCCCCCAGCGCCAGGAACCAGGCGGTCATGATCGGCCCGAACAGCTTGCCCATGGTCGCAGTGCCATGGCGCTGGATCAGGAACAGCGCCGCCAGGATCATCAGCGTGATCGGTATCACGAACTGCGACAGCTGCGGCGCGGCGATCTCCAGCCCTTCCACCGCCGACAGCACCGAGATCGCCGGCGTGATGACCGCGTCGCCGTAGAACATGCAGGCGCCGAAGATGCCCAGCATCATCAGCACCCTGGCCCTGCCCGAGCGTGGCGCCACGGTGCGCAGCACCAGCGCCATCAGCGCCAGCACGCCGCCTTCGCCGTCGTTGTCGGCCCGCATCACGAAGACCACGTACTTGATCGAGACCACGATGATCATGGCCCAGAACAGCATCGAGATGACGCCCAGCACGGCCTCCGGGCTGAACATGATGCCGTGCTCCTTGCTGAAGCACTCCTTGAGGGCATACAGCGGGCTGGTGCCGATGTCGCCGAAGACGACGCCTACCGCGCCGAGCACCAGGGCGCGCGTGCTCGGGCTCTCGACAAAATAATGGCTGGTTGTGGATTGGGTCATGAAATTGGGTCTGCACGACCAGGTCGCCGGCAGGTTTGTTGGCTCTGCCGCGGCCCGGTCCCATCCAGCGCAACAGCTTGCTGCGCCCGTTTCCGGTTCTGCTTGCGGTTCTTATTGCATTGCACAAACGCGCGCAATTCTAGATGAACTGTCGACTATCGACCACTGCGGCAAACAGGGATGCCGCTTTCGTGACTTCGCAAGGATGGGAGGGAAGCGGCGGATGGTCAAGCCCTGGAAGAGCAAAACAGAGTGTCCTTGCGCCCGCAAGCGGCGTTGCGGCAGGACAACATGAGTGCCTTATGCGGCGCTTTTCATCTCAAACGCCCAGGTAGCGGTCCAGGGCTTCGGGCTTGCCGGCAAGGTCCGACGCGGGGCCGGCCATCACCACCCGGCCCTTCTCCAGCACCACGGCACGGTCGGCATGCGCCAGCACCGAGCGGAAATTGCGGTCGACCACGACCGAGGCGATGCCGGTGCCACGCACGGTGGCGATGACCTCCCAGATCTCGCGCACGATGCGCGGGGCCAGCCCTTCGGTGGCTTCGTCCAGCACCAGGCAGTCGGGATTGGTCATCAGCGCGCGGCCGATGGACAGCATCTGCTGTTCGCCGCCGGACAGCTGCTGGCCGCCATGGGACAGGCGTTCCTTGAGCCGCGGGAACAGGTCGAGCACGCGCGCCTCGTCCCAGTCGTTGCGGCCACTGCAGCCCTTGCGCGCGGCCATCAGCAGGTTTTCGCGCACCGACAGGCTGGGGAAGATGCCGCGGCCCTCCGGCACGTAGGCCACGCCCAGGCGCGCCACCTCGAACGGCTGCGCGCGCGAGACGTCGCGGCCGGCCACGCGGATCTGCCCCTGGCGCTGGCGCACATGTCCCAGCAGCGTGCGCAGCAGCGTGCTCTTGCCCATGCCGTTGCGGCCCAGCAGCCCGACCGTTTCGCCCACGCCCACGGTAAAGTCGACGTCGCGCAGCACGTGGCTTGAGCCATACCAGGCGTTGATGCCGGTGGCCTCGATCATCGGTGAATTGATCGGTGCGTTCATGCGGCCTCGCTCTCTTCCTCGCCCAGGTAGGCGACCTGGACCTCGTGGTTGGTCCGGATCGCCTCGGGGCTGCCCGTGGCAATCACGGCGCCGTTGACCATCACGGTGATGCGGTCGGCAACCGAGAACACCGCGTCCATGTCATGCTCGACCAGCAGGATGGCGTGGCCCTCGCGCAGGCCGCGCAGCAGCGCCAGCATCCGCGCCGACTCTTCCGCGCCCATGCCGGCCAGCGGCTCGTCCAGCAGCAGCGCGACCGGCTGCGTGGCCAGGCACATTGCCACCTCCAGCTGCCGCTTCTGGCCATGGGCCAGGTCGCTGGCAAGCCGGTCCGCCAGCGGCGCCAGGCCGGCCCGCTCCAGCGCCTCGTCGGCCAGCGTGGCGCTGGTGCGGCAGCCCTGGGCGCTTTCCCACAGCCGCCACGCCCGCTGCGCGCGCGATTGCGCGGCCAGCCGGCAGTTTTCGCGCACCGTCAGAGGCAGGAAGATATTGTTGCGCTGGTAGCTGCGCCCCACCCCATGGCGCGCCAGCCGCGGCTGCGACCAGCCGGTCACGTCCTCGCCCTTCAGGTACAGGCGGCCGGACGACGGCGCCAATTCGCCGGACAACATATTGATCAGCGTGGACTTGCCCGCGCCGTTGGTGCCGATCACGGCATGGATCTCATGCAGTGACAGCGACAGGTCGACGCCCGCCACGGCGGTCAGGCCGCCGAAGCGCCGGGTCAGTTGCTGCGCCTGCAGGATCGGCGTTCCTTGCGATATCATGCGGCCTCCGTATTGCGGCGTCCTTCGCTGCGGCTGTCCGCAGTGACCGCGGCCTCATCCGTGCCGGTGCCGGCATCGCCATTGCGGCGCCCGCGGCGGCCGTGCCGCAACACCGACGGCAGGCTGACCAGCCCGCGCGGCAGCAGCGCCACGGCGACGATGATGAAGCCGCCCATCAGCAGCTGCCAGTGCTTGGTCAGCGTACTGAACCACTCGGCCAGCAGCACGAACGAGAACGCGCCCAGCACCGCGCCGGCCAGGCTGCCCACGCCGCCCAGGATCACCATCAGCATGGCGTTGCCGGACTGGTGCCACGACGCGATCTCCGGATTGACGAAGCCAAACTGGATCGCATACAGAAACCCAGCCAGTCCCGCCAGCATCCCGCCCGCGACAAAGGCGCCAAGCTGGTAGCGGTAAGTGGCATAGCCCGCCGCGCGCATGCGCTGTTCGTTGTGGCGGATGCCGACCAGCGCGTGCCCGAAGCGCGAGCGCAGCACCAGCGCCAGCACCGCCACCGTCAGCACCAGCCCGAGCCATACCAGCCAGTAGAAATGCGTGGGATCGTTGACCGTCAGCAGGTGCTCGCCGGGCACCGGGAATTCCGGCCGGAAGTAGATATAGGTGCCATCGCTGCCGCCCGCGATCTTGGTGTCGTGGAAGACGAAATACACCATCTGCGCGAACGCCAGCGTCACCATGATGAAATACACGCCGCGGGTGCGCAGCACCAGCGCCCCCACCACCAGCGCCAGCAGCGCCGATGCCGTCAGCGCACCAGCCAGCAGCAGCCAGCCGTTGCCCGGGCCGGCCTGCGGCGCCAGGATTGCGGTGGCATACGCCGCCATGGCGAAGTACGCGGCATGGCCCAGGCTGACCAACCCGGTGTAGCCGATCAGCAGCTGCAGCGACAGCGCGAAGATCGCCATGATCATCACCTTGCTGAGCAGCTCGATGTAGAACTTGTTGCTGTCCGCGGTCAGCAGCAGCGGCAGTGCCGCCAGCACCGCGAACGCCACCAGCCAGCCCAGCCCGGTGGCCAGCGTGGCGTTGCGCGAGGAGTGCCGGCGCGCCGGCAATGTCGTCGGAGTCATGTCATCCTGCCTTGAACAGTCCCTGCGGCTTCCACAGCAGGATCACCGCCATCAGCAGGTAGATCAGCACGCCGGCCGCCTCCTGCCAGAACACCTTGCCGAAGGTATCGACGAAGCCCAGCAGCAGCGACGCCACCAGCGCGCCCTTGACCGAGCCGATGCCGCCGATCACCACCACCACGAAGCAGACGATCAGCACCTGCGCCCCCATGCCCGGATAGACCGACGACACCGGCGCGGCGATCATGCCGGCCAGCACCGCCAGCGCCACGCCCAGCGCGAACACGAAGCGGTACAGCACCGTGATGTTGATGCCCAGCGACTGCACCATCTCGCGGTTGGTGGCGCCGGCGCGGATCATCATGCCCAGCCGGGTGCGCCGGATCACGTAGTACATCGCCAGCGCCACCACCAGGCATACCGCGGAGATAAAGAGGCGGTACACCGGATAGGTCATGTCGTTGCCGATCGCCAACGCTCCGTCCAGCAGCGCAGGCACCTGCACGCCGTGCACGTCATCGCCGACCAGGATGCTGCGCAACTCCTCGAACACCAGGATCAGCCCGTAGGTCATCAGCACCTGCTGCAGGTGGTCGCGTTCATACAGGTAGCTGAAGAAGGCCCATTCCAGCACGTAGCCGAATGCCACCGCCAGCACGATGCCGAGCGGGATGGCGATAAACAGGTTGCCGGTCAGGCCGGCGAGCGTGAAGGCCAGGTAGGCGCCCAGCATGTAGAAGCTGCCGTGGGCGAGATTGATCACGCCCATGATGCCGAAGATCAGCGTCAGGCCGCTGGCCACCAGGAACAGCAGCAGGCCGTACTGGACGCTGTTCAGGCACTGGATCAGGAAGGAGACGATATCCATGCGGGGTAATGCATCAAATTACCTACAGCGCCACACATGCCGGTGGCAGGCCCCCCTCTCCCGCGCGCGGGAGAGGGGTTGGGGAGAGGGCCGGGCTTGCGGGATGCGAAGGCCTTCACTTCGTGGGGACTCCTGCCCTCTCCCCCGCCCTCTCCCGCAGGCGGGAGAGGGGAGCAAACCGACTGGCCGGGATGGCCTTACAGCCGGCAACCGCGCGCAGGATCAGCCAGCGCCTTCACCGCCACCGAGCTGACCTTGTTCTCGCGTCCGTCGACCTTGCGCAGGTAGAAGTCCTGCACCGGGTTATGCGCCTTGGACAGCGTGAAGGCGCCGCGCGGGCTGTCGATCCTGGCGGCGCCCATGGCCTTGTACAGGTCGGCCTTGCGCGTCATGTCGCCCTTCACCGCCGTGGCGCCGGCCGCCAGCAGCTGGGCGGCATCGTAGCCCTGCACTGCGTACACGTCGGGCTGCAGCTTGTAGGTCTTGGCGTAGTCCAGGCGGAAATTCTTGTCGCGCGGGTTGGTCAGGCCATCGGCGTAATGCAGCGTGGTTTCCAGGCCCTGCGCGGCAGTGCCCTGTGCTTCGAGCGTGCCGTCGGTCAGGAAGCCCGAGCCGTACAGCGGGATCTTGTCCTTGAGCCCGGCCGCCGCCCAGTCCTTGACGAACTTGACCGCGCCGCCGCCGGCAAAGAACACGAACACGGCGTCAGGCTTGAGCGACGCCACTTCGGTGATCAGCGCCTGGAACTCGACATTGGGGAACGGCAGGTTCAGTTCCTTCACCACCTTGCCGCCCTTGGCCTCGAACGCCTCCTTGAAGCCCTTCACCGACTGTTCGCCTGCGGCGTACTTCCAGGTCAGCGTCACCACCTTCTTCAGGCCGCGCTCGCCCAGCACCTGGCCCATGGCGTAACCCGGCTGCCAGTTCGAGAACGAAGTGCGGAAGATATTGGGGCCGCACAGCGGACCGGTGGCCTCGTCCACGCCGGCATTAGGAATGATCAGCAGCGTGTTGTTCTCCTTGGCCACCTTGACGATGCCCATCTGCACGCCCGAATGCACCGTGCCGACCACCACGTCGACCTGGTCGCGCTTGACCAGCTTGGTGGCGTTCTCCGGCGCCTTGGCCGGATCGGATTCATCGTCGACCTTGAAGTACTCGATGTCGCGTCCGCCGAGCTTGCCGCCCTGCTGCTGCACGTACATGCGGAAGCCGTTTTCGATGGCCGTACCCAGGGCCGCGTAGGTGCCGGTGTACGGCAGCATGAAGCCGACCTTGATCTTGCCCCCCGGCGCAGCGGGTGCGGGGGCCGCCGGCTGCGCGGACGCGCCGGCCATGGCAAAGACGGTGGCGACGGCAAGGCAGGCAGGCGCAAGCCTGCGCGAGGTGAAGCGACGCATGGTGTCTCCTGGTGGTCAAGCCGGTGGCTCGCTGGACCGTTGCCGGTCACCCCTGCCCTTGCCGTGTCCCGCGCCGGCGCATGCACCGTGAGGACCCTTCGCAACAGGCGGGAAGCCGAATTATTTTAGGTTTGAAGTATATGCGTTTATATGCCGAACCGCGGCCAACGTCAACGGATCTTTTTGGTCGCGATGTGGCGAATGTCCACATCGCGCGAGTTTAAGCAAGGTGGTCTGGGGGGCATATCGATGGATACCCTCGATCTGCGCCATGGTGCCGTATTCGTCGTCCTCGCCCTGCACCGCCAGTACCGGGCAGCGCAGCCCGGACAGCAGCGGACGCAGGTCCCACTGACGGAATTCGGGGTCGAGCCAGATATCGTTCCAGCCCCAGAAGGCCGAATCGACGTCGTCATGATGGCGCGCCAGCCGCTGGCGCAAGTCGGTTTCCAGGTAAGCCTGGCGCGTGCCCGCGATGCTGCGCACCGACAGGTCTTCCACCACGATATGCGGCGCCAGCACAATGATGCCGGCAACCGCCTGCGGAAAGCTGGCGGCGTGGATCAGCGCGATCGAGCCGCCGTCGCTGTGGCCCAGCAGCCAGGGCATGCCATGCGCGCGGCGGGGACCGACGTCGAGTGCGTCGAACAATGCGGGCATCGCCTCGCGTGCCTGGCGATGCATGAAGTCGGGACGCCATTTTTCCTCGTGCGGCCGCGGCGTCGAACGTCCGTAGCCATAGCGCGAGAACACCAGGCCGCGATAGTCGCCGGCTTCGCAAAATTCGCGCGGAAAATCGCGCCACATGCTGACCGAGCCCAGCCCCTCATGCAGGAACACCACCAGCGGGCGCCGCGCGCGTTCAGGCCGCAGCCACTGGTACTCGATCCGGATACGGCGGTTGTCGAAGGGAATTTCCACCAGGCTGCTTTGCATGGGCACGTTGTTGTCTTGCATCGGTTCAGAAGGGATATCCGGCGGTTACGGGCGCTTCATTGCGCCGCCTCCCGCGCGGCCTGCTCGCGCTGGCGCAGGCGGAAGCGCTGGATCTTGCCGGTCGCGGTCTTGGGCAGTTCGGGCACGCATTCGATCTGGCGCGGGTACTTGTACGGCGCGAGGCGCGACTTGATAAAGGCCTGCAGTTCCGCCGCCATGCCGTCATGCCATTGCTGGCCGGGCCGCAGCACGACAAAGGCCTTGGGCTTGACCAGTTCGTCGGCATCCGTGACGCCGATCACCGCCGCCTCCAGCACGGCCGGGTGCTGCGCCAGCGCGGCCTCGACCTCGAACGGCGACACGTAGATGCCGCCGACCTTGAGCATGTCGTCGCTGCGGCCGGCATAGGTGTAGTAGCCATCGGCATCGCACAGGTACTTGTCGCCGCTGCGCGTCCACTCCCCGACAAAGGTATCGCGGCTCTTGTCGCGGTTGCACCAGTACATCAGTGCGGCACTGGGGCCCTTGATATAGAGGTCGCCGATCTCGCCGGGCGCGCACGGCTCGCCGCGCTCGTCCAGCAGCTTCAGCGCGTAGCCTGGCACCGGCTTGCCGGTGGTGCCGTAGCGCACCTCGCCCGGCCGGTTCGACAGGAAGATATGCAGCATCTCGGTGGAGCCGATGCCATCCAGGATGTCGCAGCCGAAATGCGCCAGGAAGCGTTCGCCGATATCGCGCGGCAGGGCCTCGCCGGCAGAGGTGCATACGCGCAACGCCACCTCGGCGCGCGGCGGCAGCTCAGGCGCCGCCAGCATGCCCGCAAACAGCGTGGGCACGCCGCAGAACACCGTGGGCCGCTGCTCGCGCAGCCGCCTGAACACGGCCGCCGGCGTGGGCCGTTCGGCCATCAGCACGGTGGTGGCGCCGACCGACATCGGAAAGGTCAGCGCATTGCCCAGCCCGTAGGCAAAGAACAGCTTGGCGGCCGAGAACACTACGTCGTCCTCGCGGATGCCCAGCACCTGGCGGGCATACAGGTCAGCCGTATGGAACAGGTTGCCATGCGTGTGCACGGTGCCCTTGGGCCGTCCGGTCGAGCCCGACGAATACAGCCAGAACGCCATGTCGTCCGGGCCGCTGCGCACGGTCTGCGCGGGAGAACGCGTGCGCGCCAGCATCGCGCCCACGCTGCACGCCGGCGCGCCGTCGGCATGCGGCGCCGCCTGGATCACCATCGGCGCCAGCCCGCTCTTGTCGATGGCGGCCTTCATCACCGGCAGCAGCGGCTCCGACACCACCACGGCGCGCGCGCCGCTGTGGCCAAGCATGTAGGCGTAATCGTCCGCGGTCAGCAGGGTATTGACCGCCACCGGCACCACGCCCGCCAGCAGGCAGCCGAGAAATACCGTGGGGAAATCAATGGTATCGAGCGCGCACAGCAGCAGCCGCTCTTCCTGGCGCAAGCCCGCATCGCGCAGCGCGCCGGCAAAGCGGCGGGCACGGGCATCGAGCTCGGCGTAAGTCAGCGAGGCGGTGTCGTCGATGTAGGCTGTCCTGGCCCCGCGCCCGGCCGCGAGATTGCGCGACAGCAGGTCCTCGGCGGCGTTGTAGCAGGTGGGCAGTGCCGCCACGGCATCGGTAGCGGGTGGAACAGCCGGCGGCACGGGCGATGCTGCCGCTGGCATGCCGGCGGCGGTATTGGGGGGCGTCATTGTCTCCACTCCTTGGGGTCGCGCCGCGGGCCATGGGCGCCGCGCCAGCGTCAGTCCAGTCGCTGTTCTGCTTGCCGATGTCCGCCAACGTGCATGCCGGCATCCGCTTGTTGATGCATTTTATTTCATATCAACTATTATGCAAGCGAGGGGATGCACTATAGGACAGGCTTTATCGAAGCGACTGCCTGCCGCGCCACTTGGCTCACCAAGGCTGCTCGTATAATGCGCCCTTGCTTTTTCTGCCGGTCAACCCGAAACCACCACCATGCGCCGCGATCCCGCCCCGCTGCCCGCCAACGAGACCGAAGCCGACACGCGCCCCGCCGGGGATGCGCCCGCAGCCGCCAACGCCGAGCGCGACCCCTACCTGACGCTGCTGGGCGAGCGCATCCGTTCGCTGCGGGCCTCGCGCGGCATGTCGCGCAAGGACCTGGCGCGCGGCGCCGGCGTGTCCGAGCGCTACCTGGCCAACCTGGAAACCGGCACCGGCAATGCGTCGGTGCTGCTGCTGCGCCAGGTGGCGCGCGCGCTCGACGTGCCGCTGCCGGTGGTGCTGGCCGAAGTGGACGGCCTGAACGGCGAGCAGGCCACCGAGTTTGCGCAGATGGTGCAATGGCTGGCGCAGTTGCCCGCGGGCGACCTGGCGCGCGTGCGTGAAGCCTGCCGCCATGCACTGGCCCCCGCAGAGTCCGGCGATGCGCGCCACCGCCGCATCGCGCTGATCGGCCTGCGCGGCGCCGGCAAGTCGACCCTGGGCCGCGCGCTGGCAGCGGCCAGGGACGTGCCCTTTGTCGAACTGAACACCGTGATCGAGCAGGAGGCCGGCGCCAGCCTGTCGGAAATCCATTCGCTCTACGGCCAGGCGGCCTACCGCCGCTACGAAATGCGCGCGCTGGAACGCACCCTGCGCGAGCACGACCGCCTGGTGCTGGCCACGCCGGGCAGCCTGGTCTCTGAACCCGCCACCTTCAACCTGCTGCTGTCGCAGTGCTACACCATCTGGGTGCGCACCTCGCCGGAGGAACACATGGCGCGCGTGGTGGCCCAGGGCGACATGCGGCCGATGGAAGGCAACCGCGAGGCCATGGCCGACCTGCGCCGCATCCTGCAGGCACGCGCGCCGCTCTATGACCGCGCCGATATCTCGATCGACACCAGCGGCCAGGACGCCGCCGCCTCGCTGCAACAATTGCGCGCCCAGCTCCAGGCCGCCGGCGCGTGACTACCCCGCCGGCCGCGCGCGGGTGACAAAGACATTGCGCCAGCCGTCTCCATGCACTATATTTCATCAAAAGCCGCAAGGCACTATAGTGCACTCAGGAGACAGCCATGTCCGCGCCGGCAACCGCCCCACTGCGTCCTGACCAGTCAGCCGCCCCGTCAGACGCACCCATCACCTTCGAGCGTCATCCCGACCAGTACCGCCACTGGAAACTGAGTTTCGACGGCCCCGTCGCCACGCTGGCGATGGACGTCGACGAGGAAGGCGGACTGCGCCCCGGCTACGCGCTGAAACTCAATTCCTACGACCTTGGCGTCGATATCGAACTGCACGACGCGCTTCAGCGCATCCGCTTCGAGCACCCCGAAGTGCGCACCGTGGTGCTGACCAGCGCGCGCGACCGCATCTTCTGCTCGGGCGCCAATATCTTCATGCTGGGGCTGTCGTCGCATGCGTGGAAGGTCAACTTCTGCAAGTTCACCAACGAGACCCGCAATGCCATCGAGGATGCCAGCCGGCACTCAGGGCTGAAGTTCATTGCCGCCTGCAACGGCACCACCGCCGGCGGCGGCTATGAACTGGCGCTGGCGTGCGACGAGATCGTGCTGGTCGATGACCGCTCGTCCGCGGTAAGCCTGCCCGAGGTGCCGCTGCTGGGCGTGCTGCCCGGCACCGGTGGCCTGACCCGCGTGACCGACAAGCGCCACGTGCGCCGCGACCACGCGGATATCTTCTGCACCACCACGGAAGGCGTGCGCGGCCAGCGCGCCAAGGACTGGAAGCTGGTTGACGAAGTGGTCAAGCCGGCGCGCTTTGCCGAGCATATCGCCGAGCGCGCGGCGGCGCTGGCGGCCACCAGTGACCGGCCGCAGGGCCACCACGGCATCACGCTGACACCGCTGTCGCGCACCATCGAGCCCGACGGCTACCGCTACGAGACCGTGCGCGTGCATGTCGATGCCGCGGCGCGCAAGGCCACGCTGACCGTATTCGGGCCCGACAAGCACCAGCCCGCGGATCTCGCCGGCGTGGTCGCGGCCGGCGCGCAATGGTGGCCGCTGAAGATGGCGCGCGAGCTTGACGACGCCATCCTGACGCTGCGCGCCAACCATCTGGATATCGGCATCTGGGTGCTCAAGACCGATGGCGACCCCGCCGCGGTGCTGGCGGCCGATGCCCTGCTGCAGGCACACGCCAGCCACTGGTTCGTGCGCGAGACCATTGGCATGCTGCGCCGTACGCTGGCGCGGCTTGACGTGTCATCGCGCAGCCTGATCGCGCTGATCGAGCCGGATTCCTGCTTTGCCGGCACGCTGCTGGAACTGGCGCTCGCCGCCGACCGCAGCTACATGCTGCACCTGCCCGACGCCCCGGACGACGCACCGCGCGTGTTCGTCTCCGCGCTCAACTTCGGCCACTATCCCATGCCCAACGGGCAAACCCGGCTGGCGGCGCGCTTCTATGGCGACGAGGCCTCGCTCACGGCGGTGCGCGAGCACATCGGTGCGCCGCTGGATGCGCTCAGCGCCGATTCGCTCGGGCTGATCACCGCCGCGCCCGACGATATCGACTGGGAGGACGAAATCCGCATCGCCCTGGAAGAACGCGCCAGCCTGTCGCCGGATGCACTGACCGGGATGGAAGCCAATTTGCGCTTCGGCGGCGCCGAGACCATGGAAACGCGCATCTTCGGCCGCCTGACCGCGTGGCAGAACTGGATCTTCCAGCGCCCCAACGCCGTCGGCGAGAACGGCGCGCTGAAGGTCTTCGGCACCGGCAACAAGGCACGCTTCGACTGGGACCGGGTGTAAGACAACAAGGAGACAGCACGTGAGCATCGACTACAGCCAGAAGATCCCCAACAACGTCAACCTGTCCGACGACCGTGCGCTGCAGCGCGCGCTGGAACACTGGCAACCGGCGTTCCTCGACTGGTGGCGCGACATGGGGCCGGACGGCTCGCACAACTTCGATGTCTACCTGCGCACCGCGGTGTCGGTCGATCCATCGGGCTGGGCGCACTTCGACCACGTCAAGATGCCGGACTACCGCTGGGGCATCTTCCTGCAGCCGGCCGACCCCGAGCGCAGGATCCACTTCGGCGAGCACAAGGGCGAAGCCGCCTGGCAAGACGTGCCGGGCGAGCACCGCGCCAACCTGCGCCGCATCATCGTGACGCAGGGCGACACCGAGCCCGCCTCGGTCGAGCAGCAGCGCCACCTGGGCCTGACCGCGCCGAGCCTGTATGACCTGCGCAACCTGTTCCAGGTCAATGTGGAGGAAGGCCGCCACCTGTGGGCGATGGTGTACCTGCTGCACCGCTATTTCGGCCGCGACGGCCGCGAGGAAGCCGAGGCGCTGCTGGAGCGCCGCTCCGGCGACCAGGACAACCCGCGCATCCTCGGCGCCTTCAACGAGCGCACGCCGGACTGGCTGGCGTTCTTCATGTTCACCTACTTCACCGACCGCGACGGCAAGTTCCAGCTGTGCGCGCTGGCCGAATCCGGCTTCGATCCGCTGGCGCGCACCACGCGCTTCATGCTGACCGAGGAAGCGCACCACATGTTCGTGGGTGAATCGGGCGTGTCGCGCGTGCTCCAGCGCACCTGCGAGGTGATGCGCGAACGCGGCATCGAAGACCCCGCCGAAGTGCGCGCCGCCGGGGTGATCGACCTGGAGACCATCCAGCGGTACCTGAACTTCCACTACAGCGTCACCATCGACCTGTTCGGCGCCGACCAGTCGTCCAACGCCGCCACCTTCTACAGCGCCGGCCTGAAGGGCCGCTTCGAGGAAGGCAAGCGCGCCGACGACCACGTGCTCAAGAGCGATGTCTACCGCGTGCTGGAAGTGCGCGACGGGCACCTGGGCGAGCGCGAGGTGCCGATGCTCAATGCGCTCAATGAAGTGCTGCGCGACGACTACATCAAGGACAGCTTGGGCGGCGTGGCGCGCTGGAACAAGGTCATCGAAAAGGCCGGCATCGCATTCCGCCTGACCGTGCCGCACAAGGCCTTCAACCGCAAGATCGGCACGCTGGCCAATGTGCATGTCTCGCCCGAGGGCCAGCTGATTTCCGAAGCGGAATGGCAGGCTAACGAACGCAAGTGGCTGGCCACCGACGAAGACCGCGCCTTTGTTGCCTCGCTGATGGGCCGCGTGGTGGAGCCCGGCAAGTACGCCAACTGGATCGCGCCTCCGGCGGTGGGCATCAACCGCCAGCCGATGGATTTCGAGTACGTGCGTTTCAACTGAACCAGAAGCACAGGACAGGCCAGGAGCCACCGGAGACACGCCATGGGCGCCCCCGACATCATCAAGCAGCACCTGATCGATCCGGAAATCTGCATCCGCTGCAATACCTGCGAGGACACCTGTCCGATCGATGCCATCACCCACGACGACCGCAACTACGTGGTCAGGGCGGACGTGTGCAACGGCTGCAACGCCTGCCTGTCGCCCTGTCCGACCGGAGCCATCGACAACTGGCGCACCATGCTGCGCGGCCAGGCCTACCCGATCGAGGCGCAACTGCTGTGGGACGAGTTGCCGGCCGAGGTGCCGCTGCCGGAACTGGCCGACCTGGGCGAGGCGCCGCAGGCAACCCTCGGCACCGGCACGGCAAGCGGCGCCGCACCCGACGCCGCCATCCAGTCCGTGGAAACCAGCCGCCACACCTCGCCGCGTGCGCCGTGGTCGGCTGCCCATCCCTATGTGAACCTGCATGGCGTGCGCGCGCCGGTCACGGCGACCGTGGCCGGCAACTACCGGCTGACCGCAGAAGACGCATCCAGTGACATCCACCATATCGTGCTGGATTTCGGCACGCACTTCTTCCCGATCCTGGAAGGCCAGTCGATCGGCATCGTGCCGCCCGGCACGGATGCGTCGGGCAAGCCGCACTACATTCGCATGTACTCGGTGGCCAGCCCGCGCGACGGCGAGCGCCCGGGCTACAACAACCTGGCGCTGACCGTCAAACGGGTCGACCAGGACCACGATGGCAAGCCGGTGCGGGGCGTCGCGTCCAACTACCTGTGCGACCTGGCCAAGGGCGACAGCGTACACGTGGTGGGCCCGTTCGGATCGACCTTCCTGATGCCCAACCATGCCGAGGCCAGCATCATGATGATCTGCACCGGCACGGGCTCAGCCCCGATGCGCGCCATGACCGAGCGCATGCGCCGCAACATGGCGCACTTCGGCGGGCGCCGGCAGCTGTTCTTCGGTGCGCGCAACGCCAACGAACTGCCCTACTTCGGCCCACTGCTGAAGCTGCCCAAGGATTTCCTCGACATCCATTTCGCCTTCTCGCGCGATCCCGCCGCGCCGCGCCGCTACGTGCAGGACGCGATCCGCGAAGCGGCTGACAGCGTCGCCGCGCTGCTGGCCGATCCCAACGGCCATGTCTATATCTGCGGACTGAAGGGCATGGAGGCAGGCGTGCTCGAGGCATTCGAAGCGGTGTGCGCCGGCTCCGGGCACGCGTGGCCCGAGATCGAGGCCGCAATGAAGGCGGAGGGCCGGCTTCATATCGAGACCTACTGACGCCGCCGTAGTTTGCTGGTTTTTCAGCAATCGCTTCCCTTCTGAAAGGCATCGCCTATAATATTTCTGAAGAAACAGGAGTGATGGCGATGCAATCCAGGCGGATTCCGGAAACCGATCCCGCCGGCGGCCCCGACCCCGGCACCACGCTGACCAAGGCGGTGATGCGCGCCGCCGGCTTCCTCGGCATCAGCCAGGCCGTGGTGGCAAGCGTGCTGGGCATCAGCACGGCATCGGTATCGCGCATGGCATCTGGCGGCTATGTGCTCGATGCGCACCGCAAGGAGTGGGAATTCGGCGTGCTGTTCGTGCGCCTGTTCCGATCGCTCGATGCCATCCTGGGCCACGGCGACCAGGCCCGGCTATGGCTGACCAATGAAAACCTGGCGCTGGGCGGCAAGCCCCTTGAAATGATCCGCACAACGGAAGGTCTGGTCCGTGTCGTTCACTACCTGGACGCCACCCGCGGTCGCATCTGAGCGCAGGCAGTTGGCGCTCACGCTGTGGCGGGCGGTGGAGGCCCAGCACGTCGTATCCACCATGCCGCTGGTCGACAGCCTGGAAGAACAGGCTGTGCTGGAAGCCGTGCTCGACGCCGGCAAACCCGCAGTGCCCGCCGAGGCACGCCATCTGCACTACCTGCTGTTCACCCCGTTCCGCTATCCGCCCTCGCCCTGGGGCTCGCGCTTTCGCGCCAGCCAGGATCCGGGCGTGTTCTACGGCGCCAACGAGATCCGCACCGCCTGCGCCGAACTCGGCTACTGGCGTTGGCGCTTCCTCAACGACAGCCCCGCGCTGCCGCGCATCGACGCCCGCGCGCAGACGTTGTTCGAAGTGCGCGTCGATACCTGGGGCGTGGCACTGGACACACCGCCGTTCGACCAGGACCATGCCATCTGGACCGATCCCGACCACCACGAGCCCTGCCAGGCCTTCGGCCGCATCGCGCGCGAGGCCGGCCTAGGCATGATCCGTTACACCTCCGTGCGCGATCCCCGGCATGGCCCCTGCGGCGCGGTGCTGACCCCGCACGCGTTCTCCCACCCGGCGCCGCTGGCCACCACCACCTGGATGCTGACGGTGCGCCGCGACCGCGTGATCTGGCAGCGCGACGACCTGCAGCAACGCGACAGCTTCGAGTTCGAGGCGGCGCTGTGGCAGCGCACAACCGATAGCACTGGCACGGGCTGAACCTCTGCCCCGTGCCGACGATCTAATCGTTATGGCAGGCGGCGATGCGCACCGCGGGAAGGTATTTTTAAACAGGTGTTGCATTGCGCAACCAGATGCCATATAATCTTTTCTTCGACGGACGCGGGGTGGAGCAGTTGGCAGCTCGTCGGGCTCATAACCCGAAGGTCGCAGGTTCAAGTCCTGCCCCCGCAACCAACCGCATGATGCGTATCATGCGGCACCGTCAAAGCAGATAAACCCGCCTCTGGCGGGTTTTTTGTTTTCTGCTGCTCCGGCACTGGCACCCCGATGCTGCCCTCCGTGCAGCACCAGACTGCGTTGACCGATGGTGCCCCACCGCCCCAATCATGCCTGCCGGCCCCCTCTGCGAGGGTGATACACTTTCGCCATTCCTCCCGGACGCCCCTCATGAAATTCTGCTCGAACTGTGGTCATGCGGTCGTGTTGCGCGTGCCTGACGGCGACAACCGCCCGCGCAGTGTTTGCGACAACTGCGGCACCATCCACTACGTCAATCCACGCAACGTCGTTGGCACGATTCCGGTGTGGGAAGACAAGATCCTGCTGTGCAAGCGCGCCATCGAGCCGCGCTACGGTTTCTGGACCCTGCCTGCGGGCTTCATGGAGATTGGCGAAACCACCGCGCAGGCTGCCTCGCGCGAGACGCTGGAAGAAGCCGGCGCGCGCGTGCAGGTCGGAGAACTGTTCTCGATCCTGAACGTGCCGCATGTGCACCAGGTGCATCTTTTCTACCTGGCCACGCTGGACGACCTGGATATCGCCCCCGGCGAGGAAAGCCTGGAGGTCAAGCTGGTCGAAGAGGCCGATGTGCCCTGGGATGAACTGGCGTTCCCCACCGTGATCCACACCCTGCGCTGCTTCTTTGCCGACCGCGCCGCCGGCCGGCTGCAGGACGGCAGCTTCCGGCTGCACAGCCTGGATATCGACAAGCCCATGCGCCCGCTGACCAGCCGGGCCACGGTCACGCCCTGAGCGGCGCGGCCGCCGCGCATCGCCCTACGGCGCAGCCCGCATGATTGCCTGGCTGGACCCGCAAGACCCGTTTCCGCCGGTTGACGAGGCGCTCGGGCCCGATTCCGAAGCCCCCGGCCTGCTGGCGGCCAGCCGCGACCTGTCGCCCCAGCGGCTGCTGCTGGCGTACCGCCAGGGCATCTTCCCGTGGTATTCGAGCGGCCAGCCGGTGCTGTGGTGGAGCACCGATCCGCGCATGGTGCTGGCCCCGCCGGCGCTGCGCGTCTCGCTCAACCTGCGCAAGACCCTGCGCCGCGTGCTGCGCGACGCTGACTGGGAGATCCGCGTCGACGACGACTTCCTGGCGGTGATGCGCGCCTGCGCGACCACCCCGCGCGACGGCCAGGACGGCACCTGGATCACCGACGATATCATTGCCGCGTACGGTACGCTGCACCGCAACGGCATGGCCCATTCGGTCGAAAGCTGGTACCGCGGCGAACGCGTGGGCGGCCTGTATGGGGTGGCGCTGGGGCGGATGTTCTTCGGCGAATCGATGTTCGCGCACCGCACCGATGCCTCAAAGATCGCACTGGCGGCGCTGTGCGCGTTCCTCGGCAATCACGGCGTGGCGATGATAGACTGCCAGCAGGAAACCGACCACTTGGCCTCGCTGGGTGCGCGCCCGATCCCCCGCGCAGAGTTCGTGGCCCATGTGCGGGCGGCGACGGCGCTGCCGGCGATCAGTCCGTGGCGGTTCGACAAATCGGTGCTGGAGCGCTGGGCCGGGACGCCAGCCGCGCCGGCCGGCTGAAACCTGGCACGGGACGCCCCGCTGACTGCGCGTCCGGCCGCATCGTCCCGCCCGGAGCCCCCTGAGTCATGAGCAAGCTGAAGGAACTTCCGCTCTCCGCGCTGCAGTTCTATGCCACGGCGCCCTACGCTTGCAGCTATCTCGACGGCCGCATGGCACGCTCCCAGGTCGCCACCCCGGCGCACCTGATCAATGCCGACGTCTATTCACGCCTGGTGCGCGCCGGCTTTCGCCGCAGCGGCATCTTCACCTACCGGCCGTATTGCGACGAATGCCACGCCTGCACGCCATGCCGCGTGGTGGTGGACCAGTTCGTGCCGGACCGCTCGCAGCGCCGCGCCTGGAGCCGCCACCAGCACCTGCAGGCACTGGTGGCACCGCTGACCTATGTCGAAGAGCATTATTCGCTGTACCTGCTGTACCAGTCGATGCGCCACGCCGGCGGCGGCATGGACCAGGACAGCCGCGACCAGTACGAACAGTTCCTGCTGCAGAGCCGCGTCAACTCGCGCCTGGTGGAATTCCGCGAACCGCCGGGCTCGCCCGAGGCCGGGCGCCTGCGCATGGTCAGCATGATCGACGTGCTCGACGACGGGCTGTCGTCGGTCTACACCTTCTACGATCCGCTCGAACGCAACGCCAGCTACGGCACCTACAACATCCTGTGGCAGATCCGCCAGACGCGCGAGCTGGGCCTGCCGCACCTCTACCTGGGCTACTGGATCGCCGACAGCCGCAAGATGGCCTACAAGGCACGCTTCCGGCCGCTGCAGGTGCTGACCGGCAACCACTGGCATGCGTTCGAGGACGAGGCCGGGGATGCGGCCAGCCCCGCGCCTGCATCCAACCGGGACTAGCCGGGTCGCGGCATCCGGCCGCGCACCGACCGGGTATGCGGCCCAGCCGCTACAATGCGGGGCTGGTATTCACTCTGCCCTGCCCCCCCCGTGCTCAACGCGCTCTACCCCCTGGTTCGCCCCGCCCTGTTCTCGATGGATGCCGAGGACGCCCACCATTTCACGCTGAACAACCTGCTGCGCGCCCATCGCATGGGCCTGGCGGGCTGCATCGGCAACAGGATTGCCGACGACCCGCGCACGGTCATGGGGGTGCGGTTCCCCAACCCGGTCGGCCTGGCCGCGGGGCTGGATAAGGACGGCGCCTATATCGACGGGCTGGCCGCGTTCGGCTTCGGCTTTATCGAGGTGGGCACGGTCACGCCGCGCGCGCAGCCGGGCAACCCGCGCCCGCGCATGTTCCGGCTGCCGCAGGCGGATGCGCTGATCAACCGCATGGGCTTCAACAATGGCGGCGTCGATGCCTTTGTCGCCAATGTGCGGGCCTCGCGCTGGAAGGCCGAGGGCGGCGTGCTGGGGCTGAACATCGGCAAGAACGCCGATACGCCGATCGAGCGCGCCAACGACGACTACCTCTACTGCCTGGAACGCGTCTACCCGCACGCCAGCTACGTGACGGTCAATATCTCGTCGCCCAACACCAAGAACCTGCGCCAGCTGCAAGGCGCGAGCGAGCTGGACAGCCTGCTGTCGACGCTGAAGGATGCGCAGCAGCGCCTGGCCGACCAGCACAAGCGCTACGTGCCGCTGGCGCTGAAGATCGCGCCGGACCTGGATGCCGACCAGATCGGCAATATCGGCGACGCGCTGGTGCGGCACAAGATCGACGGCGTGATCGCCACCAACACCACCATCTCGCGCGAGGCGGTCAAGGGCCTGCCGCATGCCGAGGAAGCCGGAGGCCTGTCCGGCCGCCCGGTGTTCGAGGCCTCGACCCGGGTGGTGCGCGCGCTGCACGGCGTGGTCGGCGACGCGGTGCCGATCATCGGCGTGGGCGGCATCTTCGGCGGCGCCGATGCGCGCGCCAAGATCGACGCCGGCGCGAAGCTGGTGCAGGTCTACAGCGGCCTGATCTACCGCGGCCCGGCGCTGGTGCGCGAGTGCGCCGCGGCGCTGCGCGGCTGAGTCCCTCCTGCGCCAACGACACGCAAACCGCCATGGAAACCATCCGACTCGGCCGCAGCGACCTGCAGGTCTCGCGCATCTGCCTGGGCACCATGACCTTCGGCGAGCAGAACACCGAGGCCGAAGGCCACAGCCAGCTCGACTACGCCTTCGCGCGCGGCATCAATTTCATCGACACGGCCGAGATGTACCCGGTCAAGCCGAGGGCCGGCACCTACGGCCAGACCGAGCGCATTGTCGGCACCTGGCTCAGGCGCCAGCCGCGCGACCGCGTGGTGCTCGCCACGAAGGTGGCCGGCCCGGGCCGCATGCCGTGGATCCGCAATGGCGACGACCTGACGCCGGCTGGCATCCGCGCCGCGGTGGACGAATCGCTGCGCCGGCTACAGACCGACTATATCGACCTGTACCAGATCCACTGGCCGGCGCGGAATGCGCCGATCTTCGGGCAGCTCAGCTTCGATCCTGCCAAGGAGCGCGAGTGCACCTCGATCCAGGCCCAGCTCGAAGTCATGGACGAACTGGTGCGCGCCGGCAAGATCCGCTACGTGGGCGTGTCGAACGAGACCCCGTGGGGCGTGGCCGAATTCGTGCGCCTTGCCGGGCAGCACGGCCTGCCGCGCATCGCCACCGTCCAGAACCCGTACAACCTGGTCAACCGCAGCTTCGAGCAGGGACTGGATGAAGCGTGCTTCCGTACCGATGTCAGCCTGCTGGTGTACAGCCCGCTGGCGTTCGGGCAACTGACCGGCAAATACCTGGCGGGCGATGCGGCCAACCCGGTCTTCAATGCCGAGGCCAAGGGCCGGCTGTCGCGCTTCCCCGCCGACTGGAGCCCGCGCTACATGCGCCCCGAGACCATGGCGGCCTCGGCCCGCTATGTCGAACTGGCGAAAAGCGCCGGCCTCTCCCCTGCCACGCTGGCGCTAGCCTGGTGCTACTCGCGCTGGTTCGCCGCCAGCACCATCGTCGGCGCCACCACGCTGGTCCAGCTCGAGGAAAACCTCGACGCCTGGAACGCGCAATTGCATGAAGACCTGGTCGCCGCAATCGGGGTAATCCACAAGCAAATCATGAATCCCGCGCAATAAAATGCGCCTCGATGGCGGATAGTGGGCGTCTGGCAGCATCCGATGCCCCACTTCCGCATGATGACTGTCCATATCGTGCGCGAGAAATGGTATCCTCGCAGGCTTATCGCTGTCGCATCCGACGCGCCCGCGCACGCTCCCTCCAGCCGCAGGAAGCCGCCGCGCCCGCCCGGACCGGCCCCGTACGCCAGCATGCGCGCGGGCCAGGACGGCGGACCGAACCATCCGCGGCCGTATCCAATCCAGAACCGAGTTTCGGGGGAGAACAGACAATGAAGTCCATCAAGGGTCTCGCAGCAACCAAGTCCATCCTGGGCGGCGCCGTGGCGCTGGCACTGCTGTACGGCGGCGCCGTGCAGGCCCAGACCGTCAAGGTGCTGTCGATCGTCGACCATCCCGCGCTGGACGCCATCCGCGACGGCGTGCGCGCCGAGCTGAAGGCCGCCGGCTATGACGCCGACAAGAGCCTGAAGTGGGAATACCAGAGCGCCCAGGGCAACACCGGCACCGCGGCGCAGATCGCCCGCAAGTTCGTCGGCGACAACCCGAACGCCATCGTTGCCATCGCCACCCCGTCGGCCCAGGCCGTGGTTGCCGCCACCAAGAGCGTGCCGGTGGTGTACTCGGGCGTGACCGATCCGGTCGCCGCGCAGCTGGTCAAGAGCTGGTCGGCCTCGGGCACCAACGTTACCGGCGTGTCAGACAAGCTGCCGCTGGACAAGCAGGTCGCGCTGATCAAGCGCGTGGTGCCCAAGGCCAAGACCGTGGGCATGGTCTACAACCCGGGCGAAGCCAACTCGGTGGTCGTGGTCAAGGAACTGAAGGAGCTGCTGGCCAAGGACGGCCTGACGCTCAAGGAAGCTGCCGCGCCGCGTACCGTTGACATCGGCCCGGCCGCCAAGAGCCTGATCGGCAAGGTCGACGTGATCTACACCAACACCGACAACAACGTGGTGTCGGCGTATGAGTCCCTGGTCAAGGTCGCCAACGAATCCAAGATCCCGCTGGTGGCCGCCGATACCGACAGCGTCAAGCGTGGCGCCGTGGCCGCACTGGGCATCAACTATGGCGACCTCGGCCACCAGACCGGCAAGGTCGTGGTGCGCATCCTGAAGGGCGAGAAGCCGGGCGCGATCGCCTCGCAGACCAGCGACAACCTGGAGCTCTTCGTCAACACGGGCGCCGCCGCCAAGCAAGGCGTCACGCTGTCGCCGGAGCTGGTCAAGGAAGCCAAGACGGTCATCAAGTAAGCAACAGCGAAGCACTGCCCCCTGCCGCCACACGACGGCGGGTGCCCCGTCGGGCCTATCCGGCCCGACGGGACAGAACAGGGCGAGGCGGCCGGCAGCCCCACACAGGCGCGCCGGCCCACCCGCCCCGAAGGCGGCGCCAAGGCAGCCGCCAGCCCCTGCAACAGGATTCCCCCATGTCCCTCTTTTCCCTTCTGGGCGCCCTGGAGATCGGCCTGATCTTCAGCCTGGTGGCGCTCGGGGTGCTGATCTCCTTCCGCATCCTCAACTTTCCCGACCTGACCGTTGATGGCAGCTTTCCGCTCGGCGGCGCCGTCGCCGCGACGCTGATCGCCGCCGGCCAGGACCCGTTCATGGCCACTGCCGTTGCGATCGCTGCCGGCGCGCTGGCAGGCTTCATCACCGGCTGGCTCAATGTGCGCCTGAAGATCATGGACCTGCTCGCCAGTATCCTGATGATGATCGCGCTGTACTCGATCAACCTGCGCATCATGGGCCGCCCCAATGTGCCGCTGATCACCGAGCCCACGCTGTTCACCATCCTGCAGCCCGAATGGCTGCCTGACTACGTGCTGCGCCCGCTGGTGCTGCTCGTGGTGGTGGTGGTGGCCAAGGTCGGCCTGGACTGGTTCTTCAGCTCGCAGCTGGGTCTGGCGATGCGCGCCACCGGCGCCAACCCGCGCATGGCCCGCTCGCAGGGCATCCCCACCGGCCGCGCCACGCTGGCCGGCATGGCACTGTCCAATGCGCTGGTGGCACTGGCCGGCGCGCTGTTCGCGCAGACCCAGGGCGGCTCCGATATCTCCATGGGCATCGGCACCATCGTGATCGGCCTGGCCGCGGTGATCATCGGCGAAACCATCCTGCCGGCACGCCGCCTGATCTGGACCACGCTGGCCGTGGTGCTGGGCGCCATCCTGTACCGCTTCTTCATCGCGCTGGCGCTGAACAGCGACTTCATCGGCCTCAAGGCGCAGGACCTGAACCTGGTGACCGCCGCGCTGGTGACGATCGCGCTGGTGCTGCCGGCGACCCGCAAGAAGCTGTTCGCCCGCAAGAACGGAGGTGCCTGAGATGCTGCGCGCACAAGACCTGAAACTCACCTTCAACCCGGGCACCCCGATCGAGACCCGCGCCTTGCGCGGCCTCAGCCTGGAGATCCCGAGCGGCCAGTTCGTGGCTGTGATCGGCTCCAACGGCGCCGGCAAATCGACCTTCCTGAACGCGATCAGCGGCGACCAGATGGTCGACTCGGGCCGCATCACCATCGATGACACCGACGTCACGCGCCAGCCCGCATGGGACCGCGCCCACCTGGTGGCCCGCGTGTTCCAGGACCCGATGGCCGGCACCTGCGAGGCGCTGACGATCGAGGAGAACATGGCCCTGGCCATGGCCCGCGGCAGCCGCCGCGGCTTCCGCCCGGCGCTGAACCGCACCTCGCGCGAGCTGTTCCGCGAGAAGCTGCGCCTGCTCAACCTGGGCCTGGAAAACCGCCTGACCGACCGCATCGGCCTGCTCTCCGGCGGCCAGCGCCAGGCGGTGAGCCTGCTGATGGCTTCGCTGCAGCCGTCGCGCATCCTGCTGC
This sequence comes from Cupriavidus sp. GW823-FHT07B10, assembly GCF_058794355.1. Lineage (NCBI taxonomy): Bacteria > Pseudomonadati > Pseudomonadota > Betaproteobacteria > Burkholderiales > Burkholderiaceae > Cupriavidus > Cupriavidus sp. GW823-FHT07B10. The sequence continues at coordinate 28,317 of NZ_JBXAGS010000006.1, forward strand.
TGGACGAGCACACCGCCGCGCTGGACCCGAAGACCGCGGCCTTCGTGCTGGAGCTGACCGCGCGCATCGTCGAGGAGAGCAAGCTGACCACGATGATGGTGACGCACAGCATGCGCCAGGCGCTGGACTATGGGCAGCGCACGGTGATGCTGCACCAGGGGCAGGTGGTGCTGGACGTGTCGGGCGACAAGCGCAAGGGCCTGGATGTGCCGGACCTGCTGAAGATGTTTGAGCAGACGCGGCACGAGCAGCTGGATGATGATGCGCTCTTGCTGGGTTGAAGACGGCGGGCAATGAAGACGGGGAGCCAGGCGGCTCCCCTTTTTCATGCCAGTGCGCGACGCTTCAGTCGATAGTGATATGCCGCTGCCGAATCACGCCGGCCCAGCGCGCGCTTTCCTTCTGGATGGTGGTGGCAAGCTGCTGCGGCGTGCCGCCGGCCGCTTCCATCCCCAGCGTTGCCAGCTTTTCCTTCAGCGTCGCATCAGCCAGCACTGCATCAACATGCTGACTGAGCTTGCGCACGATCTCCGCGGGCGTACCGGCCGGGGCCATCAGCGCATACCACGACAACGCCTCGAACTTCGGAAAGCCCTGTTCGGCGATGGTCGGTACATCGGGCAGCACCGCCGAGCGCTTGGCGCTGGCCACACCCAGCGGGCGCAGCTTGCCGGCCTTGATATAGGGCAGCGCCGCCGACATCTGCGCGAACATCATCGTCACCTGGCCGCCGACCACATCGGTCATGGCCGGGCTGATGCCCTTGTACGGCACGTGGTTCAGCTTGACATGGGCATCCAGCTGCAGCAGTTCGCCGGCCAGGTGCGCCTGGCTGCCGGCGCCGGGCGAAGCAAAGCTCAGCTCACCCGGCTTCTGCCCGGCCAGCTTGAGCAGTTCCGCCAGCGATTTGACTGGCGTGGCCGCATTGACCACCAGCACGTTCTCGGCGGTGGCCAGCATCGCCACCGGCGCCAGATCGGCCGGCTTGTATGGCAGGTTCGGCATCAGCGTGGGGTTCACCGCGATATTGCCGACCGGCACCAGCGCCAGCGTATAGCCGTCGGGCGCGGCCTTGGCCACCATGTCGACGCCGATGGTGCCGGCAGCGCCGGCCTTGTTCTCCACCAGCACGCTCTGGCCGGTGGCCTTGGCGATGCCTTCGCCAACCGCGCGGCCGAGCACATCGGCGGGCCCGCCGGCGGCGAACGGCACCACGATGCGCACCGGCTTGGCGGGGTACCCAGGCGGCTGGGCCAGCGCGGGTGCGGCAGCGAGCCACGGGGCGCAGGCCGCGATGCAGGCAAGCATGCAGCGCATGGCCATGCGTCGAAGGACAGGTTTTACGGCGGGCTTCACGGCAGCTTCCACATCAGGTTTCACAGCGGTCTTCATGACGGTTTCCCCTATTTGGCAGTGATCAGGCTTGGCTCCCCCACCGCGCCGGCAGTCTAGTTATCGTGCTTGGCCGTGCCCGGTCCGGCATCGGTCAGCGCAAACCCCGCCTGGTCCGCTTCGCGTGCGAGTTCAGGCAGAACGGCATAGTCGGCCGGTTGCACCGGCGCAAAGCGCGCCAGCCCCAGCATGGACAGCAACGCGGTCCCCGTTGCACCCTCATGCAGCGTCAGCAGCGCGGCACGCACGTACGCGCACTCGTGCGGGTCGGCCTGCGCCGAGGCGACCAGCGGCGGGATCGGCGCGGCCGGGGTCACCTCCAGCGTTTTCAGCCGGCCCGCGAGCCCGGGTTCGAAGCGGCGCAGCAGGTCCAGCACATAGCTATCGACCACTCCCGCCTCGGCGTCCCCGCCGATGACCGCGTCAATGACCTCGCGCGGTGTCGGCGTGGGTGCGGCGGCAGGCCGGTACAGCGCACGGGTGCCGGCCGGCGCCAGCCGCATCAGGTGATGGCGCGGCGCGTTGTAGCCCGAGTTGGACTCAGGCAGCATGCATGCCAGCCGAGCGCCGAAGGTCTGCGCCAGCGCCTGCACCGGCGCGTCAGCACGCACGATGAATTCGCTGAAGTAGACCGGGCGCCCGCCGTAGCGCGCCAGCGCCGGCACCGGCGCGGCCAGCAATTGCGGCGTTACCGGCGCGCTGGCATAGGGATAGCCGCACATGAATACGCAGCCGCAGTCCGGCCGCGCCCACAACGCGTTGACCGGGGCCGGCGCGGGATGTTCGACATACGGCAGGTCCACGCCTGCGCGGTCGGCCACGTGCACCAACAGCGCTCGCCACGCCTGCTCCACCGGCGCGCTGACCGAGTACATGCGGGCGTTGGCGATCATGCGTAGAGCAACCTCTGGCCCAGGCCGCGGCTCTCGGCCTTCTTCAGGATGGCGTGGCCCAGCGCGATATCGCTCAGCGACAGGCCGCGGTGCCAGAACAGGTTGGTCTCGTCGTCGCTCTGGCGGCCCGGCTTGCGCCCGGCGACGATCTCGCCCAGCTCGGCATAGAGCGTCTGTTCCGACAGCTTGCCGGCTTCCACATGCGCGCGCAGCGAGCCGAACATGCCGCCCTTGCACTGGCCCCAGTCATCCACCACCATCCTGGTCATGATGTCGGTCAGCGACAGCTCGACCGCGCTCATGGTGCCGTACGGCACGACAAAGGCGCCGGGCTTGATCCACTCGGTCTTCAGCATCGGCGTCGGCCGCTCCAGGCGCGAAGCCTCGATCACGATATCGGCACCGCGCACGCACGACTCCCAGTCTTCGGTGACGACGATCTTCTTGCCGAGATCGCGCTCCAGCCTCGCGGCGAAGGCATTGCGGCTTTCGGGGCGGCGCGAGTGCACGCGGATCTCGTCGAAGTCGAACAGGCTGTCGAGCAGGCGCACATTCCAGTAGGAGGTGCCGCGCGCGCCGATATGGCCCAGCACCTTGCTGTTGCGGCGCGCCAGATGCTTGGCGCCGAGCGCGGTCAGCGCGCCGGTGCGGGCATCGGTAATGAAGGTGGCATCGATCATCGCCACCGGCATGCCGGTGCGCGGATCGAACAGATTGAGCATCGCCATTTCCGATGGCAGCCCGAGCTTGTAGTTGTCGACGAAGTCGCCGACGATCTTGACGCCTGCCAGCCCCAGCGGCGCCACATAGCCGCGCAACACGTTGAAGTGGCCGTTGAAGGCGGGGTCGGGAATCAGGTGCACGCGTGGCTCGATCACGGTCTGGCCGTTGCCCTGCGCCACCAGCGCCTGCTCGACCGCGTCGAGGATCTCGGCGTCGGTCATTTCCAGGCGCGCGATGTCCTTGCCGTTGATGTAGGTGAGATGGATGTCGCTCATACAGTCTCCTGCCTCCGGGATGGAAAACCCTGCACATCGCTGGTGCGTGCCCTGCGGCGCGCGGCGTGTGTCGATGGAGTTCAGTGTAGGTATGGCGCCATTGACTGTCATATGCTTATATGTCCGCCAGCCTTAACATCAGGTTAATGCCATGAAAATGAACCTGCGCCAGATCGAGGTGTTCCGCGCGGTCATGCTGACCGGCTCGATCAGCGGTGCGTCCAAGCTGCTGTACGTGTCGCAGCCGGCCATCAGCCGGCTGATGTCGCACACCGAGCAACGCCTCGGCCTGGAGTTATTCCGCCGCACCAAGGGGCGCCTCTACCCTACGCCGGAAGCGCGGCGCCTGCTGGGCGAGGTGAATGCGGTCTACGAAGGGATCGAGCGCGTCAACGAGATCGCCGAGGACCTCGCGGCCAACCGCACCGGCAGCCTGCGCCTCACATGCAGCCCCAACCTGGGCCAGACCGTGCTGCCGCGCGCCATCGCGAGCTTTCGCGCCGCGCACCCGGCGGTGCGCGTGGTGGTGCGAACGCAGATCCCCGGCAATATGCTGCGCGCGTTACTGTCGGGACAGGTGGACCTGGCCGTGTCGAACATGCCGCTGGTGCACCCCAACCTGGAGGCGCGCCTGCTGGTAAAGAACGCGATCGTGGCACTGGTGCCGGTGGATCACCGGCTGGCCACGCGGACTTGGGTGCGCCCGGCCGAGCTGGTCGGAGAAGACCTGATCGGCTACGGACCGGACGTCCCGTTCGGATTGCTGGTCCGCGAGATGTTCGGCAGCGAGGGCAACCAGCCCGATATGCGGGTGCAGGTGGAGCAGGCGCACGTGGCGCGCGCGCTGGCGCAGGCCGGCGCCGGCATCGCGCTGGTCGATGCCATGACCGTGTTCGGCCAGAGCTGGCCCAATATCGTTGCGGTGCCGATACGCACCAAGGTCAATGCCTCGGTGCAGATCTTCCATGTGCAGACCGAACCGCTGTCGCGGCTGTCGCTGGAATTCGTGGATACGCTGACGGGGATGATGAAGGGCTAGTGGTTCTTTACTGAAGCCTCAGACCGTTGCCGCCTTGTCCAGCCAGCGCGTCAGCTGGTCCGTCACCGCCGAACTCGAAAACGAGCAGCTATCCTGCGCGAACACTGCCGACATCTCGAGCCGGCGCAGCAGCTCTTCCATCGCCTGCCCGTAGACCGGCGGCAGCGCCAGCCCGGTACCGGCTTCGCGCCATGCGCGCACCAGGTCGCCAGCGGGCATCGATCCGGCCAGGTGCTGGTCCAGTGCGGCACGCATGCGCGCCAGTGCTTCGTTGTTGGTGGCGCTCATAAACGTGCCCTCCTTTCCTTGTACAGTTCGCGGAACGTGCGGCCCGACGGGGCCGGCATGTCGCGGGTTTCGGTCCAGCCCTTGCCCGCCATCGGCAGGCTGGCAATCAGCTTGTTGCTGCCACCCATGCGGCCCAGCAGCCAGGCGCCGATGCGGGTGGCAAAGGCATACAGCTCCGGGCGTTTGGCGACGTAGCCCCACGCCTGCAGCGCGAAGCGCTCCTGCCATGGGCGCAGCCCGCGCTCCATCTGCTTCTCGCGCAGCTTGCGCAGCAGGTCCGACAGCGGGATCGATGCCGGGCACACGCGGTTGCACTCGCCGCACATGGTCGCCGCCTGCGGCAGGTCGATCGCATTGGCCAGGCCGACGTAGCTGGGCGTCAGCACGCTGCCCATCGGGCCCGGATAGACCCAGCCATAGGCATGGCCGCCGATCTTCTGGTACACCGGGCAATGATTCATGCAGGCGCCGCAGCGGATGCAGCGCAGCATCTCCTGGAAGTCGCCGCCGATCAGCCCGGTGCGGCCGCCATCGACCAGCACGAAGTACATATGCTCGGGGCCGTCGCGCTCGCCCTCGGCGCGCGGGCCGGTCAGCAGCGAGAAGTAGTTCGAGATGGCCTGGCCGGTGGCCGAGCGCGGCAGCAGGCGCATCACGGTGGCCAGGTCTTCCAGCGTCGGCAGCACCTTTTCGATGCCGGTCACGGCCACGTGCACGCGCGGCATCACCGTGCACATGCCTTCGTTGCCCTCATTGGTGACCACCGCCACCGAGCCGGTCTCGGCAATGATGAAGTTGCCGCCGGTGACGCCCATGTCGGCGCTCAGGAACTCGGGCCGCAGCACTTCGCGCGCCTCGCGCGTCATCTCCGGGATCTCGGTCAGCCGCGGCTTGTGGTGGACGCGGGCGAACAGGTCGGCGATCTCGTCCTTGTCCTTGTGCACCACCGGCGCAATGATGTGCGACGGCGGTTCCGAGTCGTTGATCTGCAGGATGTATTCGCCCAGGTCGGTCTCGATGCTCTGCACGCCCATCTCGCCCAGCACCTGGTTCAGGCGCATTTCCTCGGTCACCATGGACTTGCTCTTGATGACCTTCTTCACGCCGTGCTTCTGCGCGATCTCGGCGACAAGGCGTGCAGCGTCGGCGGTGGTCTCGGCAAACAGCACGGTCGCACCGCGCTTGCGCGCGTTCTCTTCGAAGGTGGCGAGCCAGACGTCGAGGTTTTCCAGCGCGCGGTTGCGGCGCTCTTTCAGGGCCTCGCGCGTGGCGTCGAAGTCGATATCGCGGATCGCGTCGGCGCGGGCCGTGACGAACTTGGTCGAAAGCTTCTTCAGGTTCTGCTGCAGGCGCTGGTCGGCCAGCTTCTGGCCGGCGCGCGCCTTGAATTCCATGCTGTGGACTTGCATCGTGGCGATTCCCCGGATTTCAGCGGATGTCAGGCGTCGCCCGCCAGCACCTGGGCGATATGCAGCACGCGCGTGCTGCTGTCGCCGGTGCGGCGCAGGCGGCCTTCGATATTGAGGATGCAGCCCAGGTCGCCCAGCACCACCGTATCGGCGCCGCTGGCCTTGATGTTGGCGCACTTCTCGTCGACGATCGCGGTCGAGATATTGCCGTACTTGACCGAGAAGGTGCCGCCAAAACCGCAGCAGGCTTCGCAATCCTTCATTTCGGTCAGCTGCACGCCCGGCAGCCGCGACAGCAGCTCGCGCGGCTGCTGCTTGACGCCCAGCTCGCGCAGGCCGGAACAGGAGTCGTGATAGGTGACATGGCCCGAGAACGACGACGGCAGCGTCTGCACCCTGGCCACGTTGACCAGGAAATCGGTCAGCTCGAACACGCGTTCGCGCAGGCGCTCGTAGCGGCCGTTGAGTTCGGGATCGTTGTGCAGCAGGTCGCCGTAGTGCTGGCGGATCATGCCGCCGCAGCTGCCCGACGGCACCACGATGTAGTCGAACATCTCGAACTCGCGCAGGAATTTCTCCGCCAGGTCGCGCGACACCGCGCGCTCGCCCGAGTTGTAGGCCGGCTGGCCGCAGCAGGTCTGCGCCTCGGGCACCATGACCTCGTAGCCGGCGGCTTCCAGCAGCTTGAGCACCGAAAACCCGATTTCCGGACGCATCAGGTCCACCAGACAGGTGGCGAACAGACCAACTCGCATTGTCGACTTCTCCAGACCCCGAAACCCCGCAATTATGCGCGTTTGCGTCGCGCGTGGCGCACAAACCGTTCAGCAAGGGCGTGAATCCGGTGCAATGCACATCACTTCCGGTGAGCAACATCACCAGCCGTTTCTTACGGTAATGTCATTTCACCTATTGAAATTTTCACAATGCGAGATAGAATCGGGCAGACGCTTAAAAATGCCGCAAGCAACATTTCTCTTTTTTCCATCTATGTCCGACGCAGACAAGTCACCCGGCAAGACGTCCATCCAGGTCATCGAGCGCATGATGACCCTGCTGGACGCGCTCGCGCAGCACGCTGACCCGGTCAGCCTGAAAGAGCTGTCACTGGCCACGGGGCTGCATCCCTCCACCGCCCACCGCATCCTCAACGACATGGTGGCCTGCCGCTTTGTCGACCGTTCCGATCCCGGCAGCTACCGGCTCGGCATGCGGCTGCTGGAACTGGGCAACCTGGTCAAGGCACGCCTGTCCGTGCGCGACGCGGCGCTGGCGCCGATGCGCGCGCTGCACCGCGTCACCGGCCAGACCGTGAACCTGTCGGTGCGCCAGGGCGACGAGATCGTCTACATCGAGCGCGCCTACAGCGAGCGCTCGGGCATGCAGGTGGTGCGCGCCATCGGCGGCCGCGCGCCGCTGCACCTGACCTCGGTCGGCAAGCTGTTCCTGGCAGCGGACGAAGCCGCGCGCGTACGCAACTACGCCACCCGCACCGGGCTGGCCGGACATACCCGCACCTCGATCACCGACCTGACCAAGCTCGAGCGGGAGCTCAGCTGGGTGCGCTCCAACGGCTATGCGCGCGACAACGAAGAGCTGGAACTGGGCGTGCGCTGCATTGCCGCCGGCATCTATGACGACTCGCGCCGGCTGGTGGCCGGGCTGTCGCTGTCGGCACCGGCCGACCGGCTGCAGGACAGCTGGCTGCAAAACCTGAAGGACACGGCGCTGCAGATCTCGCGCGGCATGGGCTACGTGACCGAAGCCGCCGCCTGAAGGCCGAATCGCCAGCCGCCGCCAACGCGCGGGCTGCCATCATGGCAGTCCGCGCGTTTTGCTTTGGGACTGCGGTCGTCTCAATCCCATGGTTTACCCTTAGTTTTCAGATAACCAGAAAACCATATAATTGGCACCCATGCGAACCCGTGCCGTCACCCTCACCGAACAGGTCACCCGCCAGCTGCGCGCCGATATCGAAAGCGGCGCCTACCCGGTCGGCAGCCGGTTGCCGACCGGCAGGCAGCTGTCCGAGCAGTACGGCGTCAGCGCCGCGGTGATCCGCGAAGTCACCGAGCACCTGCGTTCGCAGGGCTTCGTCGAGTCACGCCAGGGCGTCGGCTGCACGGTGCGCTCGCGTACCGGCTCGGCGGGATTCCAGCTGCCGCGCGAACCCGATATCGACGCCAGCGGGCTGGCCGACCTGTACGACCTGCGCATCGACCTGGAAGGCGCCGCCGCGGCGCTGGCCGCCGTGCGCCGCACCGATGAGGACGTGGCCGCACTGAGTGCACTGCTGCAGCGGCTGCGCGCTCATCTCTATGACCCGCAGCCGGCCGCCGATATCGACGCCGCCTTCCATATCGGCATTGCCGCCGCCACGCACAACCCCTACTACCGCCAGCTGCTGCAGTACCTGAACCTGCAGCTGCACCAGGCCGTGGCCACCGCGCGCGCCAATACGCTGCGCCAGGCAGGCCTGGCCGAGACCGTGCATGCCGAGCATGAAGCGATCGTCGATGCCATCCGCCGTGGCGATGCCGCGGCAGCCCGCGCGGCCGCGGTGACGCACCTGCAATGCGCGGCGCGCCGGCTTGGCTTGGTGCTGCGCACGCGCGCCGATGAAGCGTCGACAGCGCGCGTAGCCAGCTCCCCTTCCCTTTCCTGAGACGACACCACCATCATGCAAACCGGCCAATTCGCCCAGCGGCTCACCGAGGCCCTCGGCGCCGACATCGTCCTGACCAACCCCGACGACATCGCCCCGTGGCTGTCCGACTGGCGCGGCATCTACCGCGGCCAGGCCCAGGCCGTGCTGCGGCCGCGCACCGTGGACGAAGTCTCGCGCGCCCTGGCGCTGTGCCAGCAGGCCGCGGTGCCGGTGGTGCCGCGCGGCGGCAATACCGGCCTGTGCGGCGGCGCCACGCCCGATGCGCAGGCGCAGAACGTGGTGCTGAGCCTGGACCGCATGAACGCGGTGCGCTCGCTCGACACCATCGCCAACACCATGGTTGCAGAGGCCGGCTGCATCCTCGGCAACCTGCGCCGCGCGGCGCAAGACGCCAACCGGCTGCTGCCGCTGTCGCTGGCCGCCGAAGACTCATGCCAGATCGGCGGCAACCTTGCGACCAATGCCGGCGGCGTGAACGTGGTGCGCTATGGCATGGCGCGCGAACTGGTGCTGGGCGTGGAAGCGGTGCTGCCCAACGGCGAGGTCTTCCATGGCCTGCGCACGCTGCGCAAGGACAATACCGGCTATGACCTGAAGCAGCTGCTGGTCGGCTCCGAAGGTACGCTCGGCGTAATCACCGCGGCCGCGCTGCGGCTGTTCCCGCGTACCGACACGCGCAGTGTGGTGCTGGCGGCGGTGGCCTCGCCGGCGCAGTCGCTGGCACTCTATGAACTGCTGTTTGAACAATGCGGCGCGCGCCTGCAGGCGTTCGAATTCTTTACCGGCGATTGCCTGGACTTGGTGCTCACGCACGCAGAGGGCGTGCAGGAGCCGTTCGCGCAACGCTACCCCGCCTACGTATTGGTGGAACTGGCCGACACCACGGACGAAGATGCGCTGAACGCGCTGCTCGAACGCGTTATCGGCGAAGCGCTGGAGCGCGAGCTGTGCCTCGATGCAGCCGTGTCTGCCTCGCTCGCACAATTGCAGGCGCTGTGGAAACTGCGCGAGGAAATCTCCGAGGCGCAGCGCGCCGACGGCCCGCACCTGAAGCATGACATCTCGCTCCCGATCGAGCAGATTCCGGCCTTCATGACCTCGATGGAAACGCGGCTGCGTGGGCTCGATCCCGCCATCCGGCCCTTTATCTTCGGGCACTTCGGCGACGGCAACCTGCACTACAACCTGTCGCGCCCGGCCGGCGCGCCCAAGGACTGGGCGGCCACGCAAGGCGATGCGGTGACCGACGCGGTGCTGGACGAAGTGATGCGCTACGGCGGCAGCATCAGCGCCGAGCATGGCATCGGCCAGCTCAAGCGCCATGCCTTCCTGACCATGAAGGACCCGCTGGAACTGCGGCTGATGCGCGAGATCAAGGCCGTGTTCGACCCGGCCGGGATCATGAACCCAGGCAAGCTGCTCTGACGGCCGCGGCCGCCAGAACGAAAAACGCGCCGTGGCACGGCGCGTTTTTTCCCGGTCAGGCGTTCCGTATCAGATGCCGCGCGACTGTTGCGAGGCCAGGATCGCGTGCGCGCCGCCCGGAGCCTGCGTCAGGTTCGGCGACGACGGGAAACCACGCTGCGGCGACGATGGCGACGGCGCATGCTCCAGCCAGTCCTTGACGCGGTTGGCATCGGCAAAGCGCGACAGCTTGCCGGCCGAGTCCAGGAACACCATCACCACGTTGCGGCCCTGGACCTTGGCCTGCATCACCAGGCACTGGCCGGCCTCGGAGATAAAGCCGGTCTTCTGCAGGCCGATCTCCCAGTTGCCGCCGCGCACCAGGCGGTTAGTGCTGACGTAGTGCTGGGTGCGGCCCAGCACGTTGACCTCATGCTCGGTCTGCGTCGAGAACTCGCGGATGGTCGGGTTGCGATACGCCGCGTTGACCATGCGCACCAGGTCCGTCGCGCTCGACACATTGCTGCTCGACAGCCCGCTGGAATCGACGAAGTGGCTGTCGTTCATGCCCAGCTCGCGGGCCTTGCGGTTCATCGCCTGGACAAAGGCCGGCAGGCCGCCCGGGTAGTTGCGGCCCAGCGCCGACGCGGCGCGGTTCTCGGACGACATCAGCGCCAGCAGCAGCAATTCCTGGCGCGTCAGCTGCGTACCAAAGCGCAGGCGCGAGCCGCTGTGCTTTTCGGTGTCGCGGTCTTCCTCGGAGATGGTCAGCACTTCGTCCATCGGCAGGCGGGCGTCCATCACCACCAGCGCGGTCATCAGCTTGGTGATCGAAGCGATCGGCAGCACCGCACTGGCGTTCTTCTGGAACAGCACCTCGTTGGAATTCTGGTCCATCACCAGTGCCACGCTGGAGCGCAGTGCCAGCGCGTCGTCAGTGTCACGCAAGCCCATGGCTTCGCCCAGCGACGGCTTGGCCGGGGTGAAGGCGGCGCGCACGGGTGCGGCACGCTGGGCTACGACGGTATGGCGCTTGCCATTTTTCAGCACCACCACTTTGCGTGTGCTGCTTGCTTCGCGCTTGGCGACCTTGCCGCTACGCGAGCTCTTGGCAACAATCTTCGAAGCACTCTTTTTCTCGGCGTTAACCGATTTTGCCTGCTTTTTCGACGTTTTTTGGGTAGTTGCGGGCTTGGTGGCCGCTTCGGCCACAGGTGCCGCGACCATCGACACCGATACCAGGACCGCGGTGGCAACAGCGGACAGGGGTGCGGAGCCGAAGAATCTGGAAAAAATGGAATCAGACCGGAACATGATTCGTTCAGCGCATAGGAATGGCGCTAGTGTAGGAAAGAAAGAAATTGTTAGCAAGATTAAAGACTTACAGACGCTCCTTAAAGTTCGATTTGCAAACATTTCCACATTGCGGAAAAAGCAACCAAAAGGTCACGTTTGCATGCGAACCGCCTCTGGCTTGCCCCAGGCGTACCCGGGTTCACCTTGCTGCCCCTTGGAACACTCCCAGCCAATACACGGACGTCGTCTTGTATATCGGCACTCATCGTTACACATTGATACAAACTTTTCTCAAACTTTGCTATGAGAGGAAACGCGCGAACCCGCTGACCGGCTCACGTTCCGTGGTCAGCTGGTTCTCGATCGCTTCCGGGTCGGCAAAACCCAGTGACATGCCGCATACCACCATTTCCTCCGGTGGCAGCCGCAGGTGGCTGCCAATAATCTTGTGGAACTGCGTGAACGCCGCCTGCGGACAGGTATCAAGCCCGCGCGCCCGGGCGGCGACCATGATGCTTTGCAGGAACATGCCGTAGTCCAGCCAGCTGCCCTGCTCCATGATGCGGTCGATGGTGAAGATCATCCCCACCGGCGCATCGAAGAAACGGAAATTGCGCGCGTGCTGCTCATGCATGCGCGCCTTGTCTTCGCGGCTGATCTCAAGCAGCCCGTACAGGTCCCAGCCCACCTTGCGCCGCCGCGACAAGTAGGGGTCGGCCCACTCGCGCGGGTAGTACGGATACTCTTCCAGGTACTTGCTGTCGCGCTCGGGGTCTTCGTAGGCGCCCAGCACATCGGCGCACAGCTTGGCCTTCGCCTCGCCGGACAGCACATAGACGCGCCACGGCTGCGTATTGGTGCCCGACGGCGCACGGCTGGCTACGGCCAGGATTTCCTCGACGGTCCGGCGCGGCACCTGCGTATCGAGAAAGGCCCGCACCGAACGCCGCGTCAGGATCGCGCGATCCACGCAGTCCACGGCATCCTGCGAACCGAATTGCACCTCGTGGGACATCTTGTTCATCTCCTGTTGCCCCGTTCTTACCCTTGCCCGCCCGTCACCGCGTCGGCCATCACCAACGGCAGCAGCGCCTCGCGCAGCGGCTCCGGCAACGGCACCGGCCGGCGCGTGGCGCGATCGACATAGACGTGGATGAAATGCCCCTGCGCGGCGGCAGTCTCGTTGTCGCCGCTGAACAGCCCGACCTCATAGCGCACGCTCGACGTGCCCAGTCTTGCCACGCGCAGGCCGGCCACCACGGTCTCGGGAAAGCTCAGCGACGAGAAGTAGTTGCACTGCGTCTCGATCACCAGCCCGATCGTGTCGCCCGACGTGACATCGAGCACGCCCTGCCGGATCAGGTAGGTATTCACCACGGTATCAAAGTAACTGTAGTAGACAACGTTGTTAACGTGGCCATAGACATCGTTATCCATCCAACGCGTGGTGATCGGCTGGAAGTACGGATAGGCACTGCGCGACTCGGCTTGCGGTTTCATGAGACGTGGACGGGACAGGATGGGATAGGAATATTCCTGAAGTAGCCGCATACGCGACACTACCGGCGGATGACAAGTGCGACACCAAGCGCCGCGAGCACCATGCCGGCAGCGGCCAGCGGCGGAAAGCGCTCACCGAAGAGCAGCCACGCCATCACCGCGGTAGTGGGCGGCGTCAGGTACATCAGGCTCGACACCTTGGTGGCCGCGCCCCGCCGGATCAGCAGGAAGAGCAGCGAGATGGCGCCGATCGACAGCGCCACCACCGACCACGCCATGGCACCAAGCATCGCGGCACTCCACTGCACCGCGCGGGTCTCGAACAGGAACATGAACGGCACGCACGCAAGTGCCGCCGCGGCGAACTGGATCACCGAGCCCATGCGCAGGTCGAACACCGGGCAGAAGTGCTTCTGGTAGACCGTGCCGACGGTGATGCTGAGCAAGGCGCCACCCGCCAGTGCCAGGCTTGCCGGCGTGAGTCCGCTGGCACCCAGCTTGTTGGCCACCACCAGCGCCACGCCGGCGATGCCGAACAGCAGGCCCAGCCACGCGCGCGCGCCGATGCGCTCACCCATGCGCGTGGCGATCAGCGCGGTCAGGATCGGCTGCATGCCGACGATCAGCGCCGATACGCCGGCAGGCATGCCAAGCTTGATCGCAGCCCAGACGCCACCCAGGTAGCCCGTCTGCAGCAACAGCCCCGCTACGGCGATATGGCCGACCGCGGACCAGTCCGTTTGCGCCTTGCCCGGCAGGCGCGGCAGCGGCACGCGCGCCAGCAGCACGAATGGCACCATCAGCACCACCACGCCGGCAAAGCGCAGGAACAGGAAGGTCATCGGCTCCGCGTACGGCATGCCGTATTTGGCAACGATAAAGCCGGTGCTCCAGATCAGAACGAACAGCCACGGCATCGACGCCACCCACAGCGTGGCGCGGGCGCTTGACGCTGCTGCGCCGCCTTGCTCCATCACGCCGCTCATGTGGCCAGCAGCGCCTGTGCATGGCGCGCGTGATATTGTGCGGCCAGGCTTACGGTCTGCGCGTGGACCGCAACCGTGTCCTCGATCTGGTTGCCGTAGCCGCCCGCCATCGCCACCGCCACCGGCAACTGGCGTGCATGCGCGGCATCGAACACCAGCCGGTCGCGCCGTGCCAGGCCCGCCAGGGTCAGCCTGAGCCGCCCGAGGCGATCGCCCTCATGCGGATCGGCGCCGGCCAGGTAGATGATCAGCTCGGGATCGAAGCGGCTGAACAGCGTGTCCAGCGCCGCCTGCAGCGCCTGCGCATAGGTATCGTCGTCGCAGCCGTCCGGCAGGCCGACGTCCAGGTCGCTGGCCTCTTTGCGGAACGGATAGTTCTTCTCGCCATGCAGCGACAACGTGAACACGGACGGATCGCCTTGCAGGATCGACGCGGTGCCGTTGCCCTGGTGCACATCCAGGTCGACCACGGCCACGCGGCGCACGGCGCCATCGCGCTGCAGCACGCGCGCCGCAATCGCGGCATCGTTGAACACGCAGAAGCCGCCGCCCTTGTCGGCATACGCATGGTGGGTGCCGCCCGCCAGGTTCACGGCAATGCCTTCGCGCAGCGCCGTCCGGCAGGCCTCGATGGTGGCGCCTGCGGAGCGCCGCGAGCGTTCCACCATGGCCTCGGACCACGGGAAGCCGATCTCGCGCTGGCGCGCCGCGTCGAGCGTGCCCGCTGACGCGGCCTGCACGTACCCGGGTGTGTGCGCCAGCAACAAGGCATCGTCGCCCGCGCGCGGCGCCTCAACCAGGCGCAGCCCCGGCACCTGCGCCGCGACGGCATCGCGCAGCATGCTGTACTTGCGCATCGGGAAACGGTGCCCGGGTGGCAGTGGCAGCACAAAATGGTCGGCATAGAAAGCGAGCATGGAAGTGGCCTGGGCGGTTCTGTTCACGTCTTTGTTGGTTCCCGGCGCGGCCATCCGTGCGGGCGCGGGCAATCCGCGATGGTAGCACCCCTGCATGGCCCTCGCCGGAGCGCCCCGGAGTGGCGTCACAGCCGCTCCCGTGTATCGCCAGCAACGTTGTTTGTGCATTGCACAAAATCCACTTGACATTGGATCTGGCGCCCCTAAAATAGGAATTGTTGCGGCGCACCAAATAAGAAATGCGCCTTGACCCACCCACACGCCTGGGCTGGCCGAATCGGGCACAACACCGTCACGGCCCTGACATCTAGGCGGCTTAATTTGCTAGACCTTGAAGTTCACCACTGGAGACCAGCAATGATCCTCACCCCGGAACAAGTTGCAGCAGCGCAAAAGGCCAACCTCGAAACGCTGTTCGGCCTGACCACCAAGGCGTTTGAAGGCGTCGAAAAGCTCGTCGAGCTGAACCTGCAGGTCGTCAAGACTTCGTTCGCAGAAGGCGTTGACAACGCCAAGAAGGCGCTGTCGGCCAAGGACGCACAGGAACTGCTGGCCATCCAGGCCGCAGCCGTGCAGCCGGTTGCCGAAAAGACCCTGGCCTACACCCGCCACCTGTATGAAATCGCTTCGGAAACCCAGAGCGAGTTCACCAAGGTAGCCGAGGCTCAACTGGCCGAAGGCTCGAAGAACGTGCAAGCGCTGGTCGAGAACCTCGCCAAGAACGCCCCGGCCGGTTCGGAATCGACCGTGGCCATCGTGAAGTCGGCGATCTCCGCTGCCAACAACGCCTACGAGTCGGTGCAGAAGGCGACCAAGCAAGCGGTCGAAATCGCTGAAACCAACTTCCAGGCTGCGGCTACGGCTGCCACCAAGGCTGCCCAGCAAGCCAGCGCCACGGCCCGTACGGCCACGGCAAAGAAGACGACGGCTGCCTGATAGCTGCCTGCGTTGAAGATGGACCGGCTGCGGCCGGTCCGTTGGCAAAGCATATCGACGCCTGGCGTTTGCGGTGTGTTTTGCCAACGATGAAGGTAGTGCCCTGACTGAGTTGCATCGGTGCTGCCTTGTCCGCCGATGTCTCCTCGGTACCGCGGTCTCCTTGTCCAAAGGTATCGTTAAACCCGACCTCTACAGGTCGGGCTTTTTTTTGTTCTTCACCTTGGCTTTTTGCCGCTTTGCGCGGCATCGGCAAACGCTAGCGGTCCCGCTCGTGCTGCGACAGGACCCATAGCATGGTTCCGACGGCCTCGGCCTGGGATCGCGCGCAGGTCTTGTCGAAGATGGCCCGCAGCTGCGTGCGCACGGTGGCCAGGGAAACTCCGGCAAGGGCTGCGTACTCGTCGGGGGTTTTGCCGCTGATCAACGCTTCGGCCACTGCCGCCTCGGCAACCGACAGCCTGAACGCCTGCTGCAGCGCCTTCGCGGCGACCATCGGCGCCGAGCCACGCCGCCTGGCAGTCAGCAGCAGCGTTGCCTCACCAAATGCCGCGCGCGTATCGTGCCCCGGCAGGCACGCGATACAGACGAAGATTTCGGGCGGCGCGCCCGCCGTGGTCCGCAGCGCCAGGCTCTCCGCCTTGCGTGTCTTTTCCACGCGGGCCATGGCGGCTTTCATGCCTTCGTTCTCCGCGGCGCTGCTAGCCGCGAGCCGGCCATGCTCGAGCCGCAGGCAAGTGGTGGCGCGCAATATGGCTTCGCCAGCGTGGTTGGCAAACATCACCCGCGCACGCCGGTCGAGCGCGAACACGGCCAGGCCGAGTTGCGCCATCAGTTCGGTGCCCACGGCGGCATCGCGATGCAGGACCCGGGCGTCCTGCCAGAGGTTGATGGCACGCTGCAGGTGTCCGGCCATGCCGGCCGCGGCGACGCGTTCCTGCATGGTGTAGGGCGGCCGGCCATTGGCCCTGATCAACCCCAGCAGGATATCGTCGCTGCCGGGCCGGGCCAGCCGCAGGCCCATCAGGTAACGCAAGCCCGATGGCAACTGGTAATCCTGGAAAAACTCGCTGCGAGCAATATCCTGCTCACTGAGGTAATCCTGACAGCAGACCAACTCGCCAATGCCGGCCTTTTCGACAAAACTGCGACGCGGATCGAGTGCGCCGTAATACTGGTCGTAGCGCTGCACCACCGTATCCAAATCGACATCGGGCGTATAGATGGAAAGGTGGGGCGCATTGCGCAATACATCCCAGCTGAACATGTGGAATACATTGGCGCCCACGCTTTCGGCGACGCTTTGAAAAACGTCCAGGAAGCCCTCCTGCCGCAGCGCAGCCTCATAGAGGTCCCCGATAAGGTGTTCCTTTTCCGTCTTCAATTACCCGCTCCCCAAGGGCATTATTAATCAGGCGCTTAATTGATGTTCTGCGGCGCCGACAGTCTCTTACGGACCGGCATCAGCTTTGCATAAAGCGCGACCGAATGAGTGCCCCTCGCATTGGGGGTATTTCAAAGTTTCATCTAAATGAATGATGCGGCGCGCCCGGGCGATTCCGGAAAATCCCGCCAGCCAGGCGAATTGAAATCGGCCCGCAGCACAAGAAAGCTCGCCCGAGGTTTGGGGATAAACGGGAATCAACTGTTGTATTGCATTGGGCGCTTTTCCTGAATTTCCTGGCCAATCAGGCGGCATCGGTCTTCGACCTGCCTGATGGTTTGCAGTCCATCACAGCAATAACCGGGGAAATCATGAAGCTCACACCTGTTGCGCTCGGCATCGCCGTGTTCGCATTGTCGGCTTGCGGCGGCGGCGACTCGTCCGACAGCGGCGCCGGCACCACCGCTACCACCACGACGCCGCCTGTCACGTCGACACCCACCAAGCAGACCGTCACTGGCGTCGCGGCCACCGGCGCAGCCATGCAGGGCGCCACCGTGACCCTGACCGACGCCGCCGGCAAGTCCGTCAGTTGCCCGGCGGACGCCACTACCGGCTCGTTCCAGTGTGATGTGACGGGACTCGCCGCGCCCTTTGTGCTGGCGGCCACCGGCAATGTCGCGGATTCGCAGGCCACGCTGATCAGCCTGAGCGCCACCGCGGGCACACAGACCATCAACATCACGCCGCTGACCAACGCGATTGCGGCAACCATCGTCGGCGACAACCCGACCAAGCTGCTTGCCGATACCGGCCTGCTGCAGTCGAAGATCACCGCGTCGGCGATCAGCACCACCGTGAAAGCCTACTCGGATGCGCTAGCCGACCTGCTGAGCGCCACCGGCAACGCCGGCGTGGACCTCATCTCCGGCCCGCTGACGGCGGGAGCGCCCGGCCTGGACCGCCTGCTCGACCAGTTGAAGGTCAACGTGCTGCCGGACGGTGCCGTGCAGCTCTCATCGGTGCCCGGCGCCTCCAGCGATACGCCTGCCCTGCTCCAGCTGGCACCCGGCGTGGCGCCGACAGCCAGCGATGCTGCGAGCCTGCCGAGCGTCGCTACCATCGGCGGGGTACCGGTACCCGTATCCGCCCTCCCGGCGGCCAGCAACCTGGCAGCGCTGCAAGCCGCCTTCAACCAATGCTTCGGTGGCAGCTCGACGGCCACCGCCCGCCTGAATGGCGAGGTAGCCGCGTGCGGCAAGATCTTCGTCGATGACGTGGATTCCGGCGTGCGGCAAGCCGGCGTGCCCTCGGCCTACCTGAACAACGGCGCGAGTGCCGAGAGGGAGTTCGCGCAGGGCGGCAGCGCGCCCGGTATCTTCGCCGACGACATGATGAACGGCGCCGCCTTCAGCCTGCCGGAAGTCATCCGCGTGCAGGCAACAGACAAGCTCTGGATCAAGCTGTCGTGGACCCGCACCGACGGCCTGCGCGACGGCACCCAGGCGATCGTGCAGGTGGCGCTGCAAGACAGCGCCCGCACCAACGACGACAACGGCTGGCGCATGGTCGGCAACCAGCGCAAGGTGCTGACCCGCGTCGGCGCCCTTGCCCAGAAATGGGACTGGCTGAATCCGGCAAAGGCGACCGCGGGCACCAACGCCTTTGTGAGTTCGCTGAGCCTGCAAGTCGCCAACGTCGACAACCAAGGGGTGCCGGTCGATTTCGCCATCGTGAAGGGGCCGGGCTTGCGCAACGGCATCTTCCTGCAGCCGGTGGCCCAAGGCGGGGTCTGCGATACGCTGAACATCCGCGCACAGCTCGGCGCCTCGCAGACGCCGACCCAGGCCGCATCGCTTGGCCGCCTGACCTCCTGCCGCAGCAGCTACCGGCTCACGGGCGTGGCACAGGACGTGGCGGCGCAAGCGCAGCTCGCCTGGCCGGTCGGCAACGCGGCCTGGGCCAGCCCGCAACTGAGCAGCGCGGAAATTGCCGCGATCACGCCGTTCAGTGTCTACACCTTTGACATCTACCAGGGCGGCAATACCACCACGCCGGCGTACACGTACCAGGTCAGGTTGCGCACCCCGCCGCCGGCGCCGGAATCGCTGCGCCAGTATGCGTGGCAACAGGTCAGCCAGAGCGTGCGCGACTTGATCACGCCGACCTCCGCCACCGCATTCACGGGCGGCCCGACCTTCCCGGTCAGCTGGACTTCCGCCTCGGGCGTGCCCTTCGTCAAGCGGAGCAACGTGCAGGTCCGCTCCACCGTCGGCGCCACGCCTACGGTCTTCGTCAGCGGGTCGGCACAGGCCAGGCCGGTGGCCCCGGGCACGACAGTCACGCTGGACGTGCGGGGCGACCAGGGCACGGCCTTCCCCTCCGTTGCCGCGGCAACCGGCACAAACGACTCGTCGTTCGTCAACGTGACGTGGTCGGACGCCTTCGACCTGTCTTTCAACCACAGCGTCGAATACAACCACTGAAAGGCTGCGTGCTGCCACGCCCCGGGGAAGCGCCATGCTTCCTCTCGGCGTGGTTTTTTTTGCTCTTCACCTTTCCATCAGGTTGGTCCCGGTGAACAGCGGCCGTGGGCCCCGAGCATGCATGCCGGCCTATTCTCCGATGCGCACAGGAATTCGCCGCCGCCCGAACTGACGCTCAAAATTCCCGAAACGTCCCGCAATCTGTGCAAAGCAGTCCGGGCAAGTTCCCGTGGGAGTCAGGCGATAGCTTTCGATCGCGTGCCAGTCGCGCACGATGAGCTGCGCGCGGCAAGCGGGGCAATGGGTGGTGGCACCGGCGGTGTCGTGCACGTTGCCGGTGTAGACGTAATGCAGTCCCTCCGCCAGCGCATGCTTGCGGGCGCGCGCAAGGGTGGAACATGGTGTCGGCGGCACGTCGCGCATCTTGTAGTCCGGATGGAATGCGGTGAAGTGCAGCGGCACGTCGGGACCAAGCTCCCTGGCGATCCACCGGGCCTCGGCGCGAATCTCGTCATCGCTGTCGTTCTTGCCGGGAATGAGCAGCGTCGTGATCTCGAGCCAGACATCGGTTTCGTGCTTCAGGTACTGGAGCGTCTCCAGTACCGGCTGCAGGTGCGCCCCGGTGAAGGCAACATAGAACGCGTCGCTGAAGCCTTTCAGGTCGACGTTTGCCGCATCCATCCTGGCGTAGAAATCACGCCGCGCCTCGGCGCCCATATATCCTGCGGTCACCGCCACCGTCCTGATGCCCAGTTGGTGGCAGGCATCGGCTACGTCCATGGCGTACTCGGCGAAGATCACCGGGTCGTTGTAGGTGAAGGCCACGCTTTTGCAACCGTGCGCCGCCGCCGATGCGGCGATCGCTTCGGGCATGGCCGCATCGGCCAGGGTCTCCATCTCGCGCGATTTACTGATATCCCAGTTCTGGCAGAACTTGCAGGCCAGATTGCAGCCGGCTGTGCCGAACGACAGGACGGCAGAGCCCGGGTAGAAGTGGTTGAGCGGCTTCTTTTCGATCGGGTCGATGCAGAAGCCCGACGAGCGGCCATAGGCGGTCAGCACCATCCGATCGCCGACCCGCTGGCGCACGAAGCAAGCGCCTCGCTGCTCGCCATGCAGGCGGCAGTGGCGCGGGCACAGGTCGCATTGCATGCGGCCGTCATCCAGGAAATGCCAGTAGCGGCCGGCATAGCTCCCTGAACCGGGCACATCCTTCATGAGTGGTCCTTGTGCGGCTTGCTGATCACGGTTACCGACAATACATCCAGGTCGAAGAACGGGCTGTCAGCCGGAGGCGGGGGCAATCCGGCGCCCCATCCGGCGATGGCATGCTTGATGTACTCTGCCATCTGCTCGTCGGCAACGTCCCTGGGCTGGTCGATCATCACGACATAGCGGCGAGTGCTCATGGCAGATCCTTTATGGCGCCCATGACAGGCAACCATGGTGGCATCACGAACGTATCCGGTGTCATCAATGCCGGCGACCCCATTCATGCGACGTCTAGCGATAGACCAGCACCGGAATCTTGCTGTGGGTCAGTACCTTCAGGGTTTCGCTGCCGATCAACAGCGCCTTCACACCCCGGCGCCCATGAGACGCCATGACAATCAGGTCACAATCGTTTTCTTCTGCAGCCTTGATGATGGCATCGTAGGGATGATCGTCGACCACGCTGCTGGTGTCGCAGGGCACGCCTGCCGCGGCGGCCTCTCGCGCGATGCCGTCGAGGTATTTCGATGCGTCCTCGAGGACAGCCTCTTCGAACTGCTCTCGCGTGTCGGTGAGCATTTCGGTGTGGTAAGTCGTGACGTGGAAATCCGGGCAGGCGCGCAGCGCCGTAATGCTGGCCTGCGTCTCCTGCGCGAACTCCAGTGCCTTGCGAAAGGCCGCTTCGGCCAGAGCGGAGCCATCTACCGCAACAAGAAGATGCCTGAACACGTCGTGCCTCCTTGTCAGCTGAACGGTAGCCACCGGGGGCCACCGGATCCCGCCAGCAGACATCCGGCAGCGATCGCCCGCGCGCGAATATGCAGCGCCGGCCTCGGTCGCCTTGGGGTGCATGGCGGCTGAATTCAGTATAGGCAGCGAAGGTCTTGCACCGCTCCTGTCGCAATCTGCACATTGGCTGCCGACGCGAGCGGTACTGGCAGGCAGACCTCGCGGACGCCGGCAAATTCCGGCGGTTAATTGCATAATTGGCAATAAAAAAGCCCGCCTGGGCGGGCGGGCTTTCTCGCTTGCAGCGAACGGCGCTCAGCGCTTGCGCGGCGGCGGCACGTCAGTACACGTGCCTTCATAGATCTCCGCCGCCATGCCGATCGATTCACCCAGCGTCGGGTGCGGATGGATGGTCTTGCCGATATCCACCGCATCGGCGCCCATCTCGATCGCCAGGCAGACCTCGCTGATCAGGTCGCCTGCATGCGTGCCGACGATGCCGCCGCCGATCACGCGATGGGTTTCCTCGTCGAAGATCAGCTTGGTGAAGCCTTCGTCGCGGCCGTTGGCAATGGCGCGGCCCGATGCCGCCCAGGGGAACACGCCCTTGCTGTACTTGATCCCCTTCTCCTTGCACTCGTCTTCGGTCAGGCCGGCCCAGGCCACTTCCGGATCGGTGAAGGCCACCGACGGGATCTGCTTGGCATCGAAGTAAGCCTTCTCGCCATGCGCGGCCTCAGCGGCAACGTGGGCTTCATGCACCGCCTTGTGCGCCAGCATCGGCTGGCCGACGATATCGCCGATCGCAAAGATATGCGGCACATTGGTGCGCATCTGCTTGTCGACGTTGATAAAGCCGCGCTCGCTCACGGCCACGCCGGCCTTCTCTGCGCTGATGCGCTTGCCGTTGGGCGAGCGGCCCACCGACACCAGCACCAGGTCGTAGCGCTGTGGCTCGGCCGGCGCGGCCTCGCCTTCGAACTTGACGTAGATGCCGTCCGGTTTGGCTTCCACGCCGACGGTTTTGGTCTTCAGCATGACCTTGCCGAAGCGGTCCTTGTTCTTCTTTTCCCAGACCTTGACCAGGTCGCGGTCAGCACCGTTCATCAGGCCGTCGAGCATTTCCACGACATCGATGTCGGCACCCAGCGTGCTGTACACCGTGGCCATTTCCAGGCCGATGATGCCGCCGCCGATGACCAGCATCTTGTTGGGCACTTCGGGCAGCTCCAGCGCGCCGGTCGAGTCGACGATGCGCGGATCTTCCGGGATGAACGGCAGTTTCACCGCCTGGCTGCCGGCAGCGATGATGGCCTTCTCGAAGCGGATCACGGTCTTCTTGCCGGTGCTGCGCTTGCCCTCGCCTTCGGTCAGCTCGACCTCCATGTGATGCGGGTCGAGGAAGTTGCCGATGCCGCGCACCACCTGCACCTTGCGCGCCTTGGCCATGCCGGCCAGGCCGCCGGTGAGCTTGCCGACCACCTGGTTCTTGTAGTGGCGCAGGCCGTCCAGGTCGATCTTGGCTTCGCCGAACAGGATGCCGTGGGCGGCCAGCGCCTTGGCTTCGTCGATCACGGCGGCGTTGTGCAGCAGCGCCTTGGACGGGATGCAGCCCACGTTCAGGCAGACGCCGCCAAGCGTGCTGTAGCGCTCCACCAGCACGGTATTCATGCCCAGGTCTGCGGCACGGAAGGCGGCCGAGTAGCCGCCGGGGCCGGCGCCCAGCACCAGCATCTCGCACTGGATATCGGCGCCACCGCTGTGGCTGGCGGCAGCAGGAGCCGGTGCCGGAGCCGCCGCCGCGGGTGCCGGAGCCTGCGCCGGTGCCGGAGCTTGCGCCGGTGCCGGAGCTTGCGCGGGCGCCGGGGCGGCCGCGGCCTGCTGGGCCTCGATGGTGCAGATCACCGCGCCCTGGCCGACCTTGTCGCCGACCTTGACCTTGACCTCAACCACCTTGCCGGCGGCCGACGACGGCACGTCCATGCTGGCCTTGTCGGATTCCAGCACGATCAGGGACTGTTCCACCTCGACCGTGTCGCCGGCCTTGACCAGCACCTCGATCACTTCCACCGCGTCGAAATCGCCGATATCCGGCACCTTGACTTCGATCACACTCATGTTTGCTCCTCTATGCGCGCCCGCCTCTCGGCTTCAGGGCGCGCCGTCGTTGTTGGTTGCCGCGCTGTCGGGTGCCGTACTGCCGGTTGCCGGATTGCCGCCCGAGGCACCGCCAGCCGCCGGCGCCGGTGCGGCGTCACCCTCGTGCAGCCGCACGGTGTGCACCTCGATCGGCCCCGCCGAACTCTTGTCGAACTCCACGCCCGCATCGACGCCGATGCGCGCGATCTCGCCCGCATCCAGGTCCGGCCGGTCATAGACCGCATGCATCGCGCCCAGCGCGTAGTTGCGGCCCGAGCCGATACCCCAGAAGCGGTCGAACGAAAACACCTCGCGGTACGAGTAGACGCCGAAGATGCCCGCCGGATTGGCGATCAGGCATACGATCTGCGACGACTCGTAGGGATCGTCCTCGTCTTCCTTGGTGTTGACGAAGTAGTCCGACTTCAGCTTCTCATGCACCTTCAGGAAGGTGCGGAACACGTCATCACGCGAGCCCAGCCGGCACTCTTCGCCCAGCCCCGCCAGCAGCGTGCGCATGACCGGGAAGTGCGCGGTGGTCCCGGCCAGCGCGATGAAGCCGTCGCCTACCGGGAACACCTTCTGGTTGCGCTCGTAGGCGCGCGACAGGCGCGTGTCGCCAAAGGTGACCAGCGCGTCTGCCGCGATGGCCACCTCGGCGCCCTTCCTGACGACCACGCAGGTAGTCATGGCTCGCTCCCGGTTGCGCGTGGTGCGCCGGGCAGGCCAGGCCGTCGGCCTGCCCGCCCGGCGCAACCCCGCTTACAGCAGGATGCGGCGGAAATCCGCCAGCAGTTGCCCGAAGTACGTGTTGAAGCGCGCCGCTTCGGCACCGTCGATGACGCGGTGGTCCCACGACAGCGACAGCGGCAGCGTCAGGCGCGGGGCGAACTGCTTGCCGTCCCACACCGGCTTCTGGTACGACTTGCACACGCCCATGATGGCCACTTCCGGCGCGTTGATGATCGGCGTGAAGTATGTGCCGCCGAGGCCGCCCAGCGAAGAGATCGAGAAGCAGCCGCCCTGCATCTGGTCCGGCTTGAGCTTGCCGTCGCGGGCCAGCTTGGCGAGCTCGGTCATTTCCTGGCTGATCTCCAGCACGCCCTTCTTGTCGGCGTCCTTGATCACCGGCACGACCAGGCCGTTCGGGGTGTCGGCGGCAAAACCGATGTTGAAGTACTTCTTCAGCACCAGGTTGTCACCATCGAGCGACGCGTTGAAGTTCGGGAACTTCTTCAGCGCCGCCACCGTGGCCTTGATCATGAACGCCAGCATCGTCACCTTGATGCCGGACTTCTCGTTTTCCTTGTTCAGCTGCAGGCGGAAGGCTTCCAGCTCGGTGATGTCCGCTTCGTCATGGTTGGTGACGTGCGGGATCATGACCCAGTTGCGGTGCAGGTTGGCACCCGAGATCTTCTTGATGCGCGACAGGGCCTTGCTTTCGACCTCGCCGAAGCGGGTGAAATCGACCTTCGGCCACGGCAGCAGGCCGAGCTCGCCACCACCGGCGCCAGCCGCGGCGGCCTGTGCGGGCGCGGCGGCCTGGCCGCTCATCACGCCCTTGACGTAGCCCTGCACGTCTTCCTGGGTGATACGGCCCTTGGGGCCGGTGCCCGGCACGCGCGACACGTCCACGCCCAGCTCGCGTGCGAACTTGCGCACCGAGGGGCTGGCGTGGGCGGCCTTGCCGGTTACGCCAGCGGCGGCCGGCGCGGCAGCAGGTGCTGCGGCCGGTGCCGGGGCGGCGGCTGCGGGGGCCGGTGCCGGTGCCGGTGCGGGCGCGCTGGCAGCCGGAGCCGGTGCCGCGGCGGCAGCTGCCGGGGCGGCTGCTGCGGCGGCGCCTTCCAGGATCAGCAGCAGCGTGCCTTCGGCGACGTTGTCACCGACCTTGACCTTGACTTCCTTGACCACGCCGCCTTGCGGCGACGGCACGTCCATGGTGGCCTTGTCGGACTCCAGCGTCACCACGGCGTCTTCGGCGTTGATGGTGTCGCCCGCCTTGACGTGGACTTCGATGACCGGCACGGCGTCGTAGTCGCCGATATCGGGCACCTTGACTTCGATGGTGCCGCCACCGCCAGCGGCCGGGGCCGCGGCTGGGGCTGCTGCGGGGGCAGGAGCCGGTGCGGGGGCTGCGGCGGCCGGCGCCGGCGCCGGTGCTGCGGCAGCAGGGGCAGGTGCGGCGGCGGCGGGCTCGTTGGCCGCCTCCAGCATCACCAGCACCGAGCCTTCGGACACGTTGTCGCCCACCTTGATGCGGACGTCCTTGACCACGCCGGCCTGCGGCGAGGGCACGTCCATGGTGGCCTTGTCCGATTCCAGCGTCACCAGCGCGTCTTCCGCGTTGATGCTGTCGCCGGGTTTCACATGCACTTCGATGACGGGAACGGCGTCATAGTCGCCGATATCCGGCACCTTGATTTCAATCGCTTGACTCATTCAGTGTCTCCTGGGCAGGCCGGCACGCGCGACATCCGCAAGCGGCGAGATTACCTTCGCCGCCCGCTTCTGTCACGCCGCCATGCCGCAAGGCGCCGTCCGGGCTCTGGCCGGGGCGCCCGCGGCACGGCGTTGCCGTACTGCGGGGGTTGGTGCTGGCTGCCGGATCAGACCGACATCGGGTTGGGCTTGTTCGGGTCGAGGTTGTACTTCTTGATGGCCTCGGCAACCTTGTCGCGGCCGATCGCACCCTCGTCGGCCAGCGCCTTGAGCGCGGCCAGCGTGACCCAGTAGCGGTCCACTTCAAAGAAGTGGCGCAGCTTCTCGCGCGTGTCCGAGCGGCCGAAGCCGTCGGTGCCCAGCACCACGTAGCGGCGCGGCACGAACGGACGGATCTGCTCGGCAAACGCACGCACGTAGTCGGTGGAGGCGATCACCGGGCCGCGGGCCGACTTCAGGCTCTTGGCCACGTGCGATTCGCGCGGGGTCTCGGTCGGGTGCAGCAGGTTGAAGCGCTCGACGTCGTGGCCTTCGCGGGCCAGTTCGGTGAAGCTCGGGCAGCCCCACAGGTCCGACTCCACGCCCCAGTCCTTCTTGAGCAGGTCGGCAGCGGCGATCACCTCGCGGAAGATCGTGCCCGAGCCCAGCAGCTGCACGCGCGGCGCGTTGCTGTTCTCGACACCCTTGCGGAACTGGTACATGCCCTTGACGATGTCCTGCTCCACGCCAGCCGGCATTTCCGGATGCTCGTAGTTCTCGTTCATCACCGTCAGGTAGTAGTAGACGTCTTCCTGCTCGGCGTACATGCGGCGCAGGCCGTCCTGCATGACCACCGCCAGTTCGTACTGGAAGGTCGGGTCGTACGAGATGCAGTTCGGGATCGCGGCGTGGAACACGTGCGAGTGGCCGTCTTCATGCTGCAGGCCTTCGCCGTTCAGCGTGGTGCGGCCGGCGGTGCCGCCCAGCAGGAAGCCGCGCGAGCGCATGTCGGCAGCGGCCCAGCACAGGTCGCCGATACGCTGGATGCCGAACATCGAGTAGTAGATGTAGAACGGGATCATCTGCACGCCGTGCGTCGAGTACGACGTGGCGGCCGCGATCCAGTCGCACATGGCGCCGGCTTCGTTGATGCCCTCCTGCAGCACCTGGCCAGTCTGCGATTCCTTGTAGAACATCAGCTGGTCATGGTCTTCCGGCACGTACTTCTGGCCTTCCTGGTTCCAGATGCCGACCTGGCGGAACAGGCCTTCCATGCCGAAGGTGCGCGACTCGTCCGGCACGATGGGCACCACGTGCTTGCCGATCTGCTTGTCTTTCAGCAGCGTGTTCAGGATCCGCACGAAGGCCATGGTGGTGGACACTTCGCGGCCTTCGCCGGTGGCCTTGAGCAGCGCGTCGAACGCGGACAGCTGCGGGACCGGCAGCGCTTCGGCCTTCTGGCGGCGGGCCGGCAGGTAGCCGCCCAGGTTCTGCCGCGCCTGGCGCATGTATTCCAGTTCCTTCGAACCTTCCGGGAAGGTGATGTACGGCACCTCTTCGAGCTGGTCGTCGGCAACGGGAAGATTGAACTGGTCGCGGAACTTGCGGATCGCGTCCACCGGCATCTTCTTCTGCTGGTGGGCCACGTTCATGGCCTGGCCGGCGTCGCCCATGCCATAGCCCTTGATGGTCTTGGCCAGGATCAGCGTGGGCTGGCCCTTGTGCTCGCTGGCGGCCTTGTAGGCGGCGTAGATCTTGTGCGGATCGTGGCCGCCGCGGTTCAGGCGCCAGATGTCGTCGTCGGACCAGTCGGCCACCATCGCCTTCAGCTCAGGCGTGTTGAAGAAGTGCTCGCGGACATAGGCGCCGTCCTTGGCCTTCATGGTCTGGTACTCGCCGTCGACGCATTCCATCATGCGCTTCATCAGCAGGCCCTTGGTGTCGCGCGCCAGCAGCGAATCCCACTTGCTGCCCCACACCACCTTGATCACGTTCCAGCCGGCACCGCGGAATTCGGATTCCAGTTCCTGGATGATCTTGCCGTTGCCGCGCACCGGGCCATCCAGGCGCTGCAGGTTGCAGTTGATGACGAAGACCAGGTTGTCGAGCTTCTCGCGGCCGGCCATGCCGATCGCACCCAGCGATTCCGGCTCGTCGGTCTCGCCGTCGCCCAGGAAGGCCCAGACCTTGCGGTCGCCGGCCTTGGCCAGGCCGCGGCTGTCCAGGTACTTCATGAAGCGGGCCTGGTAGATGGCCATGATCGGGCCCAGGCCCATCGACACCGTCGGGAACTGCCAGAAGTCCGGCATCAGCCACGGGTGCGGGTAGGACGAGATGCCCTTGCCGTCCACCTCCTGGCGGAAGTTGTCGAGCTGGTCCTGGGTCAGGCGGCCGAGCAGGAAGGCGCGCGAATACACGCCCGGAGCCGAGTGGCCCTGCACGAACACCAGGTCGCCGCCGCCGGCTTCCGACGGGGCGCGCCAGAAGTGGTTGTAGCCGACGTCATACAGCGTGGCCGCCGAGGCGAACGACGAGATGTGGCCGCCGACGTTGGTGTGCTTGTTGGCGCGCAGCACCATCGCCATGGCGTTCCAGCGGGTGTACGAGCGGATCCGGTGCTCGATGTCCTGGTCGCCGGGGATGCGGGCCTGCTGCTCGACCGGAATCGTGTTGATGTACTGCGTCTCGGCGTGGAACGGCTGGGTCACGCCGTTCACGCGTGCGTATTCGATCTGCTTGTCGATCAGGAAAGCGGCGCGCGCCGGACCTTCGGCGGCCAGGACGCCCTGCAGGGCGTCGAGCCATTCATGGGTTTCCTGGGGATCGGCGTCGTTGGCGCTCGAGGCGCCGAGAATCTGCTCTGGTACGGCGGACATGACTGTCTCCTGGGTGAATTCTTTGCATCCGCGCCCGCGCTGGCAGCGCCCGGACACGACTTTACGTATGACTCGCACCGACTTGCGGATCCGGCACCATGCCGCCTTGCATCGGGGCCGCCGCCGGGAAACCTGTTCCGGTTTCTCCGCGCGGCAGGCGCATGGCTGCCGCCCGCATTCTTGGGTCGAACCGATTCTATGGAAGCCCAAAGTCCAGCACAAGTGAAATTTTCAAATTGCGGTATCGTTTTTTATAATGTGGAATTATGCGGCGGCGCACCAAGAATCACTGCCCGGCTGCCCCGCCATGCGCCATAAGCCTACCCGCCCCGGCCGCAGCAGCAATGTTTTCATTGGCGCTTTCCCCAAGCGACGCACCGCAATAATCTCGGTACACTGGTCGGTCAGCCGTCAATCCCTCCCATGCCGTTTTTCGACCGACTCCTTTCCAGCCTGCGTGCAGCCATGCTTCCTCCCGACGCGTCGGGGTCAGCCAAGGCGGCCGGAGGCGACCCCGCGCACGCCCCTTCGCCGGCTGCCGGACTGGGGCCGATCGAGGCGCTGGGCCCCGACGACGGCGCCCCCGTGGCCGCACCGCGCGGGCTGTGGTGGCTGCGCTGGCGCAACCTGGTGGCCACCAGCTGGTTCATGTTCATCCCGCTGGTTGCCATCGTGCTGTTCACGGTGGCCATGGGCGTGATCCTGTGGTCCCTGCACGAGACCGAGCGCCAGCAGCAGCGCGACGCCCTGTACCGCGACGCCGCCTGGGCGCAGCAGCGCGTGCGCCTGTCCCTGCTGAGCAACCAGGACCAGCTGGCCTCGCTGGCGCGCGACATCGCCGCCGCGCAGCTTGAGCAAGGCGCCTACCGCACCGCGGCGCAGGAAATCCTGCGCGAAAACCCCGAGATCGTTTTCATTAACTGGCTCGATGCCACCAAGCGCGGCCGCTGGTCGTTGCCATCGACCTCGGAATTCGCCAGCCGCCTGCGCGAGAACCAGGACCAGCCGCTCGAACCGGAAGTGCTCGACACCTTCGACGCCGCGCGCGAGACCCAGCGAGTGGTCTATTCGCGCCCGCTGGTCAACGAGCGCGGCGACAGCTTCATGCTGATGGAAGTGCCGATCGTGCGCGACAACGAGTTCCTCGGCACGCTCGGCGCGCTGTACTCGATCAACGGCATCCTGACGCACCTGCTGCCGCCCGAGCTGACCGAGCGCTACCGCTTCTCGCTGATCGACAAGAACAACCAGACCCGCGCCAGCACCTCATTGCGGCCGGTGCCGGGCAACGCGCTGTCGTACGAGGTGCTGCTGGATCCGCCGGGCCACTCGCTGTCGCTGCGCGCCGATGCTTACCCGCCGGCGTCGAACCTGCCCAACAACATGCTGCTGTGGCTGGTGGTGGGGCTGTCGTGCTTCCTGCTGTGGAGCCTGTGGAGCATGTGGCGCCACACCAGCCGCCGCTCCGAGGCGCAGCGCGCGCTGCTGGCCGAGACCTCGTTCCGGCGCGCGATGGAAAACTCGATGCTGATCGGCCTGCGCGCGCTCGACCTGAACGGCCGCATCACCTATGTCAACCCGGCCTTCTGCCGCATGACCGGCTGGCAGGAGAACGACCTGGTCGGGCGCCTGCCGCCCTTCCCCTACTGGCCGCCCAACGACCAGCAGGAGATGCAGAAGCAGATCGACCTGACGCTGCAGGGCAAGTCGCCCGCCGGCGGCTACGAGATGCGCGTGATGCGCCGCGACGGCAGCAGCTTCTACGCGCGCATGTACGTGTCGCCGCTGGTGGACAGCCGCGGCCGCCATACTGGCTGGATGAGCTCGATGACGGACATCACCGAGCCCAAGCGCGCGCGCGAGGAACTGGCCGCGGCGCATGACCGCTTCACCACGGTGCTGGAAAGCCTGGATGCCGCGGTGTCGGTGCTGGCCACCGACAAGGCGGAGCTGCTCTTTGCCAACCGCTATTACCGCCAGCTGTTCGGCTGGGAGGCCGAGGGCCACCTCAAGCTGGCCGGCGACGACCTCGACAAGGACCAGGTCTCCAGCGACAACACCGACTATGTCGACGCCTATGCCGGCCTGCCGGCGTCCGAGCTGATGCCGTACGCATCGGACGCGCGCGAAGTGTTCGTGCCGGACATGCAGAAATGGTTCGAAGTGCGCCGCCGCTATATCCAGTGGGTCGACGGCCACCTGGCGCAGATGCAGATCGCCACCGATATCACGGTGCGCAAGGCCGCCGAGGAAATGGCGCGCCAGCATGAAGAGCGCCTGCAGTTCACCAGCCGCCTGACCACCATGGGCGAGATGGCCTCGTCGCTGGCGCATGAGCTGAACCAGCCGCTGGCGGCCATCAACAACTACTGCATGGGCGCGGTGGCGCGGCTGCACTCGGGCCGCAGCACGCCGGAGGACCTGATCCCGGTGCTGGAGAAGACCTCGGCCCAGGCGGTGCGCGCCGGCACCATCATCAGCCGCATCCGCGGCTTCGTGAAGCGCAGCCAGCCGCAGCGGCGCGAGGCCGCGCTGCACGACATCGTCGCCGACGCGGTAGGCCTGGCCGACCTGGAGGCCACGCGCCGCCGCGTCACCATCCTGACCCGCCTGCCGACCCCGCCGCTGACGGTCTATGTCGACCCGGTGCTGATCGAGCAGGTGCTGGTGAACCTGCTCAAGAACGCGGTCGAGGCCATGGCCGGCCTGCCCGCCCTGCACGCCGGCGGCGTGGTGCGCCTGCACGCGCGGGTGGAGCCGGGCGAGATTGGCGACAGCGTCCATATCGACGTGATCGACCAGGGCCCGGGCGTGGACGAAGCCACCAAGGAGCGCCTGTTCGAGCCCTTCTTCAGCACCAAGTCCGACGGCATGGGCATGGGGCTGAACATCTGCCGCTCGATCATCGAGTCGCACCAGGGCCGCCTGTGGGTGGAGAACAATGCCGACGGCATCGGCTGTACATTTAAAATCATGCTGCCGCTGCAATCGGCGCTGGCCGAGCATTAAGCCGAAGCACAGGCCCTGTTGCCGAGGCCTTCGCGCCCGGGCATGCCCAAGGATTCCAGAAAAAGCCGGCCCGCCCCGTTTCCCCCACGGATGTGGGGGGCCTGTCTCGCCACAGAGGGCCGCTGCCGGTTACACTTCGCAGCAATGAATTGTTGTCCCGAGGAGACTACATGACCGCAACGCCAAACCCCACGCCCCACCGCGGCGAGACCGTGTTCATCGTCGACGACGATGAAGCCATGCGCGACTCGCTGACCTGGCTGCTGGAGGGCAATGGCTACCAGGTGCGCAGCTTCACCAGCGCCGAGCAGTTCCTCGCCGCCTACGATGCCAGCCAGGTGTCGTGCCTGATCCTTGACGTGCGCATGCCCGGCATGAGCGGCCCGGAACTGCAGGAGCGCATGCTGGCCGAGCAGATCGACATTCCCATCGTCTTTATCACCGGCCACGGCGACGTGCCGATGGCGGTATCGACGATGAAGCGCGGCGCCATCGACTTCATCGAAAAGCCCTTCGATGAGTCCGAGCTGCGCGCACTGGTCGAGCGCATGCTGACCAAGGCCCGCACCGACCATTCCGCCGCACGCGAGCAGCGCGCCGCCAAGGACCTGCTGGGCAAGCTGACCACGCGCGAGCAGCAGGTGCTCGAGCGCATCGTTGCCGGCCGCCTGAACAAGCAGATCGCCGACGACCTGGGCATTTCCATCAAGACCGTGGAGGCGCACCGCGCCAACATCATGGAAAAGCTCAACGTCAACACCGTCGCCGACCTGCTGCGCCTGGCGCTGTCACGCAACAGCTGAGCGGCTGGCGCCTGCCTCTGCCTGACCCGGTGCGGCCCGCGGCCGCATCGGCTGCCCTCTCCGCGCGCCGTCCGGCGCCGCCTCTGCATCCCCTTAAGCCCCGTCATCGGTCCAGGTATTCCTCGTCCCGGAACGTGACCACCCATTGTGGCCGATAGACCACAAAAATCGCCACCAGCATGCCGGTCAGGAAGGCCTCGCCAAAGGCCAGGATGACGGCTGCCGTCAGGGTATCGGCAATGCTCCATGGCAGGCCCGGCGCCGTCAGGTGGCGCCAGCCGGCCTCGGCCGCGCTGGCGCCCAGCGCGGCCAGCCCGGCCGTGAAATAGCCGTGTCCGAGGATAAAGACGAACGGATGCCGCGGCAGCAGACGCCGCATCATCGTCTGCAACGCTGCGGAGATCAGCGCCGGCAGCAGCGCCAGCCAGACGTAGCGCACCCACAGCGAGGGCCAGTCGAACTGGGCCCAGCCATGCCCGGCCAGGTATTCGAGCCCGAACAGCGACACCACGTCCACCACGAACAGCGACAGCAGCGCCAGCGGCAGCCCGAACAGCGTCACCATCAGCGTGGCGCCGAGCAACTGGATCACCAGCCCGCCGACCAGGGTGGCGCGCAACGTCCACAGCAGCGCCACCAGCACCATCGCACCCAGCCAGGCGTTCTGCAGCGCATTGCGCCGCAACAGCTGCCAGGGCCGGCGCGTCAGCGCCCACAGCAGTGCCGCCAGGGACAGCAACAGCAGCAAGGGATGGGACAGCAGGGATGGAAGCGCGGTGTGCATTCGGCCGATGCTACCAGCGCTGCCCCCGCCCGGCCTTGCACCCGCTCAAGCTCCGTGCGGCAAGCCCCACGCAACCTTTATAATTCCGCCTTTAGCCCAACCCGCGCTCCGGCGCGCGGCGGCACCTCCACCTCCCGGCCACAAACCCGCCCTGCCTCCATGCCTGCCCAACTGATCGACGGCAATGCCCTTGCCAAACAAATCCGCTCCGAAGCCGCCCTGCGCGCCGCCCGCCTGACCGAGCGTGGCCACCGGCCCGGCCTGGCCGTGATCCTGGTCGGCGAGGACCCGGCCAGCCAGGTCTACGTCCGCAACAAGGTCAAGGCCTGCCAGGACAACGGCTTTCATTCCTCGCTCGACCGCTACCCGGCCGACCTGTCGGAGGCGGAACTGCTGGCCCGCATCGAGGCCCTGAACCAGGACCCCAACATCCACGGCATCCTGGTGCAGCTGCCCCTGCCCAAGCATATCGACAGCCACAAGGTGCTTGAAGCCATCGCCCCGGAAAAGGATGTCGACGGCTTCCATGTGGCCAATGCCGGCGCGCTGATGACCGGCGCCCCGCTGTTCCGCCCGTGCACGCCCTACGGCTGCATGAAGATGCTGGAATCGGTCCAGTTCCCGCTGCGCGGCGCCCGCGCCGTGGTGGTGGGCGCCTCCAATATCGTCGGCAAGCCGATGGCGATGCTGCTGCTGCAGGCCGGCGCCACCGTCACCATCTGCAACAGCAAGACGCGCGACATCGGCGCCCATACCCGCGACGCGGATGTGGTGGTGGCCGCGGTCGGCAAACGCAACCTGATCACCGCCGACATGGTCAAACCGGGCGCGGTGGTGATCGACGTGGGCATGAACCGCGACGACAACGGCAAGCTGTGCGGCGACGTCGACTTTGCCGGCGTGCGTGAAGTCGCCGGCTACATCACGCCGGTGCCGGGCGGCGTCGGCCCGATGACCATCACCATGCTGCTGGTCAATACGCTGGAAGCCGCCGAGCGCGCCGCCGGCTGAGGCCGCGC
Source organism: Cupriavidus sp. GW823-FHT07B10 (assembly GCF_058794355.1). Lineage (NCBI taxonomy): Bacteria > Pseudomonadati > Pseudomonadota > Betaproteobacteria > Burkholderiales > Burkholderiaceae > Cupriavidus > Cupriavidus sp. GW823-FHT07B10. The sequence goes on from NZ_JBXAGS010000006.1 coordinate 62,902, forward strand.
GTACGATACGCCACCCGGGGCCCTGGAAAATCCGGTGCCCCGGCCCCATCTGCGGGATTATTGCCCGATCGAGGCCAGCCAACCGAGAACACGCCATGGACCAAGCCGCCAACGCTACCAATCCTCTGCTGGACTTTTCCGACCTGCCCCGCTTTGCCGAGATCCGGCCCGAGCACATCAGCCCGGCGCTGGACGTGCTGCTGGAACGCGCGCAGCAGGCCGTCGCCCGCGCCGAAGATCCGGCCACGCCCGCCGACTGGAGCAACGCCGTGCAGGCGCTGGAAGCGGCCACCGAGCCGCTGGGCCGCGCCTGGGGCGTGGTCAGCCACCTGAGCGCCGTGGCCGATACGCCCGAACTGCGCAAGGCTCACGCCGAGAACCTGCCGCGCATGACCGAGTTCTGGTCCTCGCTCGGCCAGAGCCTAGCGCTGTATGAGAAGTACAAGGCGCTGGCTGCCAGCCCGGAGTTCGCCGGCATGAGCGCGGCGCGCCACCAGCTGATCGAAAACGAACTGCGCGGCTTCCGCCTGGGCGGTGCCGAACTGCCTGAAGACAAGAAGCCGCGCTTCGCCGAGATCCAGGAGCAGCAGGCCCAGCTGTCCAAGGCCTTTTCCGACCACGTGCTGGATGCCACCAACGCCTACGCGCTGCATGTCGAGGACGAGGCCCGCCTGTCCGGCCTGCCCGATGACGCCAGGGAAGCCGCCCGCCATGCCGCAGAGAAGGATGGCAAGGCCGGCTGGAAATTCACGCTGCACTTCCCGTCCTACTTCCCGGTGCTGCAGTACGCGGACGACCGCGCGCTGCGCCAGACCCTGTATGAAGCCAATGTAACGCGCGCCTCGGAACTGGGCCCGCAGCATGGTCAGGGCCAGGCCGACTGGGACAACACCGCCAATATGCGCGAGCAGCTGGCCCTGCGCCGCGAGGAGGCGCAGATGCTGGGCTACCAGTGCTACGGCGAAGTCTCGCTGGTGCCGAAGATGGCCGAATCGCCGGCCGAGGTGCTGAAGTTCCTCGACGAGCTCGCCGTCAAGGCGCGCCCCTACGCCGAGAAGGACTGGGCCGAAATGAAGGCCTTTGCCGCCGCAGAGCTGGGGCTGCCTGAGCTGGCGCCATGGGATGTCGCCTATGCCTCGGAGAAGCTGCGCCAGCAGCGCTATGCGTTCTCCGAGCAAGAGGTCAAGCAGTACTTCCCGGAAGCGAAGGTGCTCGAGGGCCTGTTCGGCGTGGTGCAGAAGCTGTTCTCGGTGCGCATCGAGCCCGAGCAGGCGCAGACCTGGCACAAGGACGCGCGCTTCTTCCGCGTCACCACCGCCGACGGCACGCTGCTGGCCCAGTTCTACATCGACCTGTACGCGCGCGAAGGCAAGCGCGGCGGCGCCTGGATGGACGACGCGCGCGGCCGCAAGGTGCTGGAGCAAGGCGGCGTGCAGACGCCGGTGGCCTACCTGACCTGCAACTTCTCCGCGCCGGTGGGCGACAAGCCCGCGCTGTTCACGCACGATGAAGTGATCACCCTGTTCCATGAGTTCGGCCACGGCCTGCACCACATGCTGACGCAGGTGGGCGAGCTCGGCGTGTCGGGCATCAACGGCGTGGAATGGGATGCGGTGGAGCTGCCGTCGCAGTTCATGGAGAACTTCTGCTGGGAGTACGAGGTGCTGACCGGCATGACGCAGCACATCGACACCGGCGAGCCGCTGCCACGCGCGCTGTTCGACCGCATGCTGGCCGCCAAGAACTTCCAGAACGGCATGATGACGCTGCGCCAGATCGTGTTCTCGTCGTTCGACATGCACCTGCACACCGACTTCGATCCGGCCGGCGCCACCTCGGTGCTGGACCTGTCGCGCCAGATCAACGACCGCGTGCACGTGGTGCCGCAGCATCCGCTGTCGCGCTGGCCGAACACCTTCAGCCATATCTTCGCCGGCGGCTATGCGGCGGGCTACTACAGCTACAAGTGGGCCGAGGTGCTGTCGGCCGACGTGTACGCGGCGTTCGAGGAAGCCGCTCAGCTGTCGGGCAGCGTGCTCGACAGCGAGACCGGCGCGCGCTACCAGCGCGAGATCCTGTCGGTGGGCGGCAGCCGTCCGGCGATGGACTCGTTTGTCGCGTTCCGCGGCCGCGCGCCGCAGATCGACGCGCTGCTGCGCCACGGCGGGATGGCAGCATGAGCGCGGCCGCCCTGCCCGCCAGCGGCCCGCTTCGCATTGCCAGCTGGAACGTCAACTCGCTCAAGGTGCGCCTGCCGCAGGTGCTGCAATGGCTGGCCGAGCAGGACCAGGCCGGCGCGCCGATCGACGCGCTGTGCCTGCAGGAACTGAAGCTGCCGGACGACAAGTACCCGCTGGCCGAACTGGAGAACGCGGGCTTCCACAGCATCTACACCGGGCAGAAGACGTACAACGGCGTGGCCATCCTCGCACGCGACGCCAGCATGCCCGGCCCCGCCGACGTGGTGCGCAACATCCCCGGCTTCGAGGACGCGCAGCAGCGCGTGATCGCTGCCACTTATGGCGACCTGCGGCTGGTCTGCGCCTACTTCCCCAACGGGCAGGCGCCGGACTCGGACAAGTTCGTCTACAAGCTCAAGTGGCTGGACGCGATGACGGCGTGGCTGCGCGAAGAAATGAAGCGCTACCCGAAGCTGGCGCTGCTGGGCGACTTCAATATCGCGCCGGAAGACCGCGACGTGCACGACCCCAAGAAATGGGAAGGCCAGAACCTGGTCTCGCCGCAGGAGCGCGCCGCCTTTGCCGCACTGGTTGAGCTCGGCCTGGCGGATGCGTTCCGCCAGTTCGAGCAGCCGGAGAAGGCCTTCTCGTGGTGGGACTACCGCATGATGGCGTTCCGCCGCAATGCGGGCCTGCGCATCGACCACATCCTGCTGTCGCCGGCATTGACCAGCGGCTGCAGCGCCTGCGTGATCGACCGCGTGCCGCGCACGTGGGAGCAGCCGTCGGACCACACGCCGGTGGTCGCCACGCTCAGTTGCAACTGAACGCGCCGCTGGCGCCGCGCGCGGGTTCAGGCAAGTCCGCACAAGCCCCGCTCGCCGCGCGGCGCCGCGCCCGCTACACTGCGGGCATGAGCCACACCCGCCAGGCCATGTTCCGCCACCGCAACCTTCCTCACCTGCTGCTGCAAGCGCGCGAGACATTGCTGGCTGGCTTTCGCCCGATCCTGCGGCAGTTCGGCATCACCGAGCAGCAATGGCGCGTGATGCGCACGCTCAACGAGCGCGAGCCGATGGAGCCGAACCAGCTGGCCGATGCCTGCCTGATCCTGAGCCCCAGCCTGACCCGCATGCTGTGCGGCATGGAAGACGCAGGGCTGGTCGAACGGACCCGCTCCGCCACCGACCAGCGCCGCCAGCTGGTCAGCCTGACGCCGTCGGCGCGCGCCATCATCGTGCAAATGGAGCCGCTGGTCGATGCACGCTACCAGGAGCTGGCGCAGCGGCTCGGCCCGGAGCGCCTGACCGAGGTCTACCGCGCGCTCGACGCCATGCTGGCCGGCCTGGCGCCGCAGCCGAACCTGCCCGAATCCACCCCGCCCGAATCCGTTGCCTCGCCACCGCCTGGGCGCGGCGGCGAGGCCGGCTGAGCCTGCCCCTTCATTGCCGATGCCCGCGTCCCATCCCGGATCACTCCTGCCGCGCCTGTTCCCATGGAGCCAGCGCGTCGACAAGACCACGCTGCGCGCCGACCTGGTGGCCGGCCTGCTCGGCGCCGTGCTGGTGCTGCCGCAGGGCGTGGCCTTCGCCACGCTGGCGGGCCTGCCGCCGCAATATGGCATCTACAGCGCGGTGGTGCCGTGCATCGTGGCGGCGCTGTTCGGTTCGAGCTGGCACGTGATGTCGGGGCCGACCAACGCCAATTCGCTGGCATTGTTCGCGATGCTGAGCCCGCTTGCGTTTGCCGGCAGCCCGGCCTATATCGGGCTGGCGCTGGCGGTCACCATCGTGGTGGGCGTGATGCAGCTCGCCGTGGGCACGTTGCGGCTGGGCACGCTGGCCAACTTTATTTCGCCGTCGGTGCTGCTCGGTTTCACCTGCGGCGCCGCGACGCTGATCGGCCTGTATGCGCTCAAGGACCTGTTCGGGCTGGCGGTGCCGACCGGCACCAGTGCATTCGGCGTGCTGCGCCACCTGTTCGAGAACATCGACGCCATCAACTGGGGCGCGGCCGCCGTAGGCGCGGTCACGCTGGTGGTGACGCTGCTGTGCAAGCGGCTGTGGCCGCGGCTGCCGTTCATGCTGCTGGGGCTGCTGGCCGGCTACGGCGTGGCGCTGCTGCTGAACCAGTCCGGCGCGGGCGGCGCCCACCATGTCAACGTGGTCGGGCCGATCCCGTCGGCGCTGCCGCGCTTCCACCTTCCCGATGTGGACTGGCGCAAGCTGCCAGACCTGCTGGGCATCGCCTCGGCGCTGACCATCGTCGCGCTGGGCCAGTCGATCTCGATCGCCAAGGCGGTGGCGCTGCGCTCGGGCCAGCATATCGACGCCAACCGCGAGTTCATCGGCCAGGGCCTGTCCAATATCGCGGGCGGCTTCTTCTCGGGCTATATCTCGTGCGGCTCGCTCAACCGCTCGGTACCCAATTTCGAAGCCGGCGCGCGCACGCCGCTGGCCAGCGTGTTCTCGGCGCTGTGGCTGGTGGCGCTGGTGGCCGTCAGCGCCCCGCTGCTGGCACAGATCCCGATGGCGGCGATCGCCGCGATGCTGCTGCTGGTGGCGTGGGGCCTGCTCGACACCGCGCGGCTGCGCCGCATCTTCACGCTCAGCCGCACGGAATTCGCCATTGCCATCGGCACCTTCGCCGCCACGCTGGTGATCCGGCTGGAGATGGCGGTGCTGCTCGGCACCGTGCTGTCGCTGGTGGCCTACCTGTACCGCACCTCGCGGCCGGCCGTGCGCAGCCTGGTGCCCGATGCCGACGATCCCGGCCGGCGCTTCACGCCGCTGGACGAGTTGCGCCGCCCGCAGCCGGAATGCCCGCAACTGAAGCTGCTGCGCATGGAAGGCGCGATCTATTTCGGCGCCGTGCAGTATGTGACGGATCGCCTGCACTGGCTGCGCACGGTCAACGCCGGCCAGACGCACCTGCTGGCGATGACCAAGAGCATGAACTTCATCGACCTGGCCGGTGCCGAGATGTGGGAAAACGAGCTCGCCGAACGGCGCGCGCTGGGCGGCGATCTGTACTTCCACCGCCCGCGCACGCAGGTCTTGCAGACCTGGGCGCAGACCGGCTTTACCGACAAGCTCGGAGCCGACCATATCTTCCCGACGAAGCGGCAGGCGCTGCACACGATCGTCGGCCAGCTCTCGCCGGAAATCTGCGCGCAATGCACCGTGCGGATCTTTGAAGAATGCGCATCACGACCAGGCGCCGCGACCCCGGCAGCACAATGAACTGAAGCGCCGGCGCGTCGGCATGAGCGGCGGCCGCGCACCAGCGTTCAGCAACAGTACGGCTGCAGGAAAAACCTGGAAACTGAAACGGGAAAAGCGGGGATCTGCCTGTGCCGGCGTTGCCGGCTTGGCACGCAAGGCCGGACGGCCCTACGTCTGGGAACCTGATAACAGATAGGCGCCCGCGGCATGCCGGGGCCTGGCCGGGGCATCCATCCGCATCAGATCGGCGCCACGTGGGCGCGCTTGACGACGATTGGCTGGGGCGCGCCCTGCTCGATCAGCACCACGGCGGCGCGTTCGATGGTTTCGCGGCCGGCACGGAATGCCTCTTCCAGCGACAGTACCTGGTCGGCACTGAAGCCTTCCCACAGTGCTTCGCGTGTCACCACGCAAGTCACCTTCTCGCCATTGACAAGTGCCTGGAACAACAAGCCTTCATTATTGATGTCGTAGCGCTCTTGCTCTTGGAATTTGATTTCCATCGGTGCAGCCCTCCATATGCAAGTGGAGAAACATCCTAACATGGCTCCGGCAAAATCGTATGGATAGAGCCCATGCGAATGCGCTCATTGCGAAGACCATCACGGCCGCCTTCGAGTTCCATCCGCGCGTATGTGTGGCTCCCGGTCACAACGACGGGGTTGTTCCGGCAAGTGCGTCAAACATTTGACAGCGCCGAAAATCATGCTAGAATCTCGTTCTTCGTTGGGGCGTTAGCTCAGTTGGTAGAGCAGCGGACTCTTAATCCGTAGGTCGAGTGTTCGAGTCACTCACGCCCCACCACCGAATACAGAAAGGCCGGAAGCAGCAATGCTTCCGGCCTTTTGCTTTGTGCGCGTGCCTGATTGGCTAATCCGCCGCGGCGCAGGCACGTGCCCACGCCACAGCGGCCCGTGCATCAGGCGCCCTGGCTGGCGCGCTCGAACAGCGTGCGCGCCAGCGCGCGATGGCGCAGCAGCACGTTGGGCAGGTCGGCCGTCAGCAGTGCACCGTCGCGCACCACTTCCCTGCCGTTGATCACGCTCGCCGCGACATTGGCCGGCGTGCAGAACACCAGCGCCGCCACCGGGTCATGGCCGGCGCCGGCAAAGCCGACCTGCGACATGTCGAAGGCGACAAAATCCGCCGACATGCCCGGCGCCAGCGCACCGATATCGTCGCGGTTGAGCACGCGCGCGCCACCCAGCGTGGCAATCTCCAGTGCCTCGCGCGCGCTCATGGCGGCCGGCCCGTAGCCAACGCGCTGCAGCAGCATGGCCTGGCGCGCCTCGCCCAGCATATGCGCGCCGTCGTTCGACGCGCTGCCGTCCACGCCCAGGCCCACCGGCACGCCGGCATCGCGCATGGCGCGCACCGGTGCAATGCCGGATGCCAGCCGCATGTTCGAGCACGGGCAATGCGCCACGCCGGTCCCGGTGCGGGCAAACAGTGCGATGCCCTCGTCGTCCAGCTTGACGCAGTGCGCATGCCACACATCGTGTCCGACCCAGCCCAGGTCCTCGGCATACTGGGCCGGCGTCAGGCCGAATTTCTCACGCGAGTAGGCAATGTCGTTGTCGTTCTCGGCCAGGTGCGTGTGCAGCGACACGCCATAGTGCCGCGCCATATTGGCCGACTCGCGCATCAGGTCGCGTGACACCGAAAACGGCGAGCACGGCGCCAGCACCACGCGCAGCATCGCGTGGCGCGCACTGTCGTGGTACTGCTCCACCAGCCGCTGGCTGTCGCGCAGGATGGCGGCCTCCTCTTCCACCACCACGTCCGGCGGCAGGCCGCCCTTGCTGCGGCCCACGCTCATCGAGCCGCGCGCGGCGTGGAAGCGCATGCCCATCTCCTGCGCCGCGGCAATCGAGTCATCCAGGCGCGACCCGTTCGGGAACAAGTAGAGGTGGTCGCTGGTGGTGGTGCAGCCCGACAGCATCAGCTCGGCCATCGCGGCCTTGGTCGACACCGCGATCATTTCCGGCGTCAGGTGCGACCACAGCATGTACAGGTTGGTCAGCCACGAGAACAGCTCGGCGTCCTGCGCGGCTGGCACCGCGCGCGTCAGGCTCTGGTACATGTGGTGGTGGGTGTTGACCAGACCGGGCGTGACCACGCGACCGCGCATGTCGAGCACCTGCGCGCTGCCGTCGTCGACCATGCGCCGATACTGCGGCGGCAGTTCCGAGGTCGGGCCGACCCACTGCACGGCGGGGCCTTCGGCAACCAGGGCGCCATCGCGGATCTCGCGGCGCTGCGCATCCATGGTGACCAGCACGTCGGCGTTCAGGGCAATCAGGGTCATGGCGGAATTCCTTCTGCAAAACGAATTGGGGGACTGGATGGCAGCCAGTCTACGGCGGCGAAGTGCAATCCCCCAAGCGCAGAATTCCGATCATCCTGTCCACAAAAAGTGGACACCTGCGACACCCTGTTGCTCAGCGCGCCTGCGCGAACAAGACCGCCAGCGCGTCGCCGATGCGCTCGGCCATCAGCTCGGCAGCGGCGCTGAGCGGGCCGCGAGCGCGCGCCACCAGCGTCAGGGTCTGGCCCTGCAGGTGGCGGTCGCGCAGTGGCACGTAGACCAGCGCCTGGCGGGCGCGCTCTTCCATCACATCGAGCGGGTTCAGCAGCGCGATGCCGGTGCCCAGCATCACCAGTTGCCGGATCAGCGCGGTCGAGGTGGACTCCGCCACCGGCGAGACCTCGATCGCATTGCGGGCAAAGGCCGCATCCAGGATGGCGCGGATCGACAGCGAGGGCGCCGGCAGGATCAGCGGATAGCCGACGCATTCGCTCAGCAGCGCCGATTGCCGGGCCGCCAGCGCATGGCCCGGCGGCACCACCGCGCCGATCTGCCAGTCGCTGGTGGCCAGCGCGCGGAAGGCGGGCAGCTCAGGCAGGTCATAGCCAAGGCCCAGGTCGGCGTCGCCCTGCCCCACCGCCGTGGTGATATCGGCCACCGGCAGGTCGGCGACGCGCACCACGATGCCCGGGTAGCGCTGGCGGAAGTCATGCACCAGCGACGGCATCAGCGAGCCCGCCAGGCCGGCCGTGACCGCCACGGTGACCTCGCCGCGGCGCGCGCCCTTGAAGTCCTCGATGCGCTCGCGCAGCGCGTCGTGCTCGCGCAGCGTCTGGCGCACGTGGGCCAGCACCATCTCGCCCAGCGGCGTCAGCCGCAGCCGCTTGTTGATGCGCTCGAACAGCGGCGCGCCCAGTTCCGCCTCCAGGTCCAGGATCTGGCGGTTGACCGCGGTCGGCGCCACATGCAGGTGCTCGGCCGCCTTGCGGATCGAACCGCGGCGGACGACCTCGTCGAGATAGCGCAGGACTCTGGCGTGCATGGACTGGGCAAGCAGTTGGATAGTAACCACCGCGCGGGACGCGCGCGGTGGCTGGCATTGTAGCGGCCAGTGCAGCCTGGCTCGCAAAAATTGCGCGAAGGCTATTGCGTCTTATCAGATACCTTGCTAAAATCTTTTTCTTCGTTGGGGCGTTAGCTCAGTTGGTAGAGCAGCGGACTCTTAATCCGTAGGTCGAGTGTTCGAGTCACTCACGCCCCACCAGCGAATTCAGGAAAAGCCGGAAGCCTTGCTTCCGGCTTTTTTCATTTCCGCCGCGCTGCTTTGCGCGCGCGGTCGGCATGGCTGCCGGTTTCTTGATACGCGGGTTCTCACCAATTCCCCTGCGCCCGCTTTCCCGGTTGAATCGCATCCGCGCACATTGTGGAACATAGTTCCGTATCGCGGAACAATCGCAAGGTGCCGGCCGTCGCCGCATCCCGGCACGGCCCGGTCATGCCAGCGCGGGGAACCGTGACAGCGCGGGGCGCAGACGAAAGGTCTGGGTCCGAAGAAACGCCTGCAGCCCGCCTGGCGAATCAGTGAAAGAAGAACGGAGGCACTCCTTGAAAGCAGTTATCAGCGCCGGCGCAGCCGCCTGCATCGCGGCCCTTGGCCTGGCCCACGGCCTGGCCCAAGCCCAGTCCTACCCCAACAAGCCGATCCGCCTGATCGTTCCGTTCGCGGCCGGCGGCACCACCGACATCGTTGCGCGCGCGGTCTCCGACGGCCTTGGCCGCGAGCTGGGCCAGCCGGTGGTGGTGGAAAACCGCGGCGGCGGCGGCGGCGCGATCGGCGCCGACGCGCTCGCCAAGTCCGCCCCGGACGGCTACACGCTGGGCATCGCCACCGTCAGCACGATGGCGACCAACCCCGCCACCAACCCCAAGAACCCGTACGACCCGCTCAAGGACTTCGCGCCGATCACCAACCTGGTCAACGTGCCGAACGTGCTGACGGTCAACCCGAAGGTGCCGGCCAAGACCCTTAAGGAGTTCGTCGCGATGCTGCAGGCCAGCCCCGGCAAGTACAGCTACGCCTCGGCCGGCAAGGGCAGCATCTCGCACCTGGACGGCGAGCTGTTCAAGGACATCACCAAGACCGACATGGTCCATATCCCCTACCGCGGATCGGGCCCTGCGCTGAACGACACGCTGGCCGGCCAGGTCAACGCGCAGTTCGACAACCTGCCGTCGTCGATGCCGCATATCCAGGCCGGCAAGCTGCGCGCGCTGGCAGTGGCGGCGCCCAAGCGGGTCGAGGGCCTGCCAGACGTGCCGACCTTTGCCGAAGCCGGCATGAAGGACATGAACAACATGGCCTGGTACGGCCTGGTGGCCCCGGCCGGCACGCCGGCGGCAATCATCACGCGCGTGCATGATGCCGCGGTCAAGGCGCTGCAGGACCCCAACGTCAAGCGCCGCCTGGCCGACAGCGGTGCCTACACCGACGGCAACACCCCGGCGCAGTACGCCGCCCAGATCAAGCGCGAGCTGGACCTGCGCAAGAAGATCGCACGCGACCAGAACATCACACTGGAATAACCGGACGGCGAAACCGTCCCGCGAGGGGTCATGACCGGCTGCCACCTGGCAGCCGGTTTTTTTATGGCTGCCAGTTGAAAATGTGCCATCAGTCACCCACATCTGCCCCAGAATCGTTGCATTTGATCCGGCGCAGTACGCAGGCAACGCCATCGGTATTCAATACTTGTAGAAGAAACTTTCACTTTGCGGACAAGCGCTGACTCGGTACATTAACCGGGTGTTCCGCCACATGTGCCCGGCCGCCACCGGCCAGGCTCGGCCCCAAAACCGGATTCGCGCAGGCGCTGCGCGACCGTCAATCGCGAGGATAAGCAAGATGCTGAAGAAGACCGTTTCGACCCTGATCGTTGCAGCACTGGCCGCGCTGGGCGCGACGCAGGTCTATGCGCAGAAGAACTACACCGAAGGCGGCGATCTCTACGGTGGCAGCCACACCAAGAAGGCCAGCCCGAACCAGAACCCCGCCAAATCCGGCAAGTTCGACCCGTACACCGATGGCGCCAAGCAATCGACCAAGTCGGACCTGACCAACTCGGGCAAGAAGTTCGACCCGAACACGGATGGCGCCAAGGCCGGCAAGTTCGATCCGTACACCGACGGCGCCAAGGCCGGCAAGGCTGATCCGTACACCGACGGCGCCAAGGCGCCTGCCAGCCAGGGCGGCAAGGCGCAGTAAGCCTGCCCCGCCGCCAACCGGCGGCACCAAGGCAAACAGCCCGCTTGCGCGGGCTGTTTTGCTTTCTGGCGGAGGCCGCGCTCAGGCTGCCATCGCCTGGGCCGGCTGCGCGGGCAGCATGGTGCCGCGGTCGCGGAAGCCGACATGCCAGGACAGCGCCTCTTCCAGCAGGTGCGGGGTCTGGCCGCCATGGGTGCTGGCGCGCCGGAAGTAGTCGCCCAGCAGCTCGCGGTATTGCGGGTCGGCACAGTTGTCGATGACCGTGCGCGCGCGTTCGCGCGGCGCCAGGCCGCGCAGGTCGGCCAGGCCGCGCTCGGTGACGATGATGTCGACGTCGTGCTCGGTATGGTCCACGTGCGCCACCATCGGCACGATGCTGGAGGCATCGCCGCCCTTGGCCACCGACTTGGTCACGAATACCGACAGGTGCGCATTGCGCGCAAAATCGCCGGAGCCACCGATGCCGTTCATCATGTGCGTGCCCCCCACATGCGTGGAGTTGACGTTGCCGTAGATGTCGCACTCGAGCGCCGTGTTGATGGTAATCAGCCCGAGCCGGCGCAGGATCTCAGGATGGTTGCTGATCTCCTGCGGACGCAGCAGCAGGCGCGAGCGATAGCGGTCCAGGTTGGACAGGAAGCGCTGGTACACCTCGCGCGTCAGCGTCACCGAAGAGGCCGAGGCAAACGCCAGGCGCCCCGCATCCAGAAGTTCGATGGTGCTGTCCTGCAGCACCTCGGAATACATCTGCAAGTCGCGGAACGGTGAATCGACCATGCCGTGCAACACCGCGTTGGCAATGGTGCCAATGCCCGCCTGCAGCGGCTGCAGCGCGGGCGAGAGCCTGCCGGCGCGGACTTCGCGCAGCAGGAAATCGTTGAGATGGCCGGCGATATTGCGGGTATCGGCATCCGGCGGCAGCGCGTTGGACGGGCTATCGTCCTTGGCGGTGATGACGATGGCCGCGATCTTCTCGGGATCGATGGGGATATACGGCAGGCCAATGCGCTGCTCGGGCGCAATCAGCGGGATCGGCTGGCGGTAAGGGCGCCGCACCGGGAAGTAGATGTCGTGCAGCCCTTCCAGCTCCAGCGGCATGTTCAGGTTGATCTCGACGATCACCTTGCGCGCCAGTATGGCGAAGCTGGCCGAGTTGCCGACCGAGGTGCTGGGGATGATGCCGCCCTGCTCGGTGATCGCCACCGCTTCCACCACGGCAACGTCCACCGGTGCGATCTGGCCGGAACGCAGTTGCTCCACGGTCTCGGACAGGTGCTGGTCGATGAACATCACTTCGCCTGCGTTGATCTTGCGGCGCAGCGTCGCGTCGGACTGGAACGGCAGGCGGCGCGCAATCACGTCCGCCTCGGCCAGTACCCGATCGATGTCGTTTCCCAGCGACGCGCCGGTCATCAGGGTGATGCGCAGCGGCTCGGTGGCCGCGCGCCGCGCCAGCGCAAACGGGACTTCCTTGCAGTCGCCCGCGCGCGTGAAACCGCTCATGCCTACCGTCATGCCATCGCGGATCAGCGCGGCGGCTTCGTCGGCCGAGACTACCTTGTCGTGCAGCCTGGCCAGGCGAATGCGTTCCTTGTACATCCTTATCTCCGGTCTGGCGGCCGGGCCCGTGCCCGCGCCGCGCGCCCCTGCTGGCCTGAAGGCTCGTTGGCGGGGTCTCCGGCAGGCAGTGTAGCCAGCCGCATACATTCTGGCTGTGATTTAAAGTCATAGCTCCCAGTCGCTTTATTCATAGCTCAAGCCATGCCAGGGGTCGTGCGGGATACTATGTCCCTGTGGTGCCACAGGGCATTCCCGACCTGTCACAATTCCGGCAAAAGATTCTGGTAGTGTCTGGCCCATCGGTCGACCGTGCCCCGCCAGAGAGGCTGCGGCGCCCGTGCCGCCCGGGCCGGCCATGCTCCGGCCCCTGGTACCCGCGCGACGGATGCCAGCGCATCGCAGTGGCGGCAAACCAAAACAGGAGACGCCATTCATGCAGCCAAGACCCCTCGAACCCAGCGAGCCGGTTGTCCTTGCCCTGGTTGATGCCGTAACCGCCTGGCAAGGTGCGTTGGAACAGACGCTATGCGCCTCTGGCCTGAACTACTCCCAGTGGCTGCTGCTGCGGGCCATCCGCCAGGATGCCTTCGTGCGCGGCTCGCCATTGACGGGCCCGATGCCGATCGATGTCGAGCGTTCCGAGACGATGCTGGATGAACTGCGGCGCGACGGCTGGATCGAGTACGCCGGCACTCAGGCGCCCCGCATTGCAGAAAGCGCAGCCAACCGGCTGCAGCGCACCGCGCAGGCCCTCAGCGCGCTGCACAGCGTGTCAGTGGCGGCGTTCAGTTCGCAAGAGCGCGCTGCGCTGGGCACCCTGCTGGAGCGGATGAAGACCACGCTGAGCGACCACACCACTCGCCAGGTTCGCGCGGGCACCGAAGCCGCCCGGCAGGAAAAAGCTGTCGCGCCCTCGCATTGCCCCGGCCTGCCGCCGGTCGCACACCGCCCCACCTCTTGCCCCACCCTCGCCGCCACGCGCCTCTGAGCGCCGCGCAAGCCGTCCCGCGGGCAGCAGCGGGAGGCCGCCCACCTTTTCTTCGCGCGCCATCGTCATACCCGCCACTTTTCTTGCGCCGGGCATGCGGATTTTTCCTAAAGTATGAGCATGCCCCGGCACATGCCGCGGGCCGCCCGTCGACACCGCGAGGAGGGATCATGCCGCAGGAGAACGAAGACAAGGTCGCGCACCTGCTGGACGAACTGGCCAGCTTCGCGCGCGAGCGGCTGCCGGCGGCGATGTTCGCCGTGGTCGAGCCCTTCCTGCTGCACTACTACGACCAGGCCGACGCCGAGGACTTGCTCCAGCGCGACGTCGACGATCTCTACGGCGCCGTGATGGCGCACTGGCAGACCGCACAGAAATTCACCCCCGGCAATGCACGCATCCGCGTCTACAATCCCAACCTGGAAGAGCACGGCTGGCACTCGGACCACACCGTGGTCGAGATCGTCAATGACGACATGCCCTTCCTGGTCGACTCGGTGACGATGGAGATCAACCGGCAGGGACTGGCGCTGCACTCGGCCATCCATCCCGTGTTCCGGGTCTGGCGCGACGCGCGCGGCGGCATCGAGCGGATCGCCCCGGGCGGCGCCGGCGAGGCCGGGGACAGCTCGCGCCTGGAATCCTTTATCCATTTCGAGATCGACCGCAGCGGCGAGGCCGCGCGGCTGGAGGCGCTGCGCAGCGGCATTGCGCAGGTGCTGGTCGACGTGCGCGCGGCGGTGGAAGACTGGTCGAAGATGTGCGGCATCACCCAGGCCACCATCGCCGCCATGGCGCAGGCGCCCGACGCGGCCGCGCCGGAGAGCGTCGAGGCGCGCGCCTTCCTGGACTGGATGATGGATGACCACTTCTCCTTCCTCGGCCAGCGTGACTACCAGCTGGTGTCGCAGGACGGCCGCTACTTCCTGCGCGGCGTGCCGGGCTCGGGCGCGGGCATCCTGCGCGAAAGCCTGCGCGAGCCTGATGCCGAAGATCTCACGCTGCTGCCCGCCGCGGCCACCGCGATCATCGAAGGGGCCTCGCCGATCTTCCTGACCAAGGCCAATTCGCGCGCCACCGTGCACCGCCCGGGCTATCTCGACTATGTCGGCGTCAAGCTGCTCGATGAAAAGGGGCAGCTGTTCGGCGAGCGGCGCTTTGTCGGCCTGTACACCTCGACTGCCTATACGGCGCCGATTGCGGAAATTCCGCTGGTGCGGCTCAAGTGCGCCAATATCCTGGCGCGCGCGGGCTTCCTGGCCAAGGGGCACCTTTACAAGTCGCTGGTGACCATCCTTGAGCAATATCCGCGCGATGAACTGTTCCAGGCCACCGAGGATGAACTGTTCGACATCACCACCGGCATCCTGCGGCTGCAGGAACACCAGCGCACCCGGCTCTTTGTACGGCGCGACCGCTTCGACCGCTTTGTCTCGTGCCTGGTGTTCGTGCCGCGCGACAAGTACAACACCGACCTGCGCCAGAAGATCCAGAGGCTGCTGACCGCGGCCTTCCACGGCACCAGCTGCGAGTTCACGCCGCTGCTGTCCGAGTCGCCGCTGGCGCGCATCCAGCTGACCGTGCGCGGCGAGCCCGGCACCATGCCGCATGTTGATACGCGTGAGCTGGAGGCGCGCATCGTGCACGCCAGCCGCCGCTGGCAGGACGATCTCGCCGAAGCCCTGCATGAAAGCCACGGCGAAGAGCAAGGCAACCGGCTGCTGCAGCGCTACGGCGGCTCGTTCCCCGCCGGCTACCGTGAGGACTACCCGGCCCGCACCGCGGTGCGCGATATCGAGCTGATGGAGCACGCGCTGCGCGGCAACGGCATGGCGATGAACCTGTACCGGCCGATCGAGGCCGCGCCGGGGGTGTTCCGCTTCAAGGTGTACCGTGCCGGCGAGCCGATCGCGCTGTCGCACAGCCTGCCCATGCTGGAACACCTGGGCGTGCGCGTGGATGAAGAGCGCCCCTACCTGATCGAACCCGACAGCGGCGCGCCGGTATGGGTGCACGACTTCGGGCTGGAGATTGCCGACAGCGGCGGCGCGGCGGAATTCGACATCGCGCGCGTCAAGGCCTTGTTCGAGGATGCGTTCGCGCGCGCCTGGCACGGCGAGATCGAGAACGACGACTTCAACCGCCTGGTGCTGCGCGCCGAGCTGGCCGCACGCGACGTCACCATCCTGCGCGCCTATGCCCGCTACCTGCGCCAGGTAGGCTCGACCTTCAGCGACGCCTATATCGAGCGCGCGCTGACCGGCAACGCGGCCATTGCCGCCATGCTGGTCGGCCTGTTCGTGGCGCGCTTCGACACCTTCAGCGAGGTCGCCACCGACACCGCCCGCCAGGCGCGCTGCGACAAGCTGCTGGCCGATATCGGCGCGGCGCTGGACAAGGTGCCCAACCTGGACGAGGACCGCATCCTGCGGCTTTTCCTGGGCGTGATCAACGCCACCGTGCGCACCAACTATTTCCACCGCGGCGAGGAAGGCCAGCCGCGCCCATATGTGTCGTTCAAGTTCAATCCCGCGCTGGTCCCCGGCCTGCCCGAGCCGCGCCCGATGTTCGAGATCTGGGTCTACTCGCCGCGCGTTGAGGGCGTGCACCTGCGCGGCGGGCGCGTGGCCCGCGGCGGACTGCGCTGGTCAGACCGGCGCGAGGACTTCCGCACTGAAGTGCTGGGCCTGATGAAGGCGCAGATGGTCAAGAACACGGTGATCGTGCCGGTGGGCTCCAAGGGCGGCTTCGTGGTCAAGCGCCCGCCCCCGCCCACCGACCGCGATGCGTTCCTGCAGGAGGGCATCGCCTGCTACCAGACCTTCCTGCGCGGGCTGCTGGACCTCACCGACAACCTCGTCGGCGGCCAGCTGGTGCCGCCACCCGAGGTGGTGCGCCACGACGACAACGACCCCTACCTGGTGGTCGCCGCCGACAAGGGCACCGCGACGTTCTCCGACTTCGCCAACGCGATCTCGGCCGAATACGGCTTCTGGCTGGGCGATGCCTTTGCGTCCGGGGGCTCGGTCGGCTATGACCACAAGAAGATGGGCATTACCGCGCGCGGTGCGTGGGAATCGGTCAAGCGGCATTTCCGCGAGATGGGTGTCGATATCCAGACCACGGACTTCACCGTGGCCGGCATCGGCGACATGTCGGGCGATGTGTTCGGCAACGGCATGCTGCTGTCGCCGCATATCCGGCTGGTGGCGGCTTTCGACCACCGGCATATCTTCCTCGATCCCGACCCGGACACGACAAGGAGCCTGCAGGAACGCACGCGGCTGTTCGGCCTGCCCCGCTCAAGCTGGGCCGACTACGACGCCACGCTGATTTCCGCCGGCGGCGGCATCTATCCGCGCAGCGCCAAGACCATCGCGCTGTCGCCGCAGGTGCAGGCGGTGCTGGGAGTCACGGCAGCCACGCTGTCGCCGGCCGAGCTGATCCACGCCATCCTGATGGCGCCGGTCGACCTGCTCTACAACGGCGGCATCGGCACCTACGTCAAGTCCAGCCAGGAAACCCACCTGCAGGCCGGCGACCGCACCAACGACGCGGTGCGTGTCAACGGCAATGACCTGCGCTGCAAGGTGGTCGGCGAAGGCGGCAACCTCGGCTTCACCCAGCTGGGCCGCATCGAGTTCGCGCGCAAGGGCGGGCGCATCAACACCGACGCCATCGACAACTCCGCCGGGGTGGACTGCTCGGACCACGAGGTCAATATCAAGATCCTGCTCGGGCTGGTGGTTGCCGACGGCGAAATGACCGAGAAGCAGCGCAACAAGCTGCTGGCCGAGATGACCGACGAGGTCGGCCTGCTGGTGCTGCAGGACAACTACTACCAGACCCAGGCACTGTCCGTGGCCGGGCGCAGCAGCCCCGCGCTGCTCGACGGCGAGGCGCGCCTGGTGCGCTGGCTGGAGCGCGCCGGACGGCTCAACCGGCCGCTGGAGTTCCTGCCTTCGGAGGAAGAAATCGCCGAGCGCAAGCTGGCCGATGAAGGCCTGGCATCGCCGGAGCGTGCCGTGCTGCTTGCCTACAGCAAGATGTGGCTGTACGACGAACTGCTGGCCTCCGACGTGCCGGAAGACACGCTGGTCGCCGGACTGCTTTCGGACTATTTCCCGGTGCCGCTGCGCCAGCGTTACGCCGACGCGATGCAGCGCCACCCGCTGCGGCGCGAGATCCTGTCGACACACCTGACCAATATGCTGGTCAACCGTATCGGCGCCACCTTCGTGCACCGGATCATGGAAGAGACCGACGCACGCCCGGCCGATATAGTGCGCGCCTGCCTGATCGCACGCGATGTCTTCGGCCTGACCACCCTGTGGCAGGAGATCGATGCGCTGGACAACCGTGTGGCCGATGCCGAGCAGGCGCGCATGTTCGGGGCCGTGGCGCTGCTGCTGGAGCGCGCGTGCCTGTGGTTCATCCGCTATCTGCGCAGCGGCAGCAAGGCCGCCGAGGACCTGGCGCGCTTTGCCCAGGCCGCGCAATGGCTGGCCCCGCAACTGCCGCGGCTGCTGCCGCCGGCCGATGCGACGGCACTGTCAGAGCGCACCCGGGCCTTGACGGATGCAGGGGTCGACGAAGCGCTGGCTGTGCGCGTGGCCGGCAGCGAGATCTCCGCCGCCGCGCTCGATATCGCCGAAGTGGCCACGGCGTGCGAACGCAGCCTGGACCTGGTGGCGGGGGTTTATTTCGCGCTGGACAGCCACCTGAGCTTCAGCTGGCTGCGCGAGCGCGCGCTGGCGCTGCCATCGGACACGCACTGGGACCTGCTGGCACGCACCACCACGCTGGAAGACCTGGGGCGGCTCAAGCGCGCACTGACCGTCAGCGTGCTGTCACAGGAGGGTGAACTGGATACGCCCGACGCCATGATCGATGCCTGGCGCTCCAGCCGTCATGGCGCGCTGGAACGCTTTACGCGCATGCTGGCCGACCAGCGCGCCTCGGGGGCTGCGGGGCTGTCGATGCTGTCGGTCGCGGTGCGCGAGATCGGTATGCTGGAACGCGCATAGCGCTGGCCAGCCCGGGCTTATTCGTCTGCTTCCGCGCCCGTGTCGAGGTCCGCATCGTCGCCGATGCCGGCGCCTGCGCCACGCGGGCGCAGTTCCAGCCCGAGCAGGACCAGCAGGTCGAAGGCATCGGAAAGCAGGTGTTTCTGCCTGGGCAGCAGGCTGGCGTACGGCATGTCGTAGATCGACTGGTGCGCGGCACGCTCGCCCTTGAGGCCGCGGTCGCGCGCGATATCCGACAGCAGCGCGGCAAACCCTGAGAGGTCCTGCGCTGCCAGTGCTGAATTCAATACCTTGGCGATCACTTCCGGCGAAGCGTTCGCCCAGCCCATGCGTTCAGCATTGGAGGCAGAGTCTTGAGGAGGGTCGGCAAAGTCCATGATTGTGTATAACGGTCCCGCCTGAGCAAGCTTAAGGCGGCAACCATGTGAATTTGACCCCACATGCGTGGGGTGACATGGCTTGCCGCCCGACGATCCGGGCTAGCGCGGTACCGGCTTCGCCGCCACCTGGCGGTAGACCGTGCTGCCGTCGCGCGCGGTGCGTGCCTGGACGTGATTGCGTGCGCCGCATTGCGGGCAGCGGAACACGGGACCCTGCCCTTCATTGCGGATCTGCACCTCATTCGGCTCCCAGCGCGCACCGCAAGCCTGGTTCCCACAAACAAACATGAAATCTCCTTGAAACAGACGCCCGAGAGCCTGAGCCGGGCGCGATACGGGGCATGGCCGCACTGCCCGGTGGCGGCGCGGCCATGCCTGCTCAGCCGTCATTATCAGGCCAGTCGACCGGGCGCGGGCCCATTCGCCACATATTCGGCGGCTCACCCAATGCCGTGCTCTGGTACATCCAGGCGCCGCAGCCCGTGCAGCGCCAGCGGCTGTCGACCTTGCACCGGTTGCTCATGGCCGCAATGCCAGAGGCAGCCAGGTGCTCGTGTGGCGGCACGCTGGACGGTTCGCCCACCAGCTGATGACACAGGTCACAGGCGTGCATGGCATCTCCTGTCACGGCGATGATTGCGCGGCGGCGCCCTCAGCCATTGTGCTGCACCCATTGCCGCGCCCACGAAATCGCCGCGGCCCGCGCATCTTCGGGCGTGGCGTGCGTGGCCGGCGGCGCGCCGCCCTCCAGCACCACGGCGCCCGACTCCCAGATATCGCACAGGGCCTTGAACCGCCCCATGCCCAGCGCGTGGCAATACACGTGGATCACGAAGCCGCCGTACTCCACCACGTCAGTGGCAGTATCGGTCAGCGCCTGATCCGCGGTGGGATCGGACGGCACCAGCGGCACATCGGGCTGGCGCAGCACCCGCCGCTCCGCGGCCGTGCGCACCAGCATGGCGCAGGCACCGCCCACCGCCGCGCCCAGCACCACGCCCAAACCAAACCAGCAAGCCCTGCTCCCGCACCTCGCCATGGCATCCCCCGCAGCGACCCTGCCGGTCCTGGCACGACCATGCTGTGCGACCGGCATCGCTTTCAGGTTATACCAATCCAGGCCGACACCGCCTGCCACCAACTTCCACGCGGCAATGGCACAGCGCCGCAGGGTGTGGCGGCGCACGAAAATGAGAATCGTCGGGGATGACCGAAGCGCTGGCCAGAGCTATACTGTACATCCATACAGTATCCGGATACTGCCCATGCCCTTATACCAGTCCGATTCCATCCTGCTCGAGGCCTACTACTTCGGCGACGACTGCGAATCCCTGCGCCTGCCTTGCGGCAGTGTCTGCGTGGACGCCGGCGCCATCCTCGTCGACGGCATCGAGCCACTCCAGTTGCAGGCCCTGCGCTGGACGCCGGATTTCCTGTCCTTCGATGCCCAGGGCACCCGTCACCGCTACCCGGTCAGCCGCCCCGCCCTCGTCGGCCCCGGCCAGGCACGCTTCGCACTGCTTTAAGCTACGGCTTCCGCATCGCCGATGCGCCACGCCGCTTGCCCACATGCCAGACCTCAGCCCGACCGCCAGCCAACTGATCCGCTCGCTCGACCTGCAGCCGCATCCGGAAGGCGGCTACTACCGCGAAACCTATCGCGGCGAAGAGCAGGTCGTCTGCCAGGACGGTCGCACACGCGCAGCCTGCACCGCGATCCACTACATGCTGTGCGGCAACGACTATTCCGCGTGGCATCGCATCCGGTCCGACGAACTCTGGCACTACCACGCAGGCTCCCCCGTGGACGTGCACCGGATCGTGGACGGCACCATCGTCACGCAGCGCCTGGGCGACCCGCTGCGGCATCCCGGCGCGGCCTTCCAGGCAATGGTGCCCGCCGGCCAATGGTTTGCCGCCGAACGCGTGGATATGGCCGATGGCGTGGACTTCGCCCTGGTCGGCTGCACCGTGGCACCAGCCTTCCAGTTCAGCGAATTCGAACTGGCCGACGCAACGGCGCTTGCCGGCCTGGCAAGCGGACATGACGCGCTGTTGCGCAGGCTGACGCGCTAGTCTCCACCCAAGAAACAGCCCGCCGCGGTGGGGTGCGGGCGGGCTGGTGAGTACAGCGGGACCAGTCTAAGCCAGGGTGCCGGCGGGCCATGACGGGAGAACCTGGGTATCTCGCCGCCTTTGCTGGCAACGACCGAGCAGCGCGTATAGCCCAACAGGCACTCAGGATGCGGATTCATATCCTGCAGCACAGATAATCTTGGGCTCACCCATTATTTGCAGCTACAATTATTGCCAAGGATGTCAGCAACCAGTCCAAGCACGGTGTTTCGCTCGCGCTGGCAGCAAGGTTCCACTGGCCGAGCCTGTTGGCAGGGGTAGATGACAGGGCCGACTACAGAGAACTCCGCGAGATCGGCTTCGGCGTCATTGATGAGCGCCTCTATTGCGTGGTGTTCACCCAGGGCGGGAATGCAATGCATATCATCAGCCTGCGCAAGGCCAACAAACGCGAGGCAAGGAACTATGTCGACCAAGCCTAAGATCGTCGTGCCGACCGACGAAGAGGACGCGGCCATCAACCGCGGCATCGCTGCGGATCCGGACACGTACGAGGTCTCGGCGAAAGAGATGTAGGCCATGAAGCCGCTCGGCAAGCGCGGCCGCGGTCGACCCAGGCTCGCCAGCACCAAGGAACTGGTGAGCATTCGCTATGACGCGGACATACTGGATGCATTCCGCGCCAGCGGGGAAGGTTGGCAGACGCTGATGAACGCAACGCTGAACGTTGCGCTTCAACAGGCCATGGACATTACCTACGTTGGGGGCCCACTGCATGGAACCACGGTCCGTGACAACCCCAACACCTTGTCATCCGTTCTCACCTATCGCCCGGTAACAGCCTTCGCGAACGACCCTGCGCATCAGGCAACGTATCGTCGGGTAACCCTCGAACGTGCCATTGGAAACAACGTCGAACGCCGCGAGTTCTTTGTGAGTGACAGTCTCGCCGACAGCGAAGCCGATTCCCTGGTCCAGCGAGAAGACCTTTGGCCTATGTCAGAGCCACACCATGCCTGAGTATTGGATGCGGTCCAATAGGGCAGCTTGGCGGGCTAGCCGGAGTCAGCCAGCACCGGCCGCGTCAACCAAGCTCGCTGATGCAATCGGCGACCTGCCCTTCCCGGGCGTCCGAGTGCTTGCGTGCGTTGCGCATATATGGCGCAAGCTCCACAGGAAAAGTAAGAACGACAGCAGCGATCGCTATCGTTGCAACAGGTTAGGTAGAAAGCGGGCCTGCTTTTCGCAGTAACAGCCAGCGCCGCGCATGGCGGGCCGAAAGGTCATGCACTTATCCACGCTTGCATTCGACCTTCTCTTCATATTCACCGTCGTCCTTCCATTCGCGCTCGATCAGGCAAGGGCCGTCGCGGTACTTCTGCTTCCGCTCATAGCCACGCGGACCGCCCTTGCATTTGCGCTCTTCCTTGTATTCGCCATCGCGCTTCAGTTCGCGTTCGATTTCACACGGGCCGCTACGGAATTTCTCTTTGTACTCACCGCCACGATATGCGCTCGGGTAGCCGCGGTCATCGGCGCGTGCGGCAGCCGCGGCCGTCAGCCAGAGGAGCGTAAGGGTAGCCACACAGAGCTTTCGGAACATAAGTGGGGAATCGGTCGGGAGGATGGCAGAGCATAGCAACGGGCATCGGCGACGGCTGTATCAAAGCGTTACCGCACCGGCCGGCCATTTCCACGCAGAAAATAAAAAACCCGCTTGGCTATTCACCAAGCGGGTTCTGTCTGGTCGGGGCGAGAGGATTTGAACCTCCGACCACCTGCACCCCATATAGATACACAAGATAACAAAATCAGGCAGTTAGCCGAATTCCTCTAACTTGCTGCGTAAACTTTGAGCACGGAGACATGAGGGTCTCCGGGCGATTTTTAGGGCAAGTTAGACAGCCTTCTGACCCTCGAAAACGCCCGGGTGGCGTCTGGACTGAGGCGCCCCCGATGGCTCCATGTCCCGCGCGAGAGATTGCCCTTGCCGGGCAAATTGCTGGCAGCCACGGTGGTGCAACAGCGCTGTGGTACCCTCGCACGCCATTGCAACAGACAGCCCCGCCCAGGGAAGCTTTCGAAATATGATGAACGTGCGATTCGCGGCGCTGGCCACCTTAATGCTCGCAGCCAGCCAACCGGGAATGGCCGCGCGCCCGCTAATCACCGATGATGCACGGATCGTGGATTCTAAGGCTTGCCAGGTGGAATCATGGATGCAATTCCAGAGAAGCGGAAATGAGTTCTGGGCGCTGCCCGGCTGCAATCCGACGGGAAACCTGGAACTGACACTAGGCGGCTCTGCCCAGCGGATTGACGGCGACCTCGACCTCACCAACTTACAGTTTCAGGCGAAGACCCTGCTCAAGCCGCTGGAAACGAACGGCTATGGCGTGGCACTCGCTGGTGGCGTCGTGCACCACCCAAACGCCGAGGAAAGAAAGCTGTTCGGAAACGTGTACGTCAATGTGCCAGTCTCCGTCTCCTTCTTCAACGACCGCTTCGTCACCCACCTGAATATCGGCGCCAATCGTGACACTGAGAGCAATCTAAACCGGATGACGTGGGGCATCGGCACCGAAACGCGACTGCACCCGAGCGTATATCTAGTGGCAGAGACTTTCGGGCAGAACAAGGGCAATCCGTCTTTCCAAGCGGGCTTGCGCTTTTGGATAGTCAAGGACCGCGTCCAGGTCGACACAACCTACGGGAATGTTTTTGGCGGCGGCACTGGTGAGCGCTTCTTCACCATCGGGCTGCGCTTGCTATCGCCGCCATTCCTACCCTAGCGCCAAAAAATCACCGCGTCCTACTTTGTTACAGCGTGCGCGCGAGCCGTCGTTTTCCCACTACAGAACCGTAAATCGCCCTTGCCGAACCGGCGATCACCACTAGACTCAATTGCGGGGCAGTTGACGGGTACGCCCATTCACTTCAAGCCCTCGACCACCCCGGCCGAGGGTTTTTTCTTTTGCGCATCGCAGAAATTAGCGCACGCGCCCGGCTCTGTCCTCACCCGCATGATTTACGGTCTGCATGACGGCATGGATGCTGGCGGTAAGTTGCTGGTAGAGCGGCACGCCCACGAACTTCAGAACAGCCAAGATTACCAGCACTCCGAAAGCGGCAAAGAACAAGTCCAGGTCCTTCACGACTTTACCCTCCGCTTCAGTGTGCCGCGCTCACCCGTAAGTCTGGCTGCCCGGTAATACGAGCCGAGCCAGAAGCGTGCCAAATTGGATAAGCTCCTGATTTGATGGGACTAAAGCTGTAATTAAGCCAAACGACCTAGGAATTAGACCTAAAGTCTGTTTCAGGCCTGAAACGCGCTCCGGGTGATTTCGGGAAAACCGTGGTGGCCGCTCGATCATCATGCGACGGAGTTCAGGATGCCTGACGGCCGACCGCAATCACGATCGGCCTGCCTTTAACATTCTCGATGCGCGGCAGCTCGCCTGTAGCAATGCGCTGCCTGACCGCAGCCATCAGTTCAGTAGCGTCCCACCGACCCTGCTCGATTGCGCCAAAGGCATCGCCGGTGACCGCAAAACGCCCGCCACAGCGGGCGCAGCGGTACATACGGCCGCCATGCAGAATGTCGTATGGGTCGGGCCAGCGTCGTGCCAGCGCACCGCATAGCAAGCAAGGAACGACTGTGATCGAGCTCATTGCATGACCCCCCGGTCGATTGCCCGACCGCCCTGACGGCCGGCCTAGCGTGTTGCAACGGTCTTGCCCGCGTTCAATCCGGAGGGCAGCCCTGTCGCTTCAACATTGGTCTTAGTTTCATTTAAGAAACGTACCCTGACGAGGTAGAACTGTTTGCGACACAACAGAACCAACCACGCGAGATCTCAGCGCGCCGTCCCCGCTTCGGGGGTAATCCGTTTCGCCTATGGCAAAAAAGGCTGCGCAGGTTTGACGATGCCCCGAGCTCCTCTCCAATTCCGCCATACGACTCATACCTTGGACTGTTGCAATTGCGTAACCTTCGCAATACAGCCCGCCGACGGGGGACCGGGGCTGGAAGTCGATAACAAGGTCCAAGCACTAACAGGGCTGCCAGAAATTGCCGACCTCTTGGTCGCGGCTCTCACACATTCACTTCCAAGCAACGGCGGCGGGCTGTACCTTTCACTACAGGGATTTTGCTTGCCCCTACTTCTCAGTGCGCACCGAGAAAGCCAAGCAGGAGAAGGGCGAGCTACCGGTCGATGGCCGTGACGGCAAGATCTGGAGAACCAATTCTCTCGACAGCGACACCCGACGCAACTGGTGCAGAGCAACCATTCCTCACGGGCGGCCCTGCGATCCGCTCGCTTCCACGTGTTTGCCCTCGAGCACCCGGTCGAGGGCTACTTCTACTCGGCGCTCACCGCCGCGTCGTCACCCTCATCCGCCTCAATGGACTTTGCGCAGTGATCGCGGTCAAACCAATGCAGGAACCGGCAGAGCATGCAGCCCCAGCACCTGCCCTGCTGCATGGCCTTGCCAGCCCGGCTTGAGATCGTCTCGTCGGGACTGCCGCCCGCGACGGTGTTGGCGAGCTGGTCCAGCGAGATGAGAAGGTTCCAAAGGTAGCGCTTCATAATCCCTCCCCCGGTTTCATCCCACTCGTCAGGGCGTCGTACGACCGCTCGCAGGCTTGGCCGGCGATACGGGCTGAGTCCCCGTACTCAGCAAGCTCTCCCGCTCGGCGGTCACCCAGCGAAGCCCCGCCTTGTGGTCAATGACGTCTGCCGGGGAATCACTGCTCGCCGCATCGCCTGCCGACCAGGTGAGCAGCGCCGCGCGCGACGTGCTGGCCGAGCGCCGCCGCCAGATCGAGGCCGAAGGCTATGACCCAGAGCACGACGACGCGCACGGCTGCGGCGAGATCGCGGCCATGGCAGCCCTCTACGCGATGCCGCCCGCGGTGCGCAACTGGTGCGCTGAGTCTACCGGCTACGGCGCCACCTTCGGGGAGGCCATCCTCCCACACGGCTGGGCCGCGAAGCTGGGCGGCAGGCGCCGCGAGCTGGTGAAGGCCGGCGCCCTGATCCTCGCGGAGATCGAGCGCATCGACCGGGCCTCGGCACCGAAGATGATCTTCGACTCACCGCCCTGCGCTGGTGTGGCACGTCCGCTGGCTCCCGGCAAGGAGCAAGCATGATCGTCCGCGAGTACAAGACGTTCGGCTTCTGCTGTGGCCTCGGCGGCGGCGCCAAGGGCTTCAAGAAGGCTGCATCCCGGGTCGGAAACATGGTCGCCAAGTGGCGCTGCATCGGCGGCATCGACGTCGATCCGGCTGCTGCGCGCGACTTCGAAACGCTGGTCGGCGTACCGTGCACGGTCATGGACCTGTTCACGCGCCAGCAGTACACAGCTTTCCATGCCAAAGAACCGCCGGCCGGCTGGCGCGAGGCCACGCCCGCTGACATCCGCCGCGCAGCTGGCAACGAGCGGCCGAACTGCGTGTTCATCTCGTCGCCTTGCAAGGGCGCTTCCGGCCTGCTGTCGGAGACGCTCAGCCGCACGCCGAAGTACCAGGCGCTCAACGAGTTGACCCTGCGGTGCGTCTGGCTGATGTGCGAAGCCTGGAAGGACGACACAGTCGAGCTGATCGTGTTCGAGAACGTGCCGCGGCTGGCCACGCGCGGCCGGCACCTGCTGGACCAGATCAACCAGATCCTGCGTCATTACGGCTATGCCGTGAACGAGACCACGCACGACTGTGGCGAGCTGGGCGGCCTGGCGCAGAGCCGCAAGCGCTTCCTCCTGGTGGCGCGCCACATGGAGAAGGTGCCGGCGTTCCTGTACGAGCCGGAGCTCAAGCGCCTGCAGGGCGTCGGTACCGTCCTTGGCCGCATGCCACAGCCTGGCGACGCCGCCGGCGGGCCGATGCATCGCGTGCCGTCGCTCCAGTGGAAGACGTGGGTACGCCTGGCGTTCGTGGAAGCCGGCAGCGACTGGCGCAGCTTGAACCGCCTGGAAGTGGTCGATGGTCACCTGCGGGATTACCTCATCATGCCGGAATACCGGGACGGCTACATGGGCGTGAACCGCTGGGATGAGCCGGCCGGAACCATCGCAGGGCGAAGCGGGCCGACGAATGGTGCGTTCTCGGTGGCGGACGTTCGCGCGCCGGCCAACGCTGCGCAGTACCAGCAGTATGGCGTGCTGCGCTGGGGCGAGGCCGCGGGCACCATCACCGCCGGCACGGACCCGGGCCAGGGCACGTTCAGCGTGGCCGACCCGCGCCACGCCGGCCCGGCCAAGCACAACAACGAGTTCCGGATCGTGCCGTGGCACCAGGCCGCCGGCGCCGTCACCAGTGCCCACGGCACCGGCCAGTGCGTGCAGGATCCGCGCGCGTCGACGGGCTTCGAGGGCGCCGGCAAGTACCGAATCACCGGCTACGACGAACCGGCCGGCACGGTCATCGCCCGCAGCGACAACGGCCAGGGTGCGTATGCCGTTGCCGACCGCGCCCGGGCATGCGGCGCGAGCGCGGCGACAACTACCTGACCGGTGGCCACTATGGCGTGGTGAGCTGGGATCAGACCAGCGGCGCAGTCTCGGCAGCTGCTGGCCACGACAACGGCCGCTGGTCGGTCGCCGATCCGCGCCTGCCCGCGGCGAACGACAAGCTGGTTGCCATTATCCGCGCGCTGGACGGCACCTGGCACCGCCCTTTCACCACGCTGGAACTGGAGGCCATCCAGTCGCTGATCGAGCCGGAGGAATACCTCGAGCTGGACGGCCTGAGCGATCAGGCTTGGCGCGAGCGCATCGGCAACGCAGTGCCGCCGGATGCTGCGCAGGCAATCGCCGAGGTGATGGGCACCACCCTGCTGCTGGCCGAGTCCGGTGAGACGTTCATGCTGTCGGCCACGCCGGTGTGGGTGCGGCCGGTGGCAATAGCGCTTTCGGTGGCATCGAATTCGGAGGCGGCATGAGGATCGAACTTAGAAGGGCCTCATCCAACGAACTTCGCGATGTCTCCAAGGGCGGACGCCATTTGTTCATACCGCTGTTCGATTGCTCGAATGTGGACCTCGACGTTTCTCCTGAGAACCCGACGTTGTCGCTCAATACGCTCGTCTCGCCTCTTCAAATTTTCCGCGCTCATGTATGCGTCTTTGAGCGCGTCAACTTCCTCCTTGAAATGCGGATGGCGGGAGGGGCCTGCGATGCATATCGCCATCGCTTCCTTAAGAAGCGAAAACTGGTCGCGCAGCAGCAGAAATGCGGTGATCGCGTCAGAAGAACTGAGCTCGTGAACTGGTGCTATCGAGAGAGTTCCGACATAAGAGTCGATGATCAACCGATGACCATTAACGAGCAACTCGGATTCTGGATCGTTACTCGAGAGAGCTCGGTCAACATCTTTTGCAGCACGAAATGCGGCATGGGCCACCGCGAATATTGCGGCCTGCTTGTCACGCCACGCAGACCTGCCTTGGATAGTGACCAACGAGAATGCGCCAACGATGGCCAGGATCGAGCCAATTGCTTGGACCCAAGACGCGATGTCTCCGGGGTCAATTCCGCAACGCCAGGCGATGTAGCCGCCAGCAAGCAACAATGCCGTCCCCACCAGCGTGTAACTGGCGACGCCCCACATCTTCACGCTCATCACTCGACCCTCAACTTTTGGAGGGCATCCTAGCATGCTGGCCAACCGTTGCTACCAAGGCGACTGCCGCGACGTCATGCGCGACCTGATCGCCGCCGGCGTGCGCGCGCAGTGCGTCGTCACCAGCCCGCCGTACTGGGGCCTGCGCGACTACGGCGTCGAGGGCCAGTTGGGGCTGGAGGTCTCCCTGCCAGAGTTCCTGTCCAATATGGTTGAGGTCTTCGATCTTTGCCGCCAGCTGCTCGCCGACGACGGCACGCTATGGCTGAACATGGGCGACAGCTACGCCGGCACGCGCGGCGCTGCATGGGGACCATCGCCGGCCGCGACCGAAGCGCGAGCGATGACCGCAAGCCGCCGTCGTGATGACACGCCTATCCCGCGCAGCGACGTCCGTGTCGAGGGCCTGAAGCCGAAAGACCTGGTTGGCCAGCCGTGGCGCCTTGCCTTCGCGCTGCTGGATGCCGGCTGGTGGTTGCGCCAGGACATCATCTGGCACAAACCGAACCCGATGCCGGAGAGTGTCCGTGATCGCTGCACGAAGGCGCACGAGTACGTGTTCCTGATGACGAAGAGCGAGCGCTATCACTTCGACTCACAAGCGATTGCGGAGCCTGCAGTCGAGCCGGCGGGGCCCGGTAACGTCAAACCAATGGACCCGCTGCCCGGCGAGCGCACCAGTAGCGCTAACGCGAACATTCGGGGCAGCTTGCACAAGATCGGCCCTCGGGAATTGCGGAACCGGCGCAGCGTGTGGACCGTGCCGACAGCAAAGTACGCGGAGGCCCACTTTGCCACCTTCCCCGAAGCGCTGGTCGAGCCCTGCATCCTCGCGGGCAGCCGCCCGGGTGACATCGTGTTCGACCCGTTCATGGGATCCGGCACGGTGGCCAGCGTCGCGCAGCGGCTTGGCCGCAGGTGGCTCGGCGCCGAACTGAACCCGGACTACATCGCGCTGCAGGCCGAGAGGACGCGGCAGCCTGGGCTGGTGCTGGAGGCCTCAGCATGACTTCAGCCAAACGCGCCACGTTCGATGACGCCTTTTGCGATTTCTTTCCCATAGCGGATTCCGTCCTCAAGCGTGACGGCGCCATTGATCCTTGCGAGGTAACGAAGCTCTTGAAACACATCCTTACCGGTCTCGGTTCTGACAATGAGGATGCCAATCTTCACGCGCGACTCGTCGGCATTCTTCTCGTCGAAGTCCGTCTCCAAGGTCACCGTGAATTCGTTGTGCTCGTAGGTCTCTTTCATCATTGGTCTCCTGTTTGCGAGGAAATCCTAGCATGACGACAAACCTGAAACGCCTGACCGCGGCAGAAGCCCGCGAAATCTCCGGCCCGACCGTAGCCGAGCGCGTCGATGCCGCCCTGGACCTGATCCGAGCCGCAGCCGAGAAGAAGCAGCGCCAGGTGCCCCTGCACGGCGACTTCTGGGTCAACGGTGGCTACGGGAGCGACCGGACCACCCTGCTGGCCAAGCAGTACGACGAAGCCGTGCGGCAACTCAAGGAACTGGGCTTCAAGGTGTCGTTCTTCTACGAAGAGCGGCAGTTCGTGGACATGTACACCGTCGTGGAGTGGTGAGTCATGAAAGCACTTTCCATCCGCCAGCCGTGGGCCTGGTTGATCGTCAACGGGCACAAAGACATCGAGAATCGGACGTGGCCGACGCGCTTGCGTGGGCGCGTGCTGATCCACGCTGGCAAGGCATGACGGCCGCCGGGATGAGTGGGACTGGCCCAACATCGTGGCGCCTGAAGGTTTCGACTATGGCGGCATCGTTGGCGTCGCCACGATTACCGACTGTGTGCGCGAGAGCGATTCGCCTTGGCACATGACGCTGGGGCTTTCGCATCGTCGAC
Organism: Cupriavidus sp. GW823-FHT07B10; assembly: GCF_058794355.1. Classification (NCBI taxonomy): domain Bacteria; kingdom Pseudomonadati; phylum Pseudomonadota; class Betaproteobacteria; order Burkholderiales; family Burkholderiaceae; genus Cupriavidus; species Cupriavidus sp. GW823-FHT07B10. The sequence goes on from NZ_JBXAGS010000006.1 coordinate 93,392, forward strand.
GCACGTCCGCTGCCATTCGTGGCCTGTAAGGGCGCGCTGGGCTTCTTCGACGTGCCCGCTGATGTTCTGGCGGCCTGCAGAGAGCACGCATGACGAACTACCCTCTCACCTGGCCGGCCGGCTGGCCGCGCAAGACCGATGCCCAGCGCACGGACGCCCGCTTCAACCGTAAAGACCGGCGGACGGTCAAGTACTCGAACGGCGACAGCATGTCGTATAGCATCGCCAAGGCGTTGACAGTCTCCGATGGCGTGAACCGCGTGCTCGACGAGCTTGCCCGCCTCGGCGCACGGCCGGGCTCCACCGTCATCAGCACGAACGTGGTGACCCGCCTGGATGGCCTGCCGCGTTCTGGCCAGCGCGAGCCGGCCGACCCCGGCGCTGCCGTCTACTGGCAGGACCGGGCCGGCGCGCCGCGGGTGATGGCCATCGACCAGTACCGCGCGGTGGCCGACAACCTGGCCGCCATCGCGGCGACGCTGGAGGCCTTGCGCGCGATCGAGCGACACGGCGGAGCCCAGATCCTCGAACGAGCCTTCACCGGCTTCACCGCCCTTCCGTCGCCGGGCGCGGCGCGCGGCTGGCGCGAGGTCATCGGCGTGCCGGCGGGCGAGCAGGATCTGGTTGCCGTCCGTGCAGCGTTCCGCCGGCGGGCGCAAGCCGCTCACCCAGACCGGCCGGGAGGCTCGCACGACGACATGGCAGCACTCACCGCCGCTATGAGGCAGGCCGAGGAGGAGCTGTCATGAGTGAGTTCATCGTCGTGGCGGTCTGCCACACGACCCGCGACCACAGCTACATCACGTTCTGGCGGCCGGACGACCGCGGCTACACGCCGGTGGTGCCGCGCGCCGGCCGGTACAGCGAAGAGCGAATTGCCGAGTCGCTGGACTACTACAACACCGGCTACCACGTGGCGGTGCCCGCTGCACTGATCGAAGCGATGGGCACCGAGCCGCCGGCCGGATTCTTCGACTATGGCGGGCCGGCCGTGCTGAATACGCGCGCCAACTGGAAGACGATCCTGGCGGCGACGACGTGGCCCACAAAGTATCCGGCCGAGCCGGAACCGTTCTGCAAGCCGAGGAAGTCGCATGACTGATTACATCATCAAACCGAAGCGCCCGTCCGGGCCGGGCTGGACTATGGACACGTCCGACCTGGCACAAGAGGCGATGCGCCGCGCCGGCGTCGGCAGCTGGCCCTGCGAGGTCTGGATCCACGGCCAGCAAGGCATTTGCGTGTTCAGCGCCGTCGAGGTTGCCCGAGAAGCTGGCCAGCCGGATCTGGGCCCGGAGTATCACCTGTCCGTCAGCCAGCGCGGCGGCAGGATCCCCGCGGCGGACGCGCTGTGGGTCTTGGCGCAGTTCGACCTGCTCGATGCCACCGAAGACAACCACGTGCCGCACGGCCTGGTGCGCAACTTCTGGCGGCCGGTGGCGGACCGCCTGTCCGGTTACGAATGCCCGTGCCAAGCCGACGAGCCAGCAATCCGCGAGGACAAGGGCGACTATGTATGGCGCGGCGTGACGAAATAAGGGGGACGCCATGAAACGACTGATCGAAACCACCCTCGACGGCGAGGCCGGCTGCATCCTTTCGGACTGCGAACAGTACCGCTATCGCCTCTGGCGCGATTGGGACCGCAGCCGGCCGGGGCTGGGCTTCATCATGCTCAATCCGTCGACTGCCGACCATCTGGTCAACGATCCGACCATCACCAGGTGCATGCAGCGGGCGCTGGCCGGCAAGTACGGCCGGCTGGAGGTGGTCAACCTGTTCCCGCTGCGCTCGACGGATCCGGACGGCCTGCTGACGCATTCGGCACCGCTCGGGCGCGAGGACAGCGCCAACGGCGCCGTCATGGAAGCGATCGACCGGTGCTCGCTGGTGATTTGCGCCTGGGGCGCCCACAAGGCGGCGCCGGCGCGCGCGGCCGAGGTGCTACAGATCATCAGGCTGTGTGGGCGCGGCACGCTGCTGCACCATCTGGGCCTGAACAAGGACGGCAGCCCGAAACACCCTCTTTACATCGCGGCCAGCACCAGGCCGAAACGCTTTACGGAATGACTGAAGAAGCACAACGAATTATCGAAATAACCCGGCAACACTGGGAGCAGCAAGTGGACAACAGACTGATGAGCGAGCAGGACATTTGTGACGTGACGGGACTCAAGCGCCGGAGCCTCCAAGCAAAATGGTTCGAGCGGCATTTTGGGATTACCCCGGTGCAGCGCGCAGATGGCCGCATCATCATGACCTGGGCAGCACTTGAAGGTCTGCAGGCCAAGCGGGCGGGCGTCCTGCCCGGCGCCGGCGTGCCGGCCCGCACTCCTCTCATCCCAATTCGGAAGGCAGCATGAACGCCAGGCGCCGAACGAAACCCGACGGGCTGCCGAGCCGGGTTTACATTCGGTATGGCAGCTACTTCTGGGTCCGGAACACCGATGAGAAGTGGATCAAGCTTTGCCGGGTCGACGAGGGCGAGACGCGCATGTTCGAGCGCCTGGCCGAGGAGAAGCGCAAGACCGAGATCGACGGCGACGAAGGCAGCATGTCCCGGCTGGTCGCCATCTACATGGACCAGCACGCGAAGCAGTACGCCGAATCGTTCCGCGAGGAATGGCGCCGCCGCGGTGAAGACGTGCGCAAGGCCTTCCGCCGGCACGGTATCGAGGAGATGGACCCGGGCGCCGTGCAGGACTTCCTGCTGGGCAACTGGCCGGACAAGCTGCCGACCCAGACCGCCATGAAGGGCTGGCTGTCCAAGTTCTTCGCCTGGGCGGTGTTGCGCCGACACATCACCATCAATCCGTGCCGCGAGGTGACTCTGAAGAAGCCGAAGACGCGCAAGGTCTACATCCCGCACAACCATTTCCTGGCAATCCGGGCCGCCCTGGCTACCTACACGTACAGGAAAGCGGTCGGCGGAAAGGTGCAGGAGGTCACGGCGAAGGTGCCGACGGGCCCGGAAATGCAGGTGTTCGTTGACCTGTGCTACCTGACCTGCCAGCGGTCGACCGACATCAGGGAGCTCCGCTGGCTGCAGGTTGACCGCCTCGCCGGCGTCATCCACTTCATACCCAGCAAGACGGCCGACAGCAGCGGCGAGGCGGTGGACTGGCCGATCACGCCGGAAATCGACGAGGTGCTGCGCCGCGCCAAGGAGCTCCAGCGCGACCTCAAGGTGCAGTCGCTGACCGGGCATGTCGTGACGGACCGCAATGGGAAGCCGAAGACCGCGGCAGCCTGCCGGGATGCCTGGCGGGATGCGCTGGTGCGCGCGAAGCTGGAAGGCAAAGACTACACGGTGAAGGACATCCGCGCGAAAGCTCTGACGGACGCAAAAAAGGCGGGATACGACATCGAAGCGCTGCAGGTGGCTGGGGCACACGCTGACCGCGCGACTACCGAAGGGTATATCAAGCAGCGCGAAGTGCCTGTATCCACCGTGCGCTTGGTGATTCCTACGACTAGTAGGTGAGAGTGTATAGACTGATCGGCCCGTTATAGACCAGCACGCATTTCGCCAACACATCCCGACCGATCAGGCCGGAAATGCCTTGCGCTGCAAATGAGCTTTCCATGATTGGCAAAGCCGGGATGATGAACGGCACTTGGCCATTCGGCGCCGGGATCAAGAGTTGCACATCGTACTGATTCAGTTGATGTGCAGTTCCGTTCGTCGACGGCGTGTGAACACCAACCTTTCCCGTCGGATTCAGGTTCAGCGGAGCAAGAAGCTGGGGGTCGATACAGGTACCGCTGGCACCGGTGTCGATAAGAAATTTTCCGCGAACAGCCGGTGGCACAGGTTGTCCTGCTGCCTGCAAGGCTTGGCTTCGAGGTGCACTAGGGAAGATGAAGGCGTCAATCAATGGGCCGCCAATAGCGAACTGAAGATTTATGCTGGGCATAGATCCAGTTCGCGTGTGAAATACGAAACCTGCTCGGTGTGTGAGATCTGCTTGACCAAGAACGGGTCCAGCTTGAATTTTTCATACCCCGTCTGAAGGGCGTCGGCATACGAATCGTAGGTGCCGACTATCTCCGATCCCTTGATCAGAACGAACTTGCCTTCAAGAGCGAGCAAGTTCGGAAGCTCGCGCTGATAAGTAGCAAGCTCCAGTTCAAGTGAAGCCATGGTCTTTCCCCTGTTGGTGGAATCGCAAATGCAGTCTACACAACCAATTTAACCTCCGCCCACCCTCCATACAAGGGGAGAACAGAGGGGCAAACCACTCGCATATTGGATGTCATCCAATATGACGCCAACAAGCGCTACCGAGATACGTGGAAAAGCCCACGTAACCTGTTGATTACGTGGGCTTTGATTTGGTCGGGGCGAGAGGATTTGAACCTCCGACCACCTGCACCCCATGCAGGTACGCTACCAGGCTGCGCTACGCCCCGAAGCAAAAGATTATAACAGAAGCATTTCCCGTATGACTAGCTCCCGACGTCGAAATTATCCGTGCTTCGCGATCTCCCGCAGTTGCGCGAGCAGGTGCTGCACTTCGACCAGTTCATTGCGCAGGCCGCCGATGTCGACCGACAATGCCGCCGCATTTTCTTCACCAACTTCTGCGGCCTCAGGCGCTGCCGCTGCCCCACTGTGATGACGGCCTTCATCGAGGCGATTGCGCGCGCCGTTGATGGTGAAGCCCTGTTCGTAGAGCAGTTCGCGGATGCGGCGGATCAGCAGGACTTCATGGTGCTGGTAGTAGCGGCGATTGCCGCGGCGCTTGACGGGCTTGAGTTGCGTGAACTCCTGTTCCCAATAGCGCAGGACGTGCGGCTTGACGGCGCAAAGCTCGCTCACCTCACCGATGGTGAAGTAGCGCTTGGCCGGAATCGGCGGCAACGCGATGCGATCGCTGGATTTGTCCGACATGTGGTGTGTAGACGAGCGTCAGGCCATGCCGGCCATGCGGTTGGCGCGCACCAGGTGCGCGCCCAGAAGCATACCGATGCCGGCTTCGGGAAGCAATCCGCCGTTCGGGTGACGCGTCAGCCGACGATGCCGGCGCGTTCTTCCACCAGGCCCTTGAGTTTCTGGCTGGCGTGGAACGTGACCACGCGGCGCGCGGTGATTGGAATGACTTCGCCGGTCTTGGGATTGCGGCCGGGCCGCTGCGGCTTGTCGCGCAACTGGAAGTTGCCGAAGCCGGACAGCTTGACGCTGTCGCCCTGCTCCAGCGCTTCGCGGATGACGTCGAAGAAGGCCTCGACCATGTCCTTCGATTCGCGCTTGTTCAGGCCCACCTGGTCGAACAGCATCTCGGCGAGTTCGGCCTTGGTCAGCGTGGGAACTTCGGTCGCGCGCGCATCCGGCATAGCGTCGTCAAGGGAGGAAGCCTGCCGGTCGCTCATCTCACCCAGTGCTGCAGCGGTCATGGAATTCGCGTCTCGATCATTCATGTCGATCGCTCAAGTGTGTGTCTGGCGATCCGCCCGGGGCAAGCCCGGGCGCCCTTGTTTATCGTGTGTCCGTCGCGTACTTGTTGCGTACTGGCGATGGCTTAGCCGCGCAGCCGGGCCTGGAAGGCCTCTGTCAGCGCGTCGACCATGCAGCGCACTGCGCTGTCGACGGTTTCGTCCTGGAGGGTCGACCCAGTATCTTGCAAGGTCACCCGGAACGCAAGGCTTTTCTCGTCCGCGCCAATGGCAGCGGAAGCGCCCTTGGGACGGAACTCGTCGAACACCACCAGGCTCTGGCAGTAGCGGCCGTAGCCCTGCTTTTCCAGTGCCGCGCGCATGGCGTCGAGCAGGTCCTGCACGCGCACCGATTGCTTCACGACCACGGCCAGGTCGCGCACGGCGGCCGGGAACTTGGAGATCTCGGTGTACACCGGCAGGCCGGTGTCGCGCAGCGCGTCAAGCGCCAGTTCGAACACTACCGGGGCATGCGTCAGCTCGTATTCCTGCAGCCAGCGCGGATGCAACTCGCCGACCACGCCCACGGCCTTGCCGTCGAGCAGCACGCGCGCGGCGCGGCCCGGGTGCAGCGCCGGGTGCGACACCGGCTCGAAGCGCGGCACGCGCGGATGGAACAGTGCCTCGACATCGCCCTTGATGTCGAAGAAGTCGACGTTGCGCGCGGGGATGCCCCACTGCTCTTCGAACGCCGGGCCATAGGCAATGCCCGCGGCCATCATCGGCTGATCGTAGCCGGCCACCGTCAGGCCGCCATCCTTCACGCTGGCGTCGCGATGGAACACGCGGCCCACCTCGAACAGGCGCACGCGCGCAGCCTTGCGGTTCAGGTTGTAGCGCACCTTGTCGACCAGGCCGCCGATCAGCGTCGAGCGCATCACCGCCAGCTGGCTGGCGATCGGGTTCAGCAGGCGGATCGGGCTGTCGTTGGCGGCGAAGTCGCGCTCCCACTTCTCTTCGACGAAGGCGAAGTTGATGACTTCCTGGTAATCGCGCGCGGCCACGGCGTGGCGCACCACGTGGCTGGAGCGGCAGGCCTCGTTGGTCGGGCGCATCTCGCTCTCGGCGATCGGCGGACGTGCCGGGATGCGCTCGAAACCATAGATGCGGGCCACTTCCTCGATCAGGTCTTCCTCGATCTCGATATCGAAGCGGTAGCTCGGCGGCGTGACTTCAAACACCTCGCCCTCGGTGCCCTGGGTGCGTGTGAACGGCAGCTGCAGGCGCTGGAATACATCGGCGATGGCTGCAGACGACAGCTCGATGCCCAGCACGCGCTCGGCGCGCGCCACGCGCAGGCTGACCGGCTTGCGCTGCGGCAGGTTGACCACGTGGTCGTCCACCGGGCCGGCCTGGCCGCCGCAGATCTCGAGGATCAGCGCGGTGATGCGCTCGATATGCTCGACCGTGGTGGCGTAGTCCACGCCGCGCTCGAAGCGGTGTCCGGCATCGGTCGAGAAGTTGTAGCGGCGGCCACGGCCCTGGATCGCGGCGGGCCACCAGAATGCGGCCTCGAGATAGATGTCCGTGGTGTCCAGCGTCACGGCGGTGCTGTCGCCGCCCATGATACCGGCCAGGCTTTCGATCTCCTTGTCATCGGCGATCACGCCGACCTGCTCGTCGACCTCGATGGTATTGCCGTTGAGCAGCTTGATCTGCTCGCCCTTGCGGCCCCAGCGCACGTCGAGGCCGCCGTGGATCTTGCTCAGATCGAACACGTGCGACGGACGGCCCAGTTCCAGCATCACGTAGTTCGAGATATCGACCAGCGCGGAAACACTGCGCTGGCCCGAGCGCTCCAGGCGCTGCACCATCCATGCCGGCGTGGCCGCGCGCGCATTCACGCCGCGGATCACGCGACCGGAGAAGCGGCCGCACAGGTCCGGCGCCGATACCTTGACCGGCAGCTTGTCCTGGATCGTCACCGGCACCGGCTTCATCTCCGGCAGGTTCAGCGCGGCACCGGTCAGCGCCGACACTTCGCGCGCCACGCCGTGGATCGACAGGCAGTCGGCCTTGTTCGGCGTCAGCTTGATGACAAAGACCTGGTCGTCCAGGTCGAGGTACTGGCGGATATCCTGGCCGACCGGCGCGTCTTCCGGCAGCACCATCAGGCCACCGTGGTCCTCCGACAGCTTGAGTTCGCGCGCCGAGCACAGCATGCCGTAGCTGTCCACGCCGCGCAGCTTGCCGATCTTGATCTCGAACGGCTTGCCGCCATCCTCGGACGGCGGCAGCACGGCGCCGACCAGTGCGCACGGCACCAGAATGCCGGGCTTGACGTTGGGCGCGCCGCAGACGATCTGCAGGGTCTCGCCGGTGCCGGCATCGACCTGGCACACGTTGAGGCGGTCGGCATTGGGATGGCGCTCGGTCGACAGCACGCGCGCGACCACCACCTTGTCGAACGGCGGCGCGACCGAGCCCACTTCTTCCACTTCCAGGCCGGCCATGGTCAGCGTGTGCGACAGCGCGTCGGTGGAGATCTTTTCAGGGTTGGCGAAGGTGCGAAGCCAGGATTCCGAGAATTGCATGGCGCTTCTGATCCGGTAAGTATTCTGTGTGGTCGTTGACGAGGGGACGGCGGCGCGTCAGGCGAACTGGCGCAGGAAGCGCACGTCGCCCTCGAAGAACAGGCGCAGGTCGTTGATGCCATAGCGCAGCATGGTCAGGCGCTCCAGGCCGGAGCCGAACGCGAAACCGATATAGCGCTCGGGATCGAGGCCCATGTTGCGCAGCACGTTCGGATGCACCTGGCCCGAACCGGAGATCTCCAGCCACTTGCCATTGCCGAAGGCCATGTCGATCTCCGCCGACGGCTCGGTGAACGGGAAGTACGACGGGCGGAAGCGCACCTGGATGTCATCGCGCTCGAAGAACTTGCGCAGGAAGTCTGTGTACACGCCCTTCAGGTCGGCAAAGCTGACGTCCTCGCCGATCCACAGGCCTTCGACCTGGTTGAACATCGGCGAGTGCGTGGCGTCGCTGTCGACACGGTAGGTACGGCCCGGGCAGATCACCTTGATCGGCGGCATCGCCTTGCCGGCGTACTTCTCGACATGCATCTTGGCGTAGCGGACCTGCATCGGACTGGTATGCGTGCGCAGCAGCAACAGCTTGTCTTCGCTGTCGCGGCCATCCACGTAGAACGTGTCCTGCATCGAACGCGCCGGATGGTTGTCCGGATTGTTCAGCGCGGTGAAGTTCATCCAGTCGGTCTCGATCTCGGGGCCGTCGGCCACATCGAAACCGATCGAGCCGAAGATCTGCTCGACGCGCTCCCACGTGCGCATCACCGGGTGCAGGCTGCCGCGGCTGACCGCACGGCCAGGCAGCGTGACGTCGATGGCCTCGGCGGCCAGGCGCGCGTTCATCAGCGCATCGGCCAGCGCCTGGCGGCGTGCCTGCAGTGCGGCTTCAACCTGCTGCTTGATCTGGTTGATGCGGGCGCCTTCCGTCTTGCGGGTTTCCGGGTCGAGCTTGCCGAGGCCCTTGAGCAGTTCGGTCAGCGCGCCGGTCTTGCCCAGGAAGCGGGCCTTTTCGTTTTCCAGCGTGGCGTTGTCGTTGGCAGCAGCGAAGGCGGCCTGGGCATCGGCGACAATTTGATCCAGATCCTGAGACATGGCGGCGGTCGTGGGATTTTTGGCGTCGGGGCCGGTACGCACCGGTCCGACGTGGGTTGGCACTACGTGCGGTGTTCGTTTCGAATGCGGTCTCGGCAACCGGATAGCGGCAACTGAAACGGCATTCGAAATAAAAACGGGGCTCGGTGAGGAGCCCCGTTTCAGCGGACCTTGCAGTCGGCGGTCGACCTTGCGGTCGGTGCTTGCCCGGCAGCGCTTACGCGCTGCCGCAGCCGGCATCAGGCAACGGTGGCTTTCACCTGGTTGACGATGGCGGCAAAGGCAGGCTTGTCGTGAATAGCCATGTCCGACAGCACCTTGCGGTCCAGTTCAATCGAGGCCTTCTTCAGACCGTTCATGAACACGCTGTAGGTCATGCCATGCTCACGCGTCGCGGCATTGATACGCGCAATCCACAGGGCGCGGAACACGCGCTTCTTGTTGCGGCGATCGCGGTATGCGTACTGGCCAGCACGCATGACCGCCTGCTTGGCGATGCGGTAGACATTATTGCGACGGCCGCGGTAACCCTTGGCAGCGTCGATGACTTTCTTGTGACGGGCCCGTGCAGTGACCCCACGCTTTACTCGAGGCATGTAATTCTCCTTTCGTTTTCGTCAGGGGTTATGCGTAAGGCATCATCGCGCGCACCGACTTCAGGTTCGTCTCATGGACGTCCTGAGTACCGCGCAGTTGACGCTTGTTCTTGGTGGTCTTCTTGGTCAGGATGTGACGCTTGAAGGCCTGGCCACGCTTGAACGAACCGTTCGGACGTGCAGTAAAGCGCTTGGAGGCGCTTTTCTTCGTCTTCATCTTCGGCATGAAAAACTCCAGCTCATATGACATGCATGCAGGTGGACGGCTCACGCCGACGCTTGCAAGACCCGCATCCACTTGTTGTTGCACAGCGGCCCTTGCGGACCGCGCGCGACTTCCGCACGAAGCAACGCCGGGATGCCTGGCATCCCGGCCGCTGCACCGCGCAGGAATTACTTCTTCTTCTTGGGGGCGAGCACCATCACCATCTGGCGCCCTTCCATCTTCGGCATCTGCTCGACCTGGCCGATTTCTTCCAGGTCCGCCTTCAGGCGTTCGAGCATGCGCGCGCCGATTTCCTGGTGCGCCATCTCGCGACCACGGAACCGCAGCGTGATCTTGGTCTTGTCGCCGTCTTCCAGGAAGCGCTTCAGGTTGCGCAGCTTGACGTTGTAGTCGCCATCATCCGTACCCGGCCGGAACTTGACTTCCTTGACCTGGATGATTTTCTGCTTCAGCTTCGCCTCGTGGGCGCGCTTGGCTTCCTCGTACTTGAACTTCCCGTAATCCATGATCCGGGCGACGGGCGGAACCGCGTTCGGCGCGATCTCGACCAGGTCCAAGTCCTTATCTTCAGCCAGCCGGAGCGCGTCCATGAACTTGACGATGCCGAGCTGTTCGTTATCAACCCCTACCAGGCGCAGCTCAGGCGCGCTGATTTCCCGGTTGATGCGATGACCTTTGTCCGTAGCGATGTTGCGTTACCTCAAGAAGACAAAAAAACAAGCCGTGCTCACCACCCATCAGGCTTTGCTGGCGACGTCGTTTTGCAGACGCTCAACAAACGCGGAGACGGGCATCACACCCAGATCCACGTTGCCACGGGCACGCACGGCCACTTGACTGGCATCCCGCTCCTTGTCGCCCACTACCAGCAGGTAGGGAACCTTTTGAAGCGAATGCTCGCGGATTTTATACGTAATTTTCTCATTACGCAAATCAGCCTTGGCCCTAAACCCTTGTTTTTGCAGCAATTGCACGACGCTTTCGGCGTATTCCGCCTGCGAATCCGCAATATTCATGACCACCACCTGCTCCGGGGCCAGCCAGGCCGGCAGCGCACCGGCGTGGTTTTCCAGCAGGATGCCCAGGAAACGCTCGAACGAGCCCAGGATGGCCCGGTGCAGCATCACCGGGCGCTTGCGCGAGTTGTCCTCGGAGACGTATTCGGCATCCAGGCGCTCCGGCAGCACCAGGTCAAGCTGCAGCGTGCCGCACTGCCACGAGCGGCCGATCGCGTCCTTGATGTGGTACTCGACCTTGGGGCCGTAGAACGCGCCCTCGCCCGGCAGTTCCTCCCAATCCACGCCGCAGGCGCGCAGCGCCAGGCGCAGGCCCTCTTCGGCGTGGTCCCAGATCTCGTCGGAGCCGGCACGCTGGTCCGGGCGCAGCGACAGCTTGACCTTCACATCCTTGAAGCCGAAGTCGTCGTAGACCGAGAACGCCAGTTCGTTGAAGGCCTTGGCCTCCGCCACGATCTGCTCTTCCGTGCAGAAGATGTGCGCATCATCCTGCACAAAGCCGCGCACGCGCATCAGCCCGTGCAGCGCGCCCGACGGCTCGTTGCGGTGGCAGGCGCCGAACTCGGCCAGGCGCAGCGGCAGATCGCGGTACGAACGCAGGCCGTGGTTGAAGATCTGCACATGGCCCGGGCAGTTCATCGGCTTGATCGCGTAGTCGCGCTTCTCCGACTCCGTGACGAACATGTTCTCCTTGTAGTTCTGCCAGTGGCCGGACTTTTCCCAAAGCGAACGATCCATCACCTGCGGCGTACGAACCTCATCGTAGCCGGCGTCCGTCAGGCGGCCGCGCATGTACTGCTCGACGGCCTGCCACACCTGCCAGCCCTTCGGGTGCCAGAACACCATGCCGGGCGCCTCTTCCTGCAGGTGGAACAGGTCGAGCGTCTTGCCCAGCTTGCGGTGGTCGCGCTTCTCGGCCTCTTCCAGCATGTGCAGGTAGGCTTCCTGGTCTTCCTTCCTGGCCCAGGCCGTGCCGTAGATGCGCTGGAGCATCTCATTGTTGGCGTCGCCGCGCCAGTAGGCGCCGGCCACCTTCATCAGCTTGAAGACCTTCAGCTTGCCCGTGGACGGCACGTGCGGGCCACGGCACAGGTCGACGAAGCTGCCTTCACGGTACAGGCCGATTTCCTGGTCGGCGGGGATCGAGGCGATGATCTCGGCCTTGTACTTCTCGCCCATCGACTCGAACAGCGCCACCGCTTCGTCGCGGTTCCATACTTCGCGCACGACCTTCTCGTCCTTGCGGGCGAGTTCCGTCATCTTCTTCTCGATGGCGGCCAGGTCTTCGGGCGTGAAGGGACGCTTGTAGGCAAAGTCGTAGTAGAAGCCGTTTTCGATCACCGGGCCGATCGTCACCTGCGCTTCCGGATAGAGCTCCTTGACGGCATAGGCCAGCAAGTGCGCCGTGGAGTGGCGGATCACATCGACGCCATCGGCGTCCTTGTCCGTAACGATGGCCAGCCCCGCATCGCGGTCGATCTTGTAGCTCGTGTCGACCAGCTGGCCGTCCACCTTGCCGGCCAGCGCGGCCTTGGCCAGGCCGGCGCCAATGCTCTGCGCGACTTCGGCAACCGTCACCGGGCCGGGAAACTCGCGGCGGGACCCATCCGGCAGCGTGATTGCGATCATTTCGACTCTCCAGGATTCCGCCGGCGGCGTCTTGCGCTTCGCCCGAGCGGATCAAACTGCATCTTGTGGCACCGGCCCTGCATGCCTGCGGGACCGGCGATTTATTCTTTGCTGCCCTGCCCTGCCGCACCGGAAACGCGGCAGCTTATCAGGACGCTGACAGGCGACAGACGAAAAAAAACGCGGCCAAGGCCGCGTTTCTCTTTGTCAAACCCGATCCAACCGGGTCGAAGGCGCACCTCGACTACTGTCGCTTGCCAGCGGTAGTAGTTCGCGGTGTCATAACCATCATGCGCTTCCGTTCCGTATGGGGTTGAATCGGACTTGCCACACTTCTTTTACTGCTTTACTGCAATTCGTTGGTAGGCTCGATTGGACTCGAACCAACGACCCCCACCATGTCAAGGTGGTGCTCTAACCAGCTGAGCTACGAGCCTAGCGAAGCCGCAAGTATAGCATCACTTTCTTTTCGCCTGCAACACCCCCTGGACGTCTTCGATCAACTGCAGCGCGCGCTGCAGCTGCGTAGCCTCGGACACTTCGGCAGTGAACTGCATGCGCGCAACGCCCTTGCTGGAGAGCGTCTTGACGCCGGTGACATTGATCTTCTCGCGCGACAGCACTTCGGAGATATCGCGCAGCAGCCCCTGGCGATCGATCGCCTCGACATGGATATCGACCGGATAGACCGCGGCGTGGCTCTTCTGGCCCCACTCGGTCTGGATCACCCGCTCCGGCGCGCGCCCGGCCAGTTGCTGGAAGGTGTGGCAGCTGCGCCGATGGATCGACACCCCGCGCCCGCGCGTGACAAAGCCGACGATGTCGTCCGGCGGCGCCGGCTTGCAGCAGCGCGACATCTGCGTCATCAGCGAATCCACCCCCACCACCAGCACGCCGCTCTTGGCGCCGCGCGCCACGCTGGTGGCGCGGCTCTTCTTGGTGACAGCGTCTTCCTCGCTCAGCGGCGCCTGGACCTCGCCCTCCGGGTGTCGCAGCGCGTGCTCCACGTGGCGCAGGCTGAACTCGTCCTTGGCCACTGCCGCAAACAGGTCCTCCGGCGTCTTGAAGCCCAGCCGCGTGGCCAGGTCTTCCAGCTTGACCGCGGTCTTGCCTTCGCGCTGCAGGGTCTTGTCGATCAGCACACGGCCCTGGGCGATGGTCTCCTGCGAATCGAGCGCATTGAACCAGGCCCGCACCTTGGCCCGCGCGCGGCTGCTGGCCAGGTAGCCCAGGTCCGCGTTGAGCCAGTCGCGCGACGGTCCGCCCTGCTTGACCGCGATGATCTCCACGGTCTGGCCGTTCTTCAGCGGCGTGTTCAGCGGCACCATGGTGCCGTCCACGCGCGCGCCGCGGCAGCGGTGGCCGAGATCGCTGTGCAGGTAGTAGGCAAAGTCCACCGCGGTGGCGCCCTGCGGCAGCGCCACCACGCGCGCCTGCGGCGTCAGCACGTAGATGTGGTCGTCGATCGCGGCGTGCTTGATCTGCTCCCACGATTCATCGTGCGCCACGCTGTGGTCGGCATCGTCCTTCCACGCCAGCAGCTGGCGCAGCCAGGCAATCTTCTCGTCATAGCGTTCGCTGGCGGAGAACTGCCCGGCATAGCCGCGGCTGCCCGCTTCCTTGTAGCGCCAGTGCGCGGCCACGCCGTATTCCGCGAAGTGGTGCATCTCGTGGGTGCGGATCTGCACCTCGAAGGCGCGCCCGTCATCGCCGATCACCACCGTATGCAGCGACTTGTAGCCGTTGGCCTTGGGCCGCGAGATGTAGTCGTCGAACTCGCGCGGGATCGGCTGCCAGATATGGTGGACGATACCCAGCACCGTGTAGCAGTCCTTGATATCGTCGACGATCACGCGGAAGGCGCGCACATCGTACAGGTCGGCAAAATCCAGCTCCTTGCCGCGCATCTTCTTCCAGATGCTGTAGATATGCTTGGGCCGCCCGCTGACCTCGGCACGGATGCCGGCGGTCGCCAGCTCGGACTGCAGCCGTTCGATGGCGCCGCCGATATAGCCTTCGCGCTCGATGCGCTTCTCGTCCAGCAGTTTGGCGATGCGCTTGTAGGTATCGGGCTGCTCGAAGCGGAACGCCAGGTCCTCCAGCTCCCACTTCATCTGCCAGATACCAAGGCGATTGGCCAGCGGCGCGTAGATGTCCAGCGTTTCGCGCGCCACGCCCGGCTGCGGCGCCTGCTTGGTCTCGGCCATCCAGCGCAGGGTCTGCAGCCGCGAGGCCAGGCGCACCAGCACCACGCGGATGTCCTGCGCAAACGCCAGCAGCATCTTGCGCAGCGCCTCGACCTGTTCGTGGCGCGCCTGCGCTTCGTTCTTGGACGGCGCGGCCGGCTCGGCCTCGGGGCGGCTGCCGGCGATGGCACCGATGCGCAGCAGCTGCCGCACACCGTCGACCAGCCGTGCCACCTCGTCGCCAAAGCGCGGTGCGATCTCGGCCTCGGTGCCGGGCACGAAGGCCACCAGCCCGAACAGGCAGGCGGCGGCACGCGCGGCGTCGTCGACGCGCAGGCCGTCGAGAATGCGCAGCATGCCCTGCGCGTGCGACAGCACGGTCTCGCCGGTGGGCAGCGCTACCTCGGCACCATGCTCGCGCACGTAGGCCAGTGCGCGTTCGACCAGTTCGGCATCCGGAATGCCCGCGACCCGACCGGTCAGGTCGGTGGACGTCACCATGTCACAACGCCTGCATCAGTTGAGCGCAGCGGTCACCACCACTTCGATCAGGTAATCGGGATTGGCCAGACGGGCTTCGACGGTGGCGCGCGGGGGCGTGTTGCCTTGCGGCACCCAGGCGTCCCAGACCTCGTTCATCTCGCCGATCTGGTCGACATTGGTCAGGAAGATCTGGCACGACAGGATGCGGGTCTTGTCGCTGCCGGCCTCGGCCAGCAGCCGGTCGATATGGCCGAGGACCTCGCGCGTCTGGCCGCGGATATCGGCCTTGGGATCGACCTCGGGCACCTGACCGGCGAGATACACCACGCCGTTATAGACCGCGTATTCGGACAACCGCTTGCCCACATGGGCGCGCTTCAGTTCAAGGTTACTCATGACAATGCGTTGACTGATAAAAACAAGGCCGGCATGCGATGCCATCAGGCCCCGGTAAAGAACTGCCGGGCGATCGCAATCTGCGCCGGATCGACAAAGGTCGGGGCATGGCCCACGTCGGGCACTTCCACCGAACTCACATGCTTGCCGCGCGCCACCATTTCGGCCACGGTCTCGCGCAGCAGCAGGTCCGACTGCGCGCCGCGCACCACCAGCACCGGGCCTTCGATGGCCTCGAAGCTGCGCCAGAGCGCGGCCTCGCCGGCAGCAATGGCCTCGGGCGTGGATTTGCGGAACGGCACCGCCAGCTGCGGATCGTAATGCAAGCCCCATTCCAGGCCGTCCGTGCCCTGCACCGGTTTCAGGATGGCGGCGTTGAGCTCGCGCCACTGCTCCGGCGCATGGCGCCCGAACGATGCGCTGATCGTCTGCAGGTAGGCCAGGCCTTCCTCGAAGGTCTTGAAGCGCACCGGCAGTCCCAGGTAGGCGCCGATCCGTTCCACGGCCGACGGCGCCAGCTTCGGGCCCACGTCGTTGAGCAACAGCTTGCGCACCGGTGACTTCGGCAGACCCGCCAGGCCCATGCCGATCAGCCCGCCCATCGAGGTGCCGAACCAGTCCACCTTCTCCACGTTGAGCCGCGCAATCAGCGTGACCATGTCGGACACGTACTGCGGCACCACGTAGCCGTTGGCATCGGCCAGCCATTCCGAGCGGCCGCGCCCGACCACATCGGGGCAGACCACGCGGTAGTCGCCGCACAGCGCGCTGGCGACGGTGTCGAAGTCGCGGCCGGTGCGCGTCAGCCCATGCGCGCACACCAGCACGCGCGGATTGGCAGGGTCGCCCCACTCGTGGTAGGCCATGCGGTGCAGGCCCGCCGGACTGATGCACTGGACAAAACCGAGACGCGGACTGGCAGACATCTGGACTCCCTGACGAACCGGACCGCGGACCGCAAAAAGACGGCGCTGCCGGAGGTTGAGCAAAGCTGGATTGTACGCCGCAGCGGGTACAATGCCACAGCACAGTGTCAGCGTCCCGCGTGCGCGGCCGCGCACCGCCACGGCGCGCTCCGCCAACCCTGTGGCAACCTTTCTGTGGCATTCCTTTCTCTCGACGGAGGCTTACATGCTCAACGGCAAGACCGCACTGGTGACTGGCTCGACCAGCGGCATCGGGCTCGGCATCGCGAAAGCGCTGGCGGCCCAGGGCGCCAACATCATCGTCAACGGCTTTGGTGACGCGGACGCCGCAAAGGCAGAAATCGCGCAGGCCGGCCAGGGGATCCGGGTCGGCTACCACGGCGCCGACATGAGCAAGGCGGCCGAGATCGAAGACATGATGCGCTACGCGCAGTCCGACTTCGGCGGCGCCGACATCCTGGTCAATAACGCCGGCATCCAGCACGTGGCCGCGATCGAGGATTTCCCGCCCGAGCGCTGGGACGCGATCATCGCCATCAACCTGACCTCGGCCTTCCACACCACGCGCCTGGCGCTGCCCGGCATGAAGCAGAAGGACTGGGGCCGCATCATCAATGTCGCCTCCACCCACGGGCTGGTGGCCTCGGCGCAGAAGTCCGCCTACGTGGCGGCCAAGCACGGCATCGTCGGCTTCACCAAGGTGACCGCGCTGGAAACCGCGCAGACCGGCGTCACCGCCAACGCGATCTGCCCGGGGTGGGTGCTGACGCCACTGGTGCAGAAGCAGGTCGAAGCCCGCGCGCAGAAGGAAGGCATTCCGGTGGAACAGGCCAAGCGCGAGCTGGTGCTGGAGAAACAACCCTCGGGACAGTTCGTCACGCCCGATGAGCTGGGCGCGCTGGCCGTGTTCCTGTCGTCCGAAGCGGCCCGCCAGGTCCGCGGCGCGATCTGGAACATGGACGGCGGCTGGGTGGCGCAGTAAGGAGCAAACGATGCAACGACGCAGTTTCCTGCGCGCGCTGGCGCTGGGCGCGGTCTCGGCCGGGGCGCTGGCACCGGTGGCCGGCGCGCTGGCGCAAGCCGCCAAGCCGCTTGCCATCGACGTCTACAAGAGCCCGCTGTGCGGCTGCTGCGAGGATTGGGTCAAGCACCTGCGCAGCAACGGCTTCACCGTGACGGTGCATGATGTCGAGGACACCGGCGTGTACCGCAAGCGCTTCGGCATGCCGGAACGCTTTGGCTCCTGCCACACCGGGTATATCGGCGGCTACGCCATCGAGGGCCATGTGCCGGCGGCGGATATCCGCAAGCTGCTGGCAGCAAAGCCCAAGGCCGTCGGCCTGGCCGTGCCGGGCATGCCGGTCGGCTCGCCCGGCATGGAACAGGGCCCGCGCAAGGACCCGTTCGACGTGCTGATCGTAAAAGCGGACGGCGCCGCTTCGGTGTTCGCCAGCTACAACAAGCAGGCAGGCTGACCTGCGGCTGCCGGGCGGCAGGGTCTGCGCCTTGCCGGAGAGCAGCCAGCTTAGTGCGCAGCGATATTGCCGGGCTATTCGCCGGAAGAGCTAGCGAATGCAGCCGGCTCCGGCCGGGCAATTCCAAAGCGAAGCGACCCGACAAAAAAGCCCCTGCGGCGCATCGCACCTCAGGGGCCCTGCCAGGCTTCGGAGCTCAGCCCGCTTACAGCAGCGGAGCGCCAGTCTTGGCCTGGATTTCCTCGCGGCTGACACCCGGAGCCGTTTCCACCAGCTTCAGGCCTTCGTCGGTCACGTCGATCACGCCCAGGTCGGTAATGATGCGGTTGACCACGCCCACGCCGGTCAGCGGCAGGTTGCAGTCCTTCAGGATCTTGATGTCCTCGGTGCCATCCTTCTTCTTGGCGGTGTGTTCCATCAGCACCACCACTCGGCCGACGCCGGCGACCAGGTCCATCGCGCCGCCCATGCCCTTGACCATCTTGCCCGGGATCATCCAGTTGGCCAGGTCGCCCTTTTCGCTGACCTGCATCGCACCCAGGATCGCCAGGTTGATGTGGCCGCCGCGGATCATCGCGAACGAGTCGGCCGACGAGAAGATCGACGAGCCCGGCAGCGTCGTCACGGTTTGCTTGCCGGCGTTGATCATGTCGGCGTCGACTTCGTCCTCGGTCGGGAACGGGCCGATGCCCAGCAGTCCGTTCTCGGACTGCAGCCACACTTCCATGCCTTCGGGCACCCAGTTGGCCACCAGCGTCGGCAGGCCGATGCCCAGGTTGACGTAGAAACCGTCCTGCAGCTCGGTCGCGGCGCGCGCGGCCATTTCGTCACGTGTCCATGCCATGATGCGTCTCCTTAGCTGGCCGCGCGCACGGTGCGCTGCTCGATGCGTTTCTCGGGGGTGGTGTTCAGCACCAGGCGCTTCACGAAGATGCCGGCCAGGTGGATTTCATCCGGGTCCAGCTCGCCGGTCTCGACGATATGCTCGACCTCGGCGATGGTGACCTTGCCCGCCATGGCGCACATCGGGTTGAAGTTGCGCGCGGTGCGGCGGAACACCAGGTTGCCGGCCTTGTCAGCCTTGTATGCCTTGACCAGCGCCACGTCGGCGGTCAGCGAACGCTCCATCACGTACTGCTGGCCGTCGAATTCGCGGATTTCCTTGCCTTCGGCGACGATGGTGCCGACACCGGTCTTGGTGAAGAAGGCCGGGATGCCCGAGCCGCCGGCGCGCAGCTTCTCGGCCAGCGTGCCTTGCGGGGTGAATTCCAGCTCAAGTTCGCCCGCCAGGTACTGGCGCTCGAACTCCTTGTTCTCGCCCACGTAGGACGAGATCATCTTCCTGATCTGGCGCGTGGCCAGCAGCAGGCCCAGGCCGAAGCCATCGACGCCGGCGTTGTTGGAGATACAGGTCAGCTGCTTGGCGCCGCTGTCGCGCAGCGCGGCAATCAGCGCCTCGGGGATGCCGCACAGGCCGAAACCGCCCACGGCGATCGTCTGGCCGTCGCGGACGACGCCTGCAAGCGCTTCTGCGGCGCTGGCGTAGACCTTGTTCATGCTTCGCTCCTTCCTCGGTAGTTCCCGGTCGCTCTTCCCGCCACCGGGTTGTGCGGCGGGCGACGCAGGGAAATTGTAACGGTACAATCGGCAACAGGCGGGCGACAGTCGCCGCAACTCGTCCGACCGACAGCATACGCAAGCGCAGCCGGCTACGCCATTACGTAAAAATACATAAGCAGATGCCCGCAATCGACTACCAGACCGCCTTCCAGCTTGCCCCCGTGGGCCTGGTGCTGTCACGCGAACGCGTGATCGAGGACTGCAACGAGGAGGTCTGCCGCATTTTCGGCACCA
Source organism: Cupriavidus sp. GW823-FHT07B10 (assembly GCF_058794355.1). NCBI lineage: Bacteria > Pseudomonadati > Pseudomonadota > Betaproteobacteria > Burkholderiales > Burkholderiaceae > Cupriavidus > Cupriavidus sp. GW823-FHT07B10. The sequence goes on from NZ_JBXAGS010000006.1 coordinate 113,238, forward strand.
CGCGCGAAGCGCTGCTGGGCCAGTCCTTCCAGGTGCTCTACCCCACCGCCGACGAATTCGAGCGCACCGGCGCGCGCATCGCGCCGATCATGGGCAAGCGCGGCATGTACTCGGACGAACGCATCATGAAGCGCGCCGGCGGCGAGCTGTTCTGGTGCCATGTCACCGGGCGCGCACTGGACCGCACGCAACCGCTGGGCGCGGGGATCTGGACCTTCGAGGATCTGTCGCAGAAGCGCCAGGTCACTGCGGAGCTGACCGCGCGCGAACGCGAGATCGCGGCGCAGCTGGTGGAGGGAAAGACCAGCAAGCAGATCGGCAAGCTGCTGGCGATCAGCCCGCGCACGGTGGACATCTACCGGGCGCGGCTGATGAAGAAGTACGGGGCCAGCACGTCGGTGGACCTGGTGCAGCGGCTGGTCAACCACTGAGCCCCGTGGCAGGCATCAGCCCTCGATGATCGCGCGGATCTCTGCCGGCACCGGCACCGACTTCTCCTGCGTGTAATCGCACCACACCACCTTGGCCCCGCCCTCGGCCCAGACCACGTCGGGCTGGTCGGTGCGGCGGATTTCCATGCGGGTCTCGAAGCTGGTGCGGCCGAGCTGGCCGGCGTAGACGCGGCACTCGATGTCGCCCGGGTAGCGCAGCTGCTTCAGGAAAGTCATGTGCGCATTGATGATGACCGGCCCCTGCCCGCGTGCATCCTTGCCGCCGCGGCCCAGCGACGCGAACCACTCGATGCGCGCCTGCTCCAGGTACTGGAAGTAGACGGTGTTGTTGACATGGCCCATGGCATCCATGTCGCCCCAGCGGATCGGCATGACCACCGTATAGACGTGCTTCATCACAGCCTCCAAAAGAACAGGCCCGCCGGGTCTGGCGGGCCCTCTGCTTGGCTTAGCGCTTGGCGATCGCGCCTTCGGCCTTGGTCACCAGGTCGGTGCCGATCTGCTTCTTCCACTTGTCGTAGACCTTGGCGGTGGCCTTGCGGAAGGCGTCATGCTCGGCCGGCGTCAGGTGCGTGACCTTGACGCCGTGCGCCTCCATGTCCTTCCAGGCCGGCGCGCCCGGCTCGGCCAGGCCCTTGCGGGCCAGCGCGATTTCCTGCTTGCCGGCGTCGACGGCGGCCTGCTTCACGATCTCGCGGTCGGCCGGGGTCCAGCTTTCCCAGATCTGCTTGTTGACCACGAAGATCAACGGGTCAGCCACGTAGCCCCAGGCGGTGACGAACTTCTGGCCCACCGTGTACAGCTTGGCGGCGGCGAACACCGACTGCGGGTTCTCCTGCCCGTCGACCGCGCCCGAGGCCATCGCCGGCTGCGCATCGGCCCAGCTCATCTGGGTCGGGTTGGCGCCCAGCGCGTTGAAGGTCTCGATGTACAGCGGCGAACCGACCACGCGCAGCTTCATGCCCTTGAGGTCTTCCGGCTTGCGGATTTCGCGCTTGGAGTTGGACACCTCGCGGAAGCCATTCTCGCCCCAGGCCAGCGGCACCACGCCGGCTTTTTCCAGCGTGGCGAAGATCGACTTGCCGACTTCGCCCTGCGTGAGCGCGTCCAGCGCCTTGTAGTCGGGCATCAGGAACGGCAGCGAGAACAGGTTCAGTTCCCTGACCTGCGGCGACCAGTTGATGGTCGAGCCCACCGCCATGTCGATCACGCCCTGGCGGATCGCCGAGAACTCGCGGGTCTGGTCGCCGGCCACCAGCGAGGTGCCCGGGTACAGCTTGATATTGATGCGGCCGTTGGTGCGCTGCTTGACCAGGTCGGCCCAGATCTCGCCGCCCTTGCCCCACGGGAAGGCCGGGCCGAGCACCAGCGACATCTTGTACTCGGACTTGTAGGTCTGGGCCATTGCGCCGGCGGGGGCGAAGGCGGAACCGGCAATGGCGGCAGCCGTTGCGAGCATCAGGGCACGACGTTTCATTTCATCTCCTCTCGGGAAAGCGTCAATTCTTGTTTGTGAATGCGGAACATCAGTAGCCAAGGTACTCAGGCAGCCAGGTCGCCAGCGGCGGATAGGCCAGCACCATCAGCATGGCGATAAACATCGCCAGCAACATCCAGATCACCCAGGGCACGGTCTCTTCCATGCGCACCCGGGCAATCCGGCACGACACCATCAGGTTCACGGCCAGCGGCGGCGTGAACTGGCCCAGCGCCACCTTCAGTGTCAGCACCACGCCGAACCACACCGGGTTCCAGTGGAAGGCATTGACAATGGGCAGCAGCAGCGGCACGAAGATCAGGAAGATCGAGATGCCGTCCAGGAACATGCCGACCGTCATCAGCAGCAGCACGATCAGCGCCAGCACGCCGTACTCGCCCAGCCCGGAATTGGCGATGGCGTGCGCCAGCGGGTCGATCACCCCCAGCGTCGACAGCGCATAGGCGAAGATGCCGGCCAGTGCCACCACCAGCAGGATCACTGCCGAGGTCTCGGCCGCCTCCTGGAAGATGGTGAACAGGTCGCGCATGCCGATGCTGCGGTACACCACCATGCCGACGAACAGGCCGTAGACCACTGCCACCACGGCGGCTTCGGTCGGCGTGAACCAGCCGGCGCGCATGCCGCCCAGGATCAGGAACGGCGCCACCAGGCCCCATGCGGCCTCGCGCAGGCTCTTCCAGAACGGCGGGCGCGGCAGCGCGGCTTCGATCGCGCCCATGTTGTGCTTGCGCGCCAGCCACACGGCCGGAACGATCAGCGCCACGCCGGCCAGGATGCCGGGGATCATGCCCGCGGCGAACAAGGCCGGCACCGATGCGCCGGGCACCAGCACGCTGTAGATGATGAGGGCCACCGACGGCGGGATCAGGATGTCGGTCGCGGCTGCCGCGCCGACCACCGCGGCGCTGTACGAGCCCGGATAACCGGCGCGCGACATCGCCGCGATCATCACGCCGCCCACCGCGGCCGCGTTGGCCGGGCCGGAGCCGGAGATGCCGCCGAGGAACATCGCCACCAGGATCGCCACCAGCGGCAGCATGCCCGGGCCGCGACCAACGATGGCGATGGCAAAGGTCACCAGCCGCTGCGCCACGCCGGAGCGGTCGAAGATCGACCCCACCAGCACGAACATCGGGATCGCCAGCAGCGGATACTTGGCCAGCCCCGCATAGAAGTTCTGCGGCACGGCCAGCAGGCCGAACATCTGGGTGTCGAGATTGGACAGGCCGATGGCAACCAGGCCGCCCAGGCCGAGCGACACGCCGATGGGCACGCCCAGCAGCATCAGGCCGATAAAGACCACGAACAGGGTGATGGCGACGAACGTCATTGCGCCTTCTCCGTCGTGGTGGCCTTGCCTTCATGCAGCGCCTTGAGCGCGCGCACGTTGCGTAGCACCAGCCCCAGCGCGCGCAGCGCGATGCCGGCAGACAGCACCGGCAGCCAGATCGAGTACCACCAGCTCGGCACGCCGATGCCCGGCGAGGTCTCGCCGAAGGTGTACTCATCCCAGGTAATGCGTGCGCCCAGCACCGCCAGCGCGATGAACATCACCGCCACCGCCAGCGCCGACAGGATCGCCAGGCGGCGCTGGCGGGCCGCGCTGCCGCGCTCGAAGAAGAATTCGATGCGGATATTGCGATCGCGTGCCACCGCGGCGCTGCCGGCGACCAGCGCCAGCACGATCATCAGGAAGACCGAGAACTCCTCGGTCCAGGCAAATGACTCGTCGGTGAAATAGCGGACCACCACGTTGGCGAAAGTGATGCCGACCAGCAGCACCATCACGATCACGCCAACCCAGTCCTCGATGCGGGGCGATACCCGGAAATCAGCGTCCTGCGCTTCGTCGGCGGCCTGCGGGATCACCGCGGAATCGACGACGTGTTGCGGCACGGCGTTGCGCCGTGCCTCTTCTTGTTGCTCCATCTCCCCGGCCTCCGGTCCGGGCCGCTCGGGCCATGCGGCCACCGCGGCGTTTTTTTACTTGTATGTAAAGACTTAATCTGCAGACATGGCGGATTATGCCAAGACTGGCCCGCCACGCACGAATTTTCTGATGATTGATGTGTGCTGACGACGGCGCACCCAAGGGGACCGGATAAGCCCTGGGCGTGCAGTCCGGGCATCCCGCGGCGCTTTTGGCGCGCAGCCGGGATGCAGGGGGCCTTGCGCCCCCCGGTCAGCGATCAGGCGGTCAGACCATGCCGTCGTCGGCGGTGATGACAGCGCCGTTGATGAACTGCGACTGGTCGGATGCGAGCAGCAGCAACAGGCCGTCGAGATCCTCCGGCTTGCCCAGGCGCTTGCGCGGCAGCATCTGGATCAGCTTCTGGCCGGCGTCCGAATCCCAGTGGTGGTGGTTGATCTCGGTATCGATATAGCCCGGGCAGATCGCGTTGGTATTGATGCCATGGCGCGCCCATTCGAGCGCCATGGCCTTGGTCATGTGCACCACGGCCGCCTTGCTCATGCAATACACGCCGATCTGCGACAGCACCTTCAGCCCCGCCACCGACGCGACATTGACGATCCGCGCCTGCGGCAGCGGGCTGCCGTTGCGCTCGGCGCCCTTGGCGCGCGCGATCATGCGCTTGGCCACTTCCTGGGCGACGAAGAAGGCACCGCGGGTATTGGTGTCGAACACGAAATCGAAGTCGTCGGCGGTCACATCGGTCAGCTTCTGCGTGGTCGACACGCCGGAGTTGTTGACCAGGATGTCGATGGAGCCGGCCTCAGTCTCCGCATGCGCCACCGCGGCGCGGATGCTGTCCGGGTCGGTGACGTCCAGCCGCACCACATGGGCGCTGCCGCCCTCGGCCTCGATCGCCGCGCGCAGTTCCTTGAGCCGCTCGGTGCGGCGCGAGGCCAGCACTACCTTGGCGCCGGCGGCGGCCAGCACCGTCGCGAAACGCGAGCCCAGCCCGCTTGAAGCGCCGGTGACCAGCGCGACCTTGCCTTCCAGATTGATCGACAAACCCATGATTACCTCTTGTGCGGGAGCTCCTCCGGCCTATTCGGGAGCAGAAGGCAGCATATCAAAAAAAAGAACGACCGTTCCAAAAAAATCCTTGCCTGTGGGTGGCGAGTCCCGGACAATGCCGGAGATTCTAAGAACTTGACCAGCAAAGGGAAAGAGGGAAAACGCGCGATCCGGGAGTCTTTGGACCCCAAATCGCTGCCAACTCACCCACCCGCGGTTCCCGTCCGCGCGCTGGCCCGGTTCTCGGCAAAACGATCACCGCATTTCCCACAATTGCAAGCAAGCAGCAAAGAAATAGAGGGTTAGAGACAATGGATCAGCAACAGCTCCTGGAGCAGTTCGGCCCGCGCGAAGCCATGGAATACGATGTGGTCATCGTCGGCGGCGGCCCCGCCGGCCTGGCCACCGCCATCCGCCTGAAGCAACTCGCGCAGGAGAAAGGCGCCGACGTCAACGTGTGCGTGCTGGAAAAGGGCTCCGAGCCCGGCGCCCACATCCTGTCGGGCGCCATCATGGACCCGCGCGCCCTCAATGAACTGATCCCGAACTGGAAGGAACTGGGCGCGCCGCTGAACCAGGCCGTCACCGAAGACAAGTTCCTGTTCCTGAACGAGTCCGGCTCCAAGGGCACGCCTCCGGCCCTGCTGCCAGAGTGCTTCCACAACGAAGGCAACTACATCATCAGCCTGTCGAACTTCGTGCGCTGGCTGGGCCAGCAGGCCGAGGCGCTGGGCATTGAGATCTTCCCGGGCTTCCCCGCCGCCGAAGTGCTCTACAACGAAGACGGCTCGGTCAAGGGCGTGGCCACCGGGAATATGGGCATCAACAAGGAAGGCGAGCCCACCGACAACTTCCAGCTGGGCATGGAACTGCATGCCAAGTACACCATCTTCGCCGAAGGCGCGCGCGGCCACCTGGGCAAGCAACTGATCGAGAAATTCAAGCTCGATGCCGGCAAGGATCCGCAGAGCTACGGCATCGGCCTGAAGGAGCTGTGGGAGATCGACCCGGCCAAGCACAAGCCCGGCCTGGTGGTGCACACCGCCGGCTGGCCGCTCGACCCCGCCACCTACGGTGGCTCGTTCCTGTACCACATGGAAGACAACAAGGTCGCGGTCGGCTTTGTGGTCGGACTGGACTACACCAACCCGTGGCTGTCTCCGTTCGAGGAATTCCAGCGCTTCAAGACGCATCCGGAAATCCGCCAGTACTTCGAGGGCGGCAAGCGCCTCTCCTACGGCGCCCGCGCCATCACCGCCGGTGGCCTGCTGTCGCTGCCCAAGACCGTGTTCCCGGGCGGCGCGCTGGTCGGCTGCGACGCCGGCTACCTGAACGCCTCGCGCATCAAGGGCAGCCACGCCGCCATCAAGACCGGCATGCTGGCCGCCGAGGCCATCTATGACGCGCTGCAGGCCGGCCGCCAGCACGATGAGCTGGCCGCCTACCCGACCGCGTTCGAGCAGAGCTGGCTGCACAAGGAACTGCTGCAGGCCAAGAACTTCAAGCAGTGGTTCAAGAAGGGCCGCACCACCGCCACGCTGATGACCGGCATCGAGCAATGGCTGCTGCCCAAGCTGGGCATCCGCAACCCGCCATGGACCATCCACCGCGTGAAGCCGGACCATGTGTACCTGAAGCCCGCGGCCGAGTGCCAGAAGATCGAGTATCCGAAGCCGGACGGCAAGCTGACCTTCGACCGCCTGAGCTCGGTGTTCATCAGCAACACCAACCACGAAGAGAACCAGCCGGCGCACCTGACGCTCAAGGACGCCAGCGTTCCGGTCAACATCAACTGGGACAAGTACGCCGGCCCCGAGTCGCGCTACTGCCCGGCAGGTGTGTATGAGTTCGTGCAGGACGAGACGTCGGGCAAGGAACGTCTGCAGATCAATGCGCAGAACTGCGTTCACTGCAAGACCTGCGACATCAAGGATCCGACCCAGAACATCGTCTGGGTGACGCCGGAAGGCGGCGGCGGTCCGAACTACGTCGGGATGTAAGCCTGCCGCGCCAGCGGCAGAAAAAACGGCACCGGAAACCCGGTGCCGTTTTTCTTTGGGCGATGCAGCGCGGCTATCGTGCCTGCCGCCGCGCGGCCATCGCCTTGTCGACCACCTCGGCCTGCAGCGCCTCGGCGGGATTGCCGAAGGCCTGGCTGCGCAGCGCATCCAGCTGCTGCCGGCGGTCCTGCTCCGACAACCCCGGGAATGACTCGATCTGCGCGCGGCGCGCGGCGTAGTCGTCGTAGCGCTGCTGCCAGGCCTGCCCGGCTTGCGCCTGCTGCTGGTAGCGCTGCGCCACCTCGGCACCGTAGGCCTGCGCCAACGCCGCACCGATGTCCTGCGCACTGCGGCCGGCGGCCTGCATGCCGGCGATGGTGTCGCTGATCGCCTGCGGACGCGCGCTGGCCTCCCGTGCCGCACGCAGTGGCTCGGGCAGCGTGGCTTCGAGTTCGGCCAGCCGCTGCCGCCGCTGCGCGTCATCCAGGCCGGATTGTGCCGCGATGTCCAGCCGCGCCAGCATGGCATCGTCATACACCTGCTCGTCGCCGAACCAGATTGCCGCCACCTCCGGCAGCAGGTGCTGCCGCGCGCCGTTACGCCCGGCCTGCAGCGCGCGCAACTGCTGCACTTGTGCCGCATCCAGCGTGCCGTTCGTATCCGCCCGCGGCTTGCGCGCGGCCAGCGCTTGAATCTCGGCAAGATAAGCCAGGTAGCGCTGCCACAGCTGCCACGCCTGCCCTGCCGCGGGCTGCGGCACGCGGCGGCGGATATCGTCGTACACCAGCCGGTCCCGCGCGTCGGCGCCGCCGGCGTCGTGGCGGGCGCTGAGGAAGTAGTCGAAGTAGGTGCGCAGCGCGCGCGTCAGGCGCAGGTTGCCTTGCGCGTCGAGTTCGGGGCCCGCGGGCACGTGCGTCGTACGCACGCGTGGTGTCCGCTGTGCTCCATCTTGTCTCCTCGGTGGTGGGTCTTCTTATGTTGGAAGCAGTAAAGACTGGCCGCCCCGACGAGACAATCAAAACATTAGCGGATTCCCTCTAAACGGCCGCTACAGCCGCGGGCTGCAAGGGCATGCGGGTGCTGGAAAGCAGCTGTTCGTAGATGTAGCACTGCAGCAGCGTCAGCTCGCGCTCGGCCAGCACGTCGAAGGCCACGCCGAAGGCCGGGAAGTCGGCATCGTCGCTGGCCGCGCCGGGGGGCGCGAGGCGGATCCAGCCATCGATGGTGACCTCGCTGTCCAGTGACGCCGTGCGCATCTTGAAGCGCAGCCGCACGCGGCTGCCCGGCGCCGGCGCCGGCGCGGTGGTCTGCACCAGCGCGCCACCGGTGCTGAGGTCGGACAGCAGCGCCAGCCGCGCCGTGCCGGTGTCGATGCCGTCGTCATCGCCGGACTCGGTCAGGTAGGCGGCCAGCCGGGTTGGCACGCGCGCAGCCTTGCGTACCGGCATTGCGTGCTTCTGCACCGGCGCCGACAGCACCAGGTAGCGAAACGGGCTGCGGCACACGGCGGTGATGGTCGAGGTGAAGCTGTGGATGGCGTGTCCGGAGAAGCCGCGCAGCAGCACGGCATCGCCCGCCTGCAGCGGCAGGTCGCGCCCGCCGAGCTGCGGCCAGGTGACAAACAGGCCCTGCTCGATAAAACCGATCAGGCGGCTGGCGGCCGGGCGTGCGGCCTCGCCCTCATGCTTGACATGCAGCAGCGTGCCGACCTGCAGGCCAAGCGGCCCGGTGGCCGGACGCAGTTCGTCATCGGCGTCCTCGTGGCCATCTTCGCGGCAGACCACGCCATGGCGGAACACCAGCGCCAGGTCGCGTTCATCGGGGATGACACTGCCGCTGCCGAGCACCAGGTTGCCCTCGCCATCGAGCAATGACCAGGGCAGCGGGTATCCGACGGGAAGATCGTTAGGTGTGAGCTGGATCATGGCTGTTCGCAGTAGGCCCCGGCATTGGATGCCAACGGAGCATGGCAAGCCTTGGGCGGAGCCGACGCGCAGGATCCGCCACCTGTATCAGGCTTCTATCGGCGCCGGAGCGGCGAAATTAAGCCCTCGGCGATTGACCAGAGACGCATGTGTAGCATTCGCTCCCTACGGAGACCTTGACGCCTCGCAAAGTTAGGCCGAAAATCAACAAAAGCTGTCTGACAGCCTGACATATCAAAACCATGACCATCCTGCCCCGCCCGGCCTCGCTCGCCAGCCGCATCGCCCAGACCCTGCACGACGACATCCTCGCCGGCCGCTACGGCGCGGGCGCGCGCCTGCCGGCCGAGGCCAGCCTGGCCGATAACTTCGGCGTGAGCCGGCCGATCGTGCGCGAGGCCATCGCCCAGCTGAAGGCCGATGGCGTGCTGGTGACGCGCAAGGGCTCGGGCGCTTATGTGTCGGAGACCCCGGGCGGCAAGGCCTGGCGCGTGGCCAGCGCGCCCGACGGCGGCCCGACGCTGGCGCAGCTGTTCGAACTGCGCCGGGTAGTGGAAACCGCCTGCGCCGAAATGGCCGCGCAGCGGCGCACGGATGCCGATATCGATGCCATCCGCGGCGCACTGGCGGCGATGCAGGCACGGGCCGACCGCCAGGGCGACATGGCCAGCGCGGCGGCGGCCGACATGGCCTTCCACCATGCCATTGCCGAAGCCGCGCACAACCCCTGCTTTACCGGTCTGACCGATTTCGTCAGCCAGCAGATGCTGGCCGCGCGCCAGCGCGCCTGGGAGAACACCGCGCGGCTGAGTGTGACGACTGGCGCGCCGCGCGCCGCCGACCAGGAACATGCGGCGCTGGCCGAAGCGATTGCCGCCGGCGATGCCACGGCCGCCCGCAGTGCCGCGCAACAGCACCTTGCGGCCGCCGCCGCCCGCCTCGGCCTGACGGCCTGAGCCTCCGAACACACAGACTTTGAAGCAAGGAACAACCATGGAAACAGTGGATTGCGTCGTCATCGGCGCCGGCGTGGTGGGACTGGCGGTGGCGCGCGCACTCGCGCTGCAGGGTCGCGAAGTGATCATCCTGGAAGCCGAGAACGCCTTCGGCACCGTCACCAGCGCGCGCAACAGCGAGGTCATCCACGCCGGCATCTACTATCCGGCCGGCTCGCTCAAGGCACAGCTGTGCGTGCGCGGCAAGGCCATGCTGTACGACTACTGCGCCAGTCATCACGTGGCGCACCAGCGCTGCGGCAAGCTGATCGTGGCCACCAGCGAGGCCCAGGTGGCAACGCTCGAAGGCATCCGCGCCAAGGCGGCGGCCAACGGCGTGGACGACCTGCGCGTTGTCAGCCGCGCCGAGGCGCAGGCGCTGGAGCCGCAACTGCAGTGCCATGCCGCGCTGCTGTCGCCGTCGACCGGCATTGTCGACAGCCATGGCCTGATGACCGCGCTGCTGGGCGACGCGGAAAACGCCGGCGCGATGCTGGCGGTGCAGTCGCCGGTGCTGGGCGGCGCGGTGACGGCGGACGGCATCCGGCTGGAGATCGGCAGCGAGGATGGCAGCGCCACCACGCTGCTGGCGCGCACGGTGGTGAACTCGGCCGGGCTGACCGCGCCGGAACTGGCGCGCCGCATCGACGGCATGCCCGAGACCCATATCCCGCCGCAGTTCTACGCCAAGGGCTGCTATTTCACGCTGGCCGGGCGCGCGCCGTTCTCACGGCTGATCTACCCGGTGCCCGAGGCGGCCGGGCTGGGCGTGCACCTGACCATCGACCTGGGCGGCCAGGCGCGCTTCGGCCCCAATGTGCGCTGGATCGACGAGATCGAATACGGCGTGGACCCGGCCGACGCCGACGGTTTCTATGACGAAGTGCGACGCTACTGGCCGGGACTGGCCGACGGCGCGCTGCAACCCGGCTATGCCGGCATCCGCCCCAAGATCAGCGGGCCGCACGAGGTTGCCGCGGACTTCCGCATCGACGGCCCCGCCGTGCATGGCGTGCCGGGGCTGGTTCACCTGTTCGGCATCGAGTCGCCGGGGCTGACCTCGTCGCTGGCGATCGCCGAGCGGGTCTGCGCGGCGCTGGCCTGAGCGGCGCCATCGCCTTCCGCGCGGAAGCTCATCACCGCACAGAACGCGCCGGCCGCCGCGGCAATGGCGGCCAGCCCGAAGGTATGCTCGGGCGCCAGCGCGTTCCAGGTCCAGCCCATCGCCAGCCCGCCCAGCGTGCCGCCGACGCCGTAGGAAATGCCCGTGTACAGCGCCTGCCCGCGCCCCTGCAGCGGCCCGGCAAACCATGCCTGCAACCGCTTCAGGCTGGCGCTGTGGTGCGCGGCAAAAGTGGCCGCGTGCAGCACCTGCACCAGCGCCATGAGCCAGGCAAACTGGGCGAGGTAGCCGGTCAGGCCGAAGCGCAGCGCCGCCAGCACGAAGGTGCCGGCCAGGATCGTGCGCAGCGCATAGCGCGCGAACAGCAGGCCCTGGTAGTAGAAGAAAACGATCTCGGCGACCACGCCGATGGTCCACATCACGCCAATGGCGAACTTGCTGTAGCCCAACTGCGCCAGCCACAGCGAATAGAACACATAGAGCGCGGCGTGCGCGAACATCATCAGGAAGGCTGACGCCAGGAACCAGGCCACGTCCGGGCGGCGCAGCAGCGGCAAGGCGCGCGGCGGCGCCGTGCGCGGGCCGTCGTCGGCGGCGTCATGCATGGTCAGCACCACGCCGGCCAGGATCGCCAGCAGCGTGCTGGCCACCCACGGGAAGGCGCGCATGCCGACCGCTTCGAACAGCGCCCCGCCGGCCAGCACCGCGCCGATAAAGCCGACCGAGCCGAACATGCGGATGCGGCCGTAGCTATGGTCGAAGGCGCCGTAGCGGCGCAGCGTGGAGATGGTCAGGGCATCGCCCAGCGGCGACATCGCGCTGGTGAGCAGGCTCAGCGTCAGCATCATCGCCATCATGCCGCCGTAGCTGCCCACACCCGGCAGCATCAGGAAGGCCAGCAACGAGGTGAACGCGCTCACGCGCAGGATGCGCACACGCGTGTGCATCACGTCGGACAGCCAGCCCCACAGGTAGGGCCCGACGATGCGGCTGACCTGGAAGCTCGCCATCAGCACGCCGATCTGCACCGGGTTGAAGCCGCGGTCGGCGAAATACAGGCTGACGTACGGCGAGATCAGGCCGACGTAGCCGTAGTAGCCAAGATAGAAGAGCCCGAAACGGGCGTAGTCGGGGCGGCCGGCGCCGGTGGCACCGCCGCCCGCGAAAGGCGTGGCCAACGCGAGGTCAGGTCAGGGGGTCTGGCCGGCCTGCGCGGGAATGCGCGGCGTATCGACCTTGACGTCGCCGCACTGGGCACGGTGGCGCAGGGCGTGGTCGATCAGCACCAGCGCCAGCATGGCCTCGGCGATCGGCGTGGCGCGGATGCCCACGCACGGGTCGTGGCGGCCGAAGGTCTCGACGGTGGCGGCATTGCCGGCCTTGTCGATCGATTCACGCGGGGTGCGGATGGAAGACGTCGGCTTGATCGCCAGCGACACGGTGACGTCCTGGCCGGTGGAGATGCCACCCAGCACGCCGCCGGAATTGTTGGTGCGGAAGCCCTCGGCGGTCAGCTCGTCGCCATGGACGCTGCCGCGCTGGGCCACGCTGTCGAAGCCGGCGCCGATCTCCACGCCCTTGACCGCGTTGATGCCCATCATGGCGTGGGCGATGTCGGCGTCGAGCCTGTCGAACAGCGGCTCGCCCAGGCCCACCGGCACGTTGCTGGCCACCACCTCGATGCGCGCGCCGACCGAGTCGCCGTCGCGGCGCAGCGCGTCCATATAGGTTTCAAGCTCGGGGATGATGTCGGCGTTGGGCGCGAAGAACGGGTTCTCCGGCACGTGCGACCAGTCCGTGAACGGCACCGCGATCTCGCCCAGCTGCGACATATAGCCCCGGATCTCGGTGCCATACTTTTCGCGCAGCCACTTCTTGGCCACCGCCCCGGCCGCCACCACCGGCGCGGTCAGGCGCGCCGACGAGCGGCCGCCGCCGCGATGGTCGCGGATGCCGTACTTCTGCCAGTAGGTGTAGTCGGCATGGCCCGGGCGGAAGGTCTCGACGATATTGCCGTAGTCCTTGCTGCGCTGGTCGGTATTGCGGATCAGCAGGCAGATCGGGGTGCCGGTGGTCTTGCCCTCGAACACGCCGGACAGGATCTCGACCTGGTCGGGTTCCTGGCGTTGCGTGACGTGGCGCGAGGTGCCGGGCCGGCGGCGGTCCAGGTCGCCCTGGATATCGGCCTCGGTCAGCGCCATGCCCGGCGGGCAGCCGTCCACCACCGCGCCGATGGCGGGCCCGTGCGATTCGCCGAAGGTGGTAACAGTGAAAAGCAGGCCAAGGGTGTTGCCGGACATGATGGAAACCGCACAGGAATTGGGGAAGGTTTCCATTGTAAGGCCAATGGCGGGCCTCGGGCGGCCCGGCAGGCTCAGGCGGCGGCGCTTTCCAGCGCCAGTTCGGGGTAGAACTCGGCGCGCATCCGCTCCATATAGGCCACCAGGTTGGCATGCCCCTCGGCCGCGGTGCGGATCGGAGTGTCGAATACGGGGCACAGCAGGCTGCCGGCAAAGGCAAACAGCGTGGCGTCGGCCCCGCATGGCACATTGCCCATCAGGTAGGGCTTGTCGCCCAGGATGTCGGCGATCGAGGTCACGCCCTTGCTGGCCAGCGCCACCAGGTCTTCTTCGCTATGCCGGCCCAGGCCCTGCCCCCACAGCGTCTTGCGCACCTTGTAGCGCACCAGCCGCTCGGCCAGGCCGCGCACCGGCGCCGGCACGCCGCGGAAGAACTGGGCCGGCCCCTTGTCGAAGTTGGCCTGGTCCAGCCAGCGCACCCGCGCCACCGCCCAATACAGGTGGTCTTCCATCAGCTTCTCGGCGGCCCAGGCGATACCGCGCTCGGCCGCGCTCAGGCCCGCGTCGAAGTCGATGTGGTAGGTCTTCTCGATATGCCAGCGGATCAAGGTGGAATCCGCCACGATCCGGCCCATGTCGTCCAGGTAGGGCAGCTTGCCCTTGGGCGCGCGCCGCAGGCTGCCGCGGCGCGCCTGGTAAGGCAGGCCGGCCAGCTTGAGCAGCATCTCGGCCTTGGTGACGAAGGGGCTGGCGTCGGGCAGCCCGAAGGCGGGGCCAAAGGTGTAGAGCGTGATCATCGTGGATTCGGGTTCGGCACAAGGCGTTAGCGCCAGTCGCCGCGCAGGGCCTGCACCATCTGCTGCAGCCCTTCCGGGGTGGCGGCCTCGGGCGGCACCGGCTCGCCCACCACCAGTTCCAGCCGGTTCAGGATGCCGCGCCGGAACGGCCGCGACATCGCCGGTGCCCCCTTGCGCGAAAAGAAGCTGCCCCACAGCCCGCGCAGCGCCATCGGCACCACCGGCACCGGCGTGCGCCGGATGATCTGCTGCACGCCCTGCCTGAACGGGTTGATCTCGCCGGTGGCGGTGATCTTGCCTTCGGGGAAGATGCAGACCAGATCCCCCTCGTCCAGCGCCTGCGCCACGCTGTCATAGGCACGCCTGAGCATGTCCGGATTCTCGTGCGCCGGCGCGATCGGGATAGCGCGGGCCTGGCGGAAGAACCACGACAGCAGCGGCACCCTGAAGATGTTGTGGTCCATCAGGAAGCGCACCGGGCGTGGGCTGCAGGCCATCAGCACCACCGCGTCGGCAAAGCTGACGTGGTTGCAGACCAGCACGGCCGGGCCGTCGGCGGGAATGCGCTCGGCATTGACGCGGCGCAGCCGGTAGAGGGTATGGACCAGGATCCACGCGATAAAGCGCAGCAGGAATTCCGGCACCAGCGAGTAGATGTAGACCGCCACCACCGCATTGAGCAGCCCCACCACCAGGAACAGCTGCGGGATGCTGTAGCCCGCCTGCGTCATCGCCACGCCCAGCAGCGACGCGGCAATCATGAAGAAGCTGTTCAGGATGTTGTTGGCGGCGATGATGCGGGCGCGGTGCGTGGGCGCGCTGCGGCTCTGGATCAGCGCGTACAGCGGCACGCTGTAGAAGCCGCCGAACATGGCCAGCAGGAACAGGTCCGCCAGCACGCGCCAGTGGCGCGGCTCGGCCAGGAAGCCGCCGATGCTGCTGAGCGCCACGGGTGCCTGCCCCTGGCTGGCAAAGTACAGGTCGACCGCGAACACCGTCATGCCGATCGAGCCGAACGGCACCAGGCCGATCTCGACATGGCGCCCGGACAAGCGCTCGCACAGCAATGAACCGGTGCCGATGCCCAGCGAGAACACCGCCAGCAGCAGCGTCACCACGTTCTGGTCGCCGCCCAGCACATCCTTGGCATAGCTGAAGAACGAGGTCAGGAAGGTGGCGCCCAAGAACCACAGCCACGAAATGCCGAGCAGGCTCAGGAATACCGTGCGGTTGCCACGCGCCAGCACCAGGTTGCGCCAGGTCTCGGAAAACGGGTTCCAGTTGATGCGCAGGTCCGGTTGCGGCGCCGGCGAAACCGGGATGCGGCCCGACACCAGCCGCCCCGCCACGGCGATCACCACGCACACCGCGCCCACGTACATCGGCCCCACGATGGTTCCGCCCTGCTGCAGCCCGGCCAGTTCGCCGCCGATCAGCGTCCCGATCAGGATCGCGACAAAGGTGCCCATCTCCACCATGCCGTTGCCGCCGACCAGTTCGCTTTCATCCAGGTGCTGCGGCAGGTAGGCAAACTTGACCGGCCCGAACAGCGTGGAATGCAGCCCCATCAGGAAGGTGCCGGCGTACAGCAGCGGCGCGCTGTGCCAGGCAAAGCCGGCCAGGCCCAGCACCATGATGGCGATTTCCAGCGACTTGACCAGCCGGATCAGGCGCGACTTCTCCAGCTTGTCGGCGATCTGCCCGCTGGTGGCGGAGAACAGCACGAACGGCGCGATAAAGATGGCCGAGATCAGGAAGGCCGCGCTGCGCGCGTCCACGCCCTCAAACAGCGCCGTGTGGTAGGTCACCAGCGAGGTGAAGGCGACCTTGAAGACGTTGTCGTTCATCGCCCCCAGGAACTGGGTCCAGAAGAACGGGGCGAAGCGGCGCAGGCCGAGCAGTCGGAACTGGCTGGGTTGGCTCATGGATGGGCCGGTCGGTCGGCGGACCGCCGCGGAAGTGGGAACGCCGGCAAGTTTGCCGGAGCCGGCGCCCGGCCGCCACCCCGCCACGGCCGCGCGGCGCCAACCGAGGGTATTTCCGAAGGAAGCTTCAGTCCGGGCGGCCCGGCGCCATCACTCGGCGCGCTCTTCCGGCCAGTCGCGGATATAGGCCTTGAGCATCTTGTTCTCGAAGCTCTGGTCCTCGACCACGGCCTTGGCGACGTCGTAGAAGGAGATCACGCCCATCAGCGTGCGGTTGTCGAGCACCGGCAGGTAGCGGGTGTGACGCTCCAGCATCATGCGGCGGACCTCGTTGACGTCGGTCTCCATGGTGCAGGTCAGCGGCGCATCGTCCATCACCTTGCGGATGCTGGTGCCACCGACGTTGCCATGATTGCGGGCGAGCGTCTCGATGATCTCGCGGAAGGTCAGCATGCCGACCAGGTCGCCGTATTCCATCACCACCAGCGAGCCGATATCGTGCTCGGCCATGGTGTGGACGGCTACCAGCAAGGAGGTGTCAGGCGTCACGGTATAGAGCGTATTGCCCTTGATCTGGAGGATGTCGCTGACTTTCATGTTGGTCTCCGCTGCCTGCGCTCAAACTGGGGGCATCGCTCCGGCGGGGGCACAGGAGGCG
Organism: Cupriavidus sp. GW823-FHT07B10; assembly: GCF_058794355.1. NCBI lineage: Bacteria > Pseudomonadati > Pseudomonadota > Betaproteobacteria > Burkholderiales > Burkholderiaceae > Cupriavidus > Cupriavidus sp. GW823-FHT07B10. The sequence goes on from NZ_JBXAGS010000006.1 coordinate 129,897, forward strand.
ATACCGGTCACATTGTTATCTGTCTACGGGTGTGCGGGCGCGCGCTGCATCACGGCGCCCCGTTGGCCGATCCTAGCCCAAACCCGCCGTCAAAGTAAAGCAGGAGGCCGGTTTGCGGGCGTCGGCGCGCGCACGGTGCTACGATGCTGGCCGGAGACAACTCAAGGCCGACCGACCATGTCCGGAACCCGATTCGACACGCTGGCGCTGCACGCCGGCGCCGCGCCAGACCCCGCCACCGGGGCCCGCGCCACCCCCATCCACCTGACCACGTCCTTCGTGTTCCGCGACAGCGAGCACGCCGCGTCGCTGTTCAACATGGAGCGCGCGGGGCACGTCTATTCCCGTATTTCCAACCCCACCGTGGCCGTGCTGGAAGAGCGCATCGCCGCGCTGGAGAACGGCGCCGGCGCCGTCGCCACGGCCTCGGGCCAGGCCGCGCTGCACCTGGCGGTGGCCACGCTGATGGGCGCGGGCTCGCACGTGGTGGCCTCGTCGGCGCTGTACGGCGGCTCGCACAACCTGCTGCACTACACGCTGCGCCGCTTCGGCATCGAGACCACCTTCGTCAAGGCGCGCGACATCGACGCCTGGCGCGCCGCGATCCGGCCCAATACCCGGCTGCTGTTCGGCGAGACCCTGGGCAACCCGGGGCTGGACGTGCTGGACATCCCGACGCTGGCGCAACTGGGCCAGGATAACGGCATCCCGTTGCTGGTGGATTCCACCTTCACCACGCCCTACCTGCTGCGCCCGTTCGATCACGGCGCCGGCCTGCTCTACCACTCGGCCACCAAGTTCCTGGGCGGCCACGGCACCACCATCGGCGGCGTGCTGGTCGAAGGCGGCACTTTCGACTTCGAGGCCTCCGGGCGCTTCCCGGAGCTGTCCGAGCCGTACGAGGGCTTCCACAACATGGTGTTCACCGAGGAAAGCACGGTGGCGCCCTTCCTGCTGCGCGCGCGCCGCGAGGGCCTGCGCGACTTCGGCGCCTGCATGAACCCGATGGCCGCCTGGCAGCTGCTGCAGGGCGTGGAGACGCTGCCGCTGCGCATGAGCCGCCATGTCGACAACACCCGCAAGGTGGTGCAGTTCCTGGTCTCGCACCCGATGGTGGAGTCGGTGTCCTACCCGGAACTGGAATCGCACCCCGACTACGAACTGGCCAGGCGCCTGCTGCCGCGCGGCTGCGGCGCGGTGTTCAGCTTCAACCTGAAGGGCAACCGCGTGGCCGGCCAGCGCTTCATCGAGAGCATGTCGCTGTTCTCGCACCTGGCCAATGTGGGCGACGCGCGCTCGCTGGTGATCCACCCGGCCTCGACCACGCACTTCCGCATGGACGCGGCGGCGCTGCAGTCGGCAGGCATCACCGAGGGCACGATCCGGCTCTCGATCGGGCTGGAAGACCCGGATGACCTGATCGACGATCTCAAGCGCGGCCTGAAGGCGGCCGAGAAAGCCATGAGTGGCAAGGGAGGGCAAGCCTGATGGAACTGACCATTGCCGGCCAGCCGGCCTACGCCTATACCGGCGGCAAACCCTTCGATCCCGCCCTGCCCTGTGCCGTGTTCGTCCACGGCGCGCAGAACGACCATAGCGTGTGGGCTCTGCAGACGCGCTGGTTTGCCAACCACGGCTTCTCGGTGCTGGCGGTGGACCTGCCGGGCCACAACCGCAGCAAGGGCGCGCCGCTCGCCACCGTCGAGGCCATGGCCGACTGGGTCATGGCGCTGGTGGCCGCCGCCGGCGTGAAGACGCCGGCCTTCGTGTTCGGCCACAGCATGGGCTCGCTGATCGCGCTGGAATGCGCGGCGCGGCATGCGCAGGCGGTGCGCGGCATCGGCCTGCTGGCGACGGCCTACCCGATGAAGGTCTCGGACGCGCTGCTGGACGCCTCGCTCAACCGCGAGGGCGAGGCCATCGCCATGGTCAATACCTGGTCGCATTCGAGCCTGGCCAACAAGCCGTCTTCGCCCGGGCCGGGCGCGTGGATGCACGGCGGCAGCCAGCGGCTGATGGAGCGCGTGTCGCGCAACAACCCGCAGGCCCATGTGTTCCACAATGACTTCTCGGCCTGCAATGCCTACGCCCATGGCGAAGAGGCCGCGGCCGCAGTGGCCTGCCCGGCGCTCTTCATCACCGGCACCAAGGACATGATGACGTCGCCCAAGGCGGCCCAGGCGCTGGCCGGCAAGATGGCCAAGGCAAGCCTGGTCACGGTGCCGTGCGGCCACGCGCTGATGGGCGAACGCCCGGATGAAGTGCTGGACGCGCTGGCGGCCTTTGCGCGCAAGGTGGTCGCTGCCGGCTAAGCCTGGTCGCGGATGGCTGGCCGGCCACGCCGGCGGCCAGCCTCCCGACACCTCGGCGCAGAAGGTCTACACTGCACAAAACAAGACCTGCCGGAGACAGCCATGGCCCACGCCCGCGCGCGCGAGTTCGAGAACTTCGCGGCCTTCTATCCCTACTACCTGAGCGAACACCAGAACCGTACCTGCCGGCGCCTGCATTTTGCCGGGTCGACGGTAGCGTTGCTGTGCCTGGTGGTGCTGGTGGTTACCGGCAATGCATGGTGGCTGCTGGCCGCCGTGCTGGCAGGCTACGCCTTTGCCTGGGTCGGGCACATTGGTTTCGAGAAGAACCGGCCGGCGACGTTCCGGCATCCGCTCTACAGCCTGATGGGAGACTGGGTGATGTATGCCGATATCTGGCGGGGCAGGATCCCGTTCTGAGCAACTTCACTGTCGCAGGGGGCGGACCTTACACCTGGCCATGCCAGCCCGGCGGCACCACTTCCAGCGTGCGCCGCTGGGGGTGGCTCCCCCCATCCCCTTCAGTCGGCGGCAGATCAGCCGGCTGCTGCCGGAACACCGCCTCCAGCGTCTGATCCAGCTGCGGATTGTCCAGGACCGACTTGAGCGCATCCGCCCCTTGCAGCTGCTGCGCCAGCGCGGTGCGCGGCAGCCGCGGCAGGTTCAGCACCAGCCGGTCATGCAGCGTGCGCAACGTCACCTGTGACGGATTGCACAGCAGTGCCCAATGGGCCTGACCACGCTCCTGCTGCAAGCGCCCGACCAGATGCATGGCCTTGAGCTTGCCCAGCAGGTCCGACAGGTAATCGGCCTCGACCCGCAGCTTGCGGCCCAGGTCCAGTTCGCCAACGCTGCGCGGCACCTCGTCGCGCGCGCGGTAGAGCAGCAGCAGCACGCCCAGCGCATCGAAGAACTCGCTGCCGGCAAAGGTGCGGCGGCGCCAGTAGCCCTGCCGGATCACCGGCAGGTTGGCGGCAATGGTCGCACCCAGCAGCGTCACCAGCCAGCTCAGGTAGATCCACAGCAGGAACAGCGGCAACGCGGCGAAGGTGCCGTAGACCGCGGTATAGGCCGGGATCTCGGTGATGAAATAGCCGAAGCCGCGCTTGGCGAACTCGAACGCGACCGCCGCCACCAGGCCGGCCACGATGGCATCGCGCCATTCGACATAGGCATTGGGCACCGCCGTGTACAGGAAGGCGAAGGCCAGCGCCGACAGCAGCACCGGCGTCGCGCCCACCAGCAGCCCCAGCCCCACCGGCATGGTGCCGACATAGCCCGCCGAGACCGAGATCAGGTAGGAGCTGATGGACAGGCTCGCGCCGATCAGCACCGGCCCGAAGGTCAGCACCGCCCAGAACACCAGCACCCGCTGCGCCAGCGGGCGGCGCTGCTTGACGCGCCAGATCGCGTTGAGCGCGTCTTCCACGGTCAGCATGGTCAGCACCGAGGTGACCATCAACCCGCCCAGGCCCATTGCGGTCAGCCCGCGCGCGCTCTTGGCGAACATGCCGAGGTAGCGCTGGATCGATTCACTGACGTTGCCGGGGATCAGGTTCTGGAACAGGAACGCCTCGATGGCGTTGCGGAAGTCGCGGAACACCGGGAACGCGGCCAGCAGCGCGAACGCCACCGTCAATACCGGCACTACTGCCAGCACGGTGGTGAAGGTCAGGCTGGCCGAGACCTGCGGCAGCCGGTCTTCGCCGGCGCGGCGCAGCGCATAGCGCGCCAGGGCGCGTACCTTCTGCAGGTTCCATTCCCGGCGCAGGCGGGCAACGCGGGGTCCGATCATGCGCAAACAACCTCCTGGATCTGGTTCTGACGGATAAACAGGCGGCCCGCGGCACCGGGGGCGCAAAGCCGATGGGAGATGGCGCGGGGGGCGCATCTATAATACGCGCATTGCTTCCGGCACCTTTCGCGCAACACCACCCCGCCACCGCCGGCCATCCCGCTCCATGACCGACATCCTCGTCCTGTATTACAGCCGCCACGGCAGCACCCGCAAACTAGCCGAACTGATTGCCAACGGTATCGACAGCGTCCCCGGCGCCCAGGCCCGGCTGCGCACGGTGCCGCCGGTTTCCACCGTGTGCGAGGCCACCGCGTCCGATATCCCGGCCGACGGCCCGCCCTATGCCGAGCTGCGCGACCTGGAGGAGTGCGCCGGCCTGGCCCTGGGCAGCCCCACCCGCTTCGGCAACATGGCCGCGCCGATGAAGTACTTCCTGGACGGCACCGTGGCGCAGTGGCTGTCGGGTGCACTGACCGGCAAGCCGGCCTGCGTCTTCACCGCCACCGGCAGCCTGCACGGCGGGCAGGAAACCACGCTGCTGTCGATGATGCTGCCGCTGCTGCACCACGGCATGCTGATCCTGGGCCTGCCGTATTCCGAAAAGGGCCTGATGACCACGGCCTCGGGCGGCACACCCTACGGCCCCAGCCACCATGCCCACGGCGACAACCGCGGCCCGGTCACGGAAGACGAATCGGGACTGGCCATCGCCATGGGCCGGCGGCTGGCTCAGACCGCGCTGCGCCTGGCGGGAGGCGCGGCATGAGCCCCATCCCCGAGAGCGACCAGGCGCTGCACAGTCCCTGGCTGTACCGGTTCAGCGTGAGCAGCCTGCTGGCGCTGGTGGTGCTGTGCATCGCCTGGGAATGGTTCCTGGCGCCGCTGCGCCCTGGCGGATCGTGGCTGATCATCAAGTTCCTGCCGCTGCTGCTGCCGCTGCGCGGCGTGCTGACGCGCAACCGCTACACCATGCAGTGGTCGTCGATGCTGATCCTGCTGTTCTTCACCGAGGGCATCGTGCGCGCCACCAGCGACCGCGCGCCCTCGTCCACGCTGGCGTGGGTGGAGGTGGCGCTGACGCTGGTGTTCTTCACTAGCACCATCCTGTACCTGCGCCCCTACAAGCGCCGCGCCCGGGCGGCCGGCAAGCCGGCCGCGCCCAAGTCCTGACCCTCATTCCGCCGTCGCCATGACCTCGCCTCAAGACTCCTTCCTCGCACTGTGCCGCGCCGCGCTGGGTGCGCAGCACGTGCTGACCGATGCAGCCGACAAGGCACCCTACCTGACCGACTGGCGCAAGCGCTATCGCGGCGAAGCGCTGGCGGTGCTGCGCCCCGGCAGCACCGAGGAGGTCGCGGAGGTGGTCCATGCCTGCCATGCGCACAAGATCGCGGTGGTGCCGCAAGGCGGCAACACCGGCCTGTGCGGCGGCGCCACGCCGGTGGCCGGGCAGGACCAGGTGGTGGTTTCGCTGCAGCGGCTGCACCGCATCCGCCAGGTCGATCCGCTCAACAACACCATCACGGTCGAGGCCGGCGTGGTGCTGCAGCACCTGCAGGAGGTGGCGCGCGAGCACGGCCGGCTGTTTCCGCTGAGCCTGGCGGCCGAAGGCAGCTGCACCATCGGCGGCAACCTGTCGACCAATGCCGGCGGCACCGCGGTGCTGCGCTACGGCAACACGCGTGAGCTGTGCCTGGGCCTGGAAGTGGTGACGCCGTCGGGCGAGATCTGGCACGGCCTGCGCGGGCTGCGCAAGGACAACACCGGCTACGACCTGCGCGACCTCTTTGTCGGCGCAGAAGGCACGCTCGGCATCATCACCGCGGCGGTGATGAAGCTGTTCCCGCTGCCACGCGCCTCGGTCACCGCGCTGGCCGCGGTGCAGAGCCCGCGCGCCGCGCTGGCGCTGCTGGCCATCGCACAATCGCATGCCGGCGCCATGCTGACCGGGTTCGAGCTGATGTCCGCGCTCAGCATGACGCTGGTGACGCGGCACTTCCCGCAGCTGCGCTATCCGTTCGCAGACATCCACCCGCAGCTGGTGCTGCTGGAACTGTCCGACAGCGAAAGCGAAGCCCATGCGCGCGGCATCTTCGAGACCATGATGTCGGCCGCCTTCGATGCCGGCGTGGTCGCCGACGCGGTGGTGGCGGAATCGGTGCAGCAGTCGCGCGATTTCTGGAACCTGCGCGAGCATATCCCGCTGGCGCAGGTGGAAGACGGCAAGAACATCAAGCACGATATCGCCGTGCCGGTGTCGCGCGTGGCGGACTTCATCGAGACCACCGACGCGCTGCTGCAGAACGCCTTCCCCGGCGCGCGCATGGTGACCTTCGGCCACCTCGGCGACGGCAACCTGCACTACAACGTGTCGCCGCCGGAAGGCGTCGACCATGACGCCTTCCTGGCGCACCAGGACCAGGTCAACCGCATCGTGCACGACAGCGTGCGCTCGCATAACGGCTCGATTTCCGCCGAGCACGGACTGGGCCAACTCAAGCGCGAGGAAAACCGGCTCTACAAGAGCGAAGTCGAACTGGCGATGATGCGCGCGATCAAGGGCGCACTCGATCCGCAGGGGCTGATGAATCCCGGCAAGGTGATCTGAGCGCGCCGCGCCATCATCGCGCCAGTGCCTCGCGGATATATGCCGCCACCGCCTCCAGCAACTGGTCGAGATGACCGCGCAGCACGGCGAAGCCGCGGTGCTGCGCGAACCTTGCCTCGTCCATATAAAGCGCGCGGTTGATTTCGATCTGCAGGCTGTGGCGGCCGTGCGCCGGGTCCGCATAGGCACGGATCAGCTCCGCCCCCTTGTACGGCCAGTTGATGCCCACCCGGTAGCCGAAGCCGCGCAGGCACTGCGCCACCAGCTCGATAAACGCAGGCGAGCAGGTGGCGCCGTCGCCGTTGCTGATCACAAAGTCAGCCCGCTCCACGCCATTGTCCACGTTCATCGCATTGCCGCGCGATTTCATCGAATGGCAGTCGATATGCCACACCGCGCCCGAGCGCGCATGATGCTGCGCCAGCAGGCCGGAAAGCGCGGCGTGATAGGGATCGTAGTAGGTCTTCAGCAGGTACTCCGCCATGTCCGGCGACAGCGGCGCGGCGTACACCGGCACGCCCGGCAGCGCCAGCCGGCGCAGCACGCCCATGCCGCGCCCGGACTTGTCGCTGGGCTGCACGGCATAAGGCATGGTGCCGTCGATCAGCGCGGGATCGATGTCATCGCGGGCGCGGTTGACGTCGACCATCCAGCGCGGGAAGCGCGCGCACAGCAGCGTGCCGCCCACTATCGGCGCATGCGCGAACAACTGGTCGACATAAGCGTCCCAGCCCGTCAGCAGGGCTTCGGGGGGCGCCGCCAGCGGCAGGGTCTCGGCATGCACCAGCCCGCTGTGCGGGGAGTCCACCACCAGCGGCAGCGCCGCGCCGGCCGGTTCAGTCAGCGAATAAGGAAGGGCCATTATCAGAATTTGTGCTGGATGCCGATGCCGACCGTGGTCACGGTGTCACCGGGCTTGTGCGAGTTGGGATCCTCGCGATCGAAGAAGACGTAGGGCATGGTGCGTTTGCTCAGGCTGTAGCCATAGCCGGCCTGCACCTTCTTGAGCCTGCCTTGCGGGTCGCGCTGTACTGCGCGCTCCATGTAGTTCACGGTGAGCTTGTGGGCGCCATAGGGCACGGTGAAGCCGACCAGCCAGTAAGGCACGTCGGTGCGGGTGGCGGCAGTGCCGGCGTAGCGGTCGCGCCCGTAGATGCCGTAGATATTGACCACGGTAAAGTTATACGACGCCGCGGCCTGCACCTTGTCGCGGAAATCATTGGCCACCAGCCCGCCGGCCTTGGCATCGCGCGAATAGCCCACGCCCGCGGCAAAGTTGCCGGCAGCGTAGTTAAGGCCAAGGTCGTACTGGCGGAAGTCGTCCTCGGCCCGCACCGGCGACCTGGCGTTGGGAGTGGCCGGATCGGGGCCCGCCAGGTTCACGCGCGCCCGTACTGAAAAGCCGCCGAACTCCGGCGTCGCGTAGCCCAGCGCGTTCGACACGCGGTTGCGCGCGTTCAGCACCTTGGTGCCGATGGCAGTGGCGCCCGCATCATGGATGGCGAAGTCGATGTTCTGCGTCACCTGCGAGTAGATCGGCGAACCCACGATCGTCGCCGAATCCAGCCGCCCCAGCGCGATCGCGCCGAAGCCGCCCTGCAGTCCGACAAAGGCATTGCGGAACTGCGGGTTGGTGGCCGTGCCGCTGTGGGCGGCAAAGCCCTGCTCCAGCCCGAACGCGGCGCGCAAGCCCCCGCCCAGGTCTTCGCTGCCGCGCATGCCCCAGCGCGAGGCGTTGTCGACCATCTGCGTGGCGCGGCCGTCCGGGCCCTTCTGGTATTCGATATCGGTGTCGAGGCGGCCGTACAGCGTCACCGATGCGTCGGCCGCGGCCGACAGCAGCGCCAGCGCGCCGCCGATACAGGCGCGTGCGAGCGCACTCTTGGTCTGGATGCCCTTCATGCTTCTGCTCCCTCTATTGTTGTGTGCCCACGCACAAGTCCCCATAGGGTGATCCCAACTGCCGCGTTGTCTGTCCGCGCAGCGCGCAAGCTCCCCGCCCGCCGCGCGCGCGGCGGGATGGCATCGATGCACAGGGGGGAGCGTGGGCCGGCCGGGCGGCAGCTATCTAGTCATTCAAGTGGCAGGCGGACAGCCGCCCACCGATATCGCGCAGCACCGGTACTTCGGCCGCGCAACGCGCGCTCGCATGCGGGCAGCGCGGATGGAAGGCGCAGCCCGTGGGCGGCGCCAGCGGGCTGGGCAGTTCGCCGCGGATCGGCTGGTGCGCTGGCGGGCTGGCGCCCAGGCGCGGCGCGTCGGCCAGCAGGGCACGGGTATAGGGATGGTTGGGCGCGCCGAACACGTCGCGCGCAGCGCCGCTCTCGACGATGCGGCCCAGGTACATGATCACCACGCGGTCCGACATATGCTCCACCACCGCCAGGTTGTGGCTGATGAAGACATAGGTCAGTTCGTGTTCGCGCCGCAGCTGCATGAACAGGTTGATGATCTGCGCCTGCACCGAGACGTCGAGCGCGGACACGGCCTCGTCGCAGATCAGCAGGCGCGGGCGCAGCGCCAGTGCGCGGGCAATGGCCACGCGCTGGCGCTGGCCGCCGGAGAACTCATGCGGAAAGCGCTCGGCGTAGCTGGGATCAAGCCCCACCTGCTGCAGCAGTTCGCCGGCGAACGACGCCGCGCGCGCACGCTTGACCATGCCGTGATAGACCGCGCCTTCGGTAATGGCCTGGCCGATGCGCAGCCGCGGGTTGAGCGAGGCATAGGGGTTCTGGAACACCATCTGCACGGCGCGGTGATAGCCGGCGGACGCGATATCGGCGCGCCTGCCTTCCCACGCAATCTCGCCGCCCGTCTGCGGCAGCAGCCCCGCCAGCATGCGGCCCAGCGTGGACTTGCCGCAGCCGGACTCGCCGACCACACCCAGCACCTCGCCCTTCTTCACCTGCAGCGAGACATCATTGACGGCATGCACCGCCTGCACTGGCTTGCCGGCCATGCGTCCCAGCAGGCCGGGCCTCATGGAGAAGCGTTTCTGCAGGTTGCGCGCTTCGAGCATGACTGTCATGCCACCTCCAGGGGATAAAAGCAGCGCAGCGTCCGGCCGCGCACGGTGGTTTCGGCGGGCGCCTGGCGGCATGCGTCCTGCGCGCGCTGGCAGCGCGGCGCAAAGGCGCAGCCCGGTGGCAGCGCGGCCAGCGCCGGGGCCGCGCCCGGGATCGCGCGCAGCGTTGCGCCGCGCATGGCCGGCGTGGGCAGGGAATCCAGCAACCCGCGCGTGTACGGATGCAGCGGCCGCTCAATCAGGTCGGCGACCGGGCCCTGCTCCACCACCCTGCCCGCGTACATCACGCAGACGCGGTCGACCAGGTCCTTGACCACGGCCAGGTCATGGCTGATCCAGATCGCGGCGGCACCGGTCTCGCGCACCAGCTGCTTCATCTCGTAGAGGATCTGCGCCTGGATGGTGACGTCCAGCGCGGTGGTGGGCTCATCGGCAATGATCAGGTCCGGGCGGTTGATCAGCGCATTGGCGATTGCCACGCGCTGGCGCATGCCTCCCGACAGCTCATGCGGATAGGCGCGCATGCGCTGCTCCGGCGCCGGGATGCCCACGCGCGTGAGCGCGTCGACTGCCTGCGCGTGCGCTTGCGCGCGGGTGCGGCGGTGATGCACCAGCACGGTCTCGGCCAGCTGGTCGCCCACGCGCATCACCGGGTTGAGCGACATCATCGGATCCTGGAACACCATCGCGATGCGGTCGCCGCGCAGCGCCTGCCACTGGCGCGGCGAACACGCCAGCAGCTCCCGTCCCTTGAAGCGCACCGAACCGCCAGTGACACGCCCGGGCGGGTCCAGCAGGTTCATCAGCGAAAACGCCGTCACCGACTTGCCCGAGCCTGACTCGCCGACGATGCCGAGGATCTCGCCCGGCTCCAGCGCAAACGACACGCCATCCACCGCCTTCACGGCCCCGCGCGCGAGCGCGAAGCTGGTGCTCAGGCCGGTAACTTCCAGTAGTGCCATGCCGGGCTCCTTACCCTTCCAGCCGCGGATTGAGCACGCGGCGCAGGCGGTCGCCCACCAGGTTGATCGAGCCGATCAGCAGCACCAGGGCCACGCCCGGGAAGATGCTGATCCAGTACTTGTTCGACAGCATGTATTCGAAGCCATTGGCGATCAGCATGCCCAGCGACGGCTGCGTGCGCGGCAGCCCGATGCCGAGGAAGCTCATGGTGGCCTCCAGCGTGATCGCATGCGCGATCTGCAGCGTTCCGGTCACCACCAGCGGCGCCATGCAGTTGGGCAGGATATGGCGGAACATCACGCGCAGCGCCGGCAAGCCCTGGCCAAGCGCGGCCTCGACATATTCCTTGCGCCGCTCCACCTGAGCCGCGCCGCGCACGGTGCGGGCAAAGTAGGCCCACTGCACGATCACCAGCGCCAGAAGGGTCTTGTCCACGCCCTGCCCCAGCACCGCCAGCAGGATCAGCGCCACCAGCACCGCGGGCAGGCTCAGCTGCAGGTCGACCACGCGCATGATGGCGGCATCCGCCACCCCGCCGAAGTACGCCGCGGCCAGGCCCACGGCGCTGCCGACCATCAGCGCCACCACCGCGCTGATCACGCCCACGCCCACGCTGATACGGATGCCATAGAAGATGGCGCTGAGCAGGTCGCGCCCGGCGCCGTCGGTGCCCAGCCAGTAATGCGGCCGGCCTTCGTAGCCGACACTGCCCGGCGGCAGTTCGGAGTCGATCACCGACACCGTGGCGAGGTCATAGGGATTCTGCGGGCTGATCACATGGGCCAGCACGGCAACCAGCAGCAGCGCCACCAGCAGTGCCAGCGCGGCGGCGGAGACGCGGTTGGCGCAGAAGCGCCGCAGCAGCGAGGGCCGTGCCGCAGGCGGCGCGGCGGCAGGCGGCGCGGCGGCAGGCGCCGGTTCCGCCGCGGCCGGCGCAAGCGCGGGCACGGCAGTGTCGGCTTCAGATACAGGCAGGGACATCGGTTCAGTCTCGTTCTTTTGGAGGGAGAAAAGCGGCAGCGGAGGCGGGATCTAGGCCGGCTTGTGCCGCAGGCGCGGGTCCAGCACCACGTAGAGCAGGTCGACCAGCAGGTTCAGCACCACGAACAGCACCAGCGTGACCAGCAGGTAGGCCACCACCACCGGACGGTCCAGCGCCAGCACCGAATCGATGATCAGCTTGCCCATGCCAGGCCAGGAGAACACCGACTCGGTCACCACCGAGAACGCGATCAGGTGGCCGAACTCCAGGCCGACCACGGTGACGATCGGGATCAGCACATTGGGAACGACATGACGCAGCACCAGCCGCGCGCCGCCCACGCCCTTGGCGCGGGCAAACCTGATGTACTCCTGACCGGCCACTTCGCGCGTGCCGGCCTCGGTGAGGCGCGCGACCAGCGAGATCTTGAACAGCGACAGCGTCAGCGCCGGCAGCAGCAGGAAGCGCATGCCTTCCCAACTGGTCACCGACAGCGGCACGCCCAGCACCGTGCTGACCGGCCCGCGCCCGCCCGAAGGCAGCCAGCCCAGGTTCACCGAGAACACCAGAATGCAGATCATGCCGATCCAGAAGGTCGGCATGATCACGCCGCCGAGCGAGCACGCCATCAGCATCCGCGCCAGCCGGCTATGCGGCTTGAGGCCCGCAAACACACCCATCGGGATGCCGATGCCCAGCGACAGCAGCAGCGCCGTCACGGCCAGTTCCAGCGTGGCCGGCACGCGGCTGACGATCAGCTCGATCGCCGGCCGGTTATAGATGAAGGAATCGCCCAGGTCGCCGTGCAGGGCGCCCTGCAGGAAGCGCAGGTATTGCTGCGGCATGGGCAGGTCCAGGCCGAGCGCGTGGCGCGCCTCGGTGATTTCCTGCTCGGTGGCGGTGGGGCTGACCAGCAGGTGCACCGGGTCGCCGATCAGGTTGACCGCGCAGAAGGTCAGCACCGACATGATCCACAGCACCGCAAGGCTCTGCAGCAGCCGTTTGAGAAGGGTTTCGAACATGATGATTAAAGGCGGGATAGTCCGTGGCGCGGGTCAGCGTTGCGGGGCGGCGGGCGGCGCCGGGCGGATATTGCTGGCATAGGTGAAGCCGTCGCTGCGCGGCTGCACCGCGAGCCCGTCGCGATAGGCCCACGCGGCGCGCAGGTGATGCAGCGGCACGATGCCCGCGTCGGCGGCCAGCTTCTCGGCCGCGCGCTGCTGCGCCTGGTCGCGCGGCGCCGGCGCCATGGTATGCATCGATTCCTCGATCAGCGCATCCACTGCCGCGTTGGCATAGCCGCTGCGGTTGTTGGCGCCCAGCCCGGCGGCCTTGTCCTGCGCATGCGCCACCGCCACCAGCGGCTCCAGCGAATCGCCGCTGACCGCGCCGATGCCGAGCAGGAAGACGCTGAATTCCGGCTTGCCGCCGTCGCCGCCCGAGGTGGCGCGGGTGATATAGACCGAATACGGCAGCGTGCGCACCTCGGTGCGGATGCCGGCGCGGGTCAGCATCTGCCCCACCGCCTCGCAGGTCTTGGCGTCGTTCAGATAGCGGTCGTTGGGGCAATGCAGCGTCAGGCGGAAGCCCTCGGGATAGCCAGCCTCGGCCAGCAGGCGGCGCACCCGCGCGGCATCGGCACGCGGCGCCGGCACGTTGGGGGCAAAGCCGAAGAAACCCTGCGGCACCATCTGCCCGGCCGGCACGGAATCGCCCCTGGTCACGCGCGCCGCGATCAGGTCGCGGTCGATGGCCAGGCTGATGGCCTGGCGCACCCGGGCATCGCGCAACGGATTGGCCGCCAGCGGCTGGCCGGCGTTGTCCTGCACATAAGGCGACACCGCGCGCGCCTGGTCCAGCTGCAGGTAGTTCAGCATGTACGAGGTCGCCGATACGGTGCGGATGCGGCCGTTGGTGCGCGCAAAGGCTTCGGCGATGCTGGCCGACGAGGCGTCGATCACATCCACCAGCCCCGACAGCAGCGCCGAGGCCCGCGCCGGCTCCTTCGGGATGAACTGGAACACCACCCGCTGCCACGGCTGCGGTCCGCCCCAGTAGCCCGGATTGCGCGCCAGCGTCAGCTGCTGGCCGTGCTCCCAGGCCACCAGCTTGTATGGGCCGGTGCCGATGCTGGCACTGCCATGGGCAAAGTCGGCCTCGCGCACGGCCTTGCCGAGCGAGCGCGGCAGCATCGCCACCATGCCGATGTTCTGCGGCAGCACCGGATTGGGCGAGCGCGTGCGCACGCGCAGCGTCAGCGGCCCCGTCACCTCTACCGCTGCAACCGACTTCAGGTAAGTGCGGAAGGTGCGCGCCCCCGGCAGCTTCATGGCGCGCTCGATCGAATAGCGTGCATCCTCGGCGGTGAATGGCTCACCGTTGCTGAAACGCACGCCCGGGCGCAGCTGGAATTCCCAGTTGCGGTCGTCCAGCTGGCGCCATGCCGTGGCCAGCTGGGGCACCGGGCGCAGCGCATTGTCCAGGCCGACCAGGGTCTCGTACACGTGGCCCCACAGGTTGCGGCCGGCGGCGTCCAGCACATGGGGATCGGCGGCGCTGATCTCGGCCTTGTAGCCGATGCGCAGGTCGGCGGCATGCGCGGCGTGGCCGGCCGCGAGCAGCGCGAAGGCAGCCAGGGCAGCGGCGATACGTGACGCCAGGTGGACAGCAAGGTAAGACATGGGGATCTGGTTCGTTTATCGAAACAATGTTTCATTCAGTGATACCGTGTATCGAAGAATAAGACATCGAAGCCGTTGTCGAAAAGCAGGGTTTACCCCTGTGATTCGCGCGACCAAAGAAAAGCGGCGCCGAAGCGCCGCTTTTGAGATATCGGGAATTTGCGCGGTCCTGCCGCGCCCAGCCGGGTTCAGCCGCCGGTATGCCCGAGCGCGCGTGACAGCGCGGCGGCCTCCGCCACCACCATCGCCACATGCCGGTCCAGCGCCTCCTGCGTGGTCCGGCTGGCCGGGCTGGCAATGCTCAGCGACGCCACTGCCGCGCCGCTGTGATCGCGCAGCGGCGCGGCGGCAGAGACAGCATCGGCATCGCGCTCGCCAAGCGACACCGCATAGCCCGCGGCGCGGATCGCCGCAAGCTCGTCGCGCAGGGACTGCGGCTCGATGATGGTCTTGGCGGTGAAACGTTCCAGCTGGTGCGCCAGCACGGCGTCCAGCACCTCGGGCGCAGCGTAGGCAAGCAGCAGCTTGCCGGAGGCCCCCACATGCAGCGGCCGGCGGTTGCCGATCTCGGTATGCACGCGCACCGATTGGGTCGACTCATGCCGCGCCACACACACCGACTCCAGCCCGTCGCGCACGCGCACGATCACGTTCTCGCCGCAGGCCGCGCCGATCGCCGCCAGCCGCGGCGCCACCAGCTTGACCAGGTCGAACTGCTCGCGCGCGGCATTGCCCACCAGCAGCGCGTTGTAGCTGAGCTTGTAGACCGCTGCCGGCGACTCGCGCGCGATCAGGCCGCGGTGCTCCAGCGTGGTCAGCAGGCGGAACGCGCGCGCCTTGGTCAGCCCGGCCCGCCGCGCCAGTTCGGTCACGCCCAGCGATGGGTGCTCGGCCACCAGCATCAGCAAGCCCAAGGCTTCGTCCACCGCTTCAACGATGTAGGTCATCGATCCTTCTTCGCCATGTTCGTAAATGTCCCATCGCGGATTGTAGCGGTCGCCGCGAGCATTCGGTATGCACTGCGTCACACAGACAGGCGACGCAGAAGCGCCCCGAAGGAAGATGAATCAGGCAGAGTCTCCGGCGAGGGGGCACCACCTGCGAACCCCACTATCTGGAATTTTCGAATGCAAAGCCCGGCTTATGATCGGCAGTACTCGCAGCACCTCATGCACAGATTAGAGATTGACGCAGACAACCTTGTACCTGACCAGAGCCCTGCACCGCTCGCTGCAGCAACAGCCCGACCAAGTCGTCACCATCTTCCGCGGCCGGCACCGCACTTACGCGGGCCGGGCTTGCCGATGACAACGTCTTCGATGACGAACGGGGTCTTGGCCTCGTAGAGGACAGCAGCCTTCATCCTTGTCTCCTTCGCTGCGCCGGGATGCAGCCGTTACAGCTGCACCCGGCTGCGCTTGAGCTGGAACGCCACCGTCACCCGGTCCGCCGGATAGATCGTGTCGGTGATCTCAAGGATCCTGCCCTGCGCGTCCTTGTAATGGCGGATCAGCCGCAGGCCGGCCGAGCCCGGCTCGGCGCCCAACACCGCTGCCAGCCGCGCATCGATCAGCACGCCGTGAATCACCTGCCGGATCTCGGCAATGGCCACGCCGCAATCGCGCTCGATCAGCGCGCTGACCAATAGCCTGGGGTTGTTGCGGATGGTATCCGCCAGGTGCGCCAGCGAGGCGTCGATGTAGATGTCGGCGCGCGCCACCGGCGTGCTGCCCTTGCGCGCATCGACCCGCGTGCCGGAAAAACGCAGCCATTCGCTGCCAATCGGCGCCTCCAGCAGGCGGGCCTCGGCGCGGTCCAGCGTGACGCTGTGCACCGCCTCGATACTGCGGATCTCGGTGGCTGCCACCAGCACCAGGTCTTCGGCGGTGCCGAACGACTGGATGTACGACGCGTCCGGGTTGGCGCTCTCGACGATGGTCCCCACCGCCTTCTTGCGCGAGATATAGCCCCAGTCCTGCAGCAGCTTGAGTGCCGCGCGCACGGTATGGCGGCTGACGCCATGCTGCTCGGCGAGATCATGCTCGGTCGGCAGCAGGCTGCCGACCACGCGGCGGCCCTCGACGATATCCCGGACCAGGGTGCTGGCCAGCTCGGCATAGCGGGTCGAGGCGGTTGCCCCCGGCGCCGCCGGTGCTTCCGCACGCTTGTCGTTCAGTTGGTTGCGCATGGCAATGAGATGTCCCGGGCCGATGCATGAAAAATGGGTCCGCGCATTCTAAGACAAGCGGCAGCGGCACCCGGAGCCGCGCCGCTCAGGCCTCGAAGAAGCGCCGGTCCGCTTCGGCCGGCACCGTCATGCTGGCGCAAGACCTCGTCTCCCGCCGTGACTATGTCCGTACATAGTGGAGGGCGGATCAAGCTATGTCAATGATCGGGATATCCAGGAAATCTTGGCAGAAATTCACCCACCCGATACGGGTGGGCCGGCGCCTTGACTTGCCACCGAACCGCGCTGATCTCTTACTATGTACGTACATAAAGCCGCATGCCGGACGTCGCAGGGATCGACCAAATGAGCGCAACGTGCAAAAACTGACCGACGAACGGCCGGGCGCGTGCGCAATGCGCAGCAGGTGTTCGACGCCATCGAGTCTTTCAGCAGGGTGCGCACCAAGGAAGAGATCGCACAGTGCCTCGGCGGCAGGGTGCCGTTCGGCCCGGAAACCCCTGCAATTCCATGCGTAGCACCATTTGACGCACCAGAGGAGAAAAGATGAGCATCAAGGGCAAGGCCTATATCGTCGGGGCCTATGAGCACCCGACCCGCAAGGCACCGGATAAGTCGGTGGCGCAGCTGCACGCTGAAAGCGCCAAGGGCGCGCTGCAGGACGCTGGCCTGACGCTGGCCGACGTGGACGGCTACTTCTGCGCCGGCGATGCGCCGGGGCTGGGCGCGGTCAACATGGTCGACTATCTCGGTCTCAAGGTGCGCCATGTCGACTCCACCGACACCGGCGGCTCCGCCTACCTGGTCCATGTCTCGCATGCGGCGCAGGCCATCGCGGCCGGCAAGTGCAACGTGGCCCTGATCACGCTGGCGGGGCGCCCGCGCTCGGAAGGCTCCAGCGGCACGCAGGCGCGCAACTGGGGCGCCAACCTGCCCGACGCGCCGTTCGAGAGCCCCTTCAGCCCGGTCACAGTCAACCTGTACGCGATGGCGGCCATGCGCCATATGCACGAGTACGGTACCACTGCCGAGCAGTTCGCCTGGGTCAAGGTGGCCGCGTCGCACCACGCGCAGCACAACCCCCATGCCATGCTGCGCGACGTGGTCACGGTCGAAGACGTGCTGAACTCGCCGATGATTTCCGATCCGCTGCACAAGCTCGACTGCTGCGTGGTATCGGACGGCGGCGGCGCACTGATCGTGGCGCGCCCGGAAATCGCCGCCACGCTGAAACGGCCCAAGGTGAAGATCCGCGGCGCCGGCGAGTACATCAAGGGCCAGCTCGGTGGCGAAGTCGACCTGAGCTGGTCCGGCGCGCGCTTCTCGGGCGCGACGGCATTTTCCGAGGCGGGCGTCACGCCGGCCGACATCAAGTACGCGTCGATCTACGACAGCTTCACCATCACCGTGCTGATGCAGCTGGAAGACCTGGGCTTCTGCAAGAAAGGCGAAGGCGGCAGGTTCGTCGCCGACGGCAACCTGATCTCGGGCGTCGGCAAGCTGCCCTTCAACACCGACGGCGGCGGCCTGTGCAACAACCACCCGGCCAACCGCGGCGGCATCACCAAGGTCATCGAGGCCGTGCGCCAGCTGCGCGGCGAAGCCCACCCGGCGGTGCAGGTCGCCAACTGCGACCTGGCGCTGGCGCAAGGCACCGGCGGCTACCTGGGCTCGCGCCACGGCAGCGCCACCCTGATCCTTGAACGTGAATAATGCGCGGGAGCAATGACATGACGACCCCACATACCCCCTTTGCCTACAAGGCACCGGACGAGCAGCCCGACAACCTTCCCTTCTGGCAGGCCGCGCGCGAAGGGCAATTGCTGGTCAAGGTCTGCGACGACTGCGGCAAGCCTCACTGGTATCCGCGCGTGCTGTGCCCGTTCTGCATGGGCACCACCTCATGGAAGCCAGCCAGCGGCCGCGGCACCATCTACAGCTTCAGCGTGACGCGCCGCGCCGGCCCCAATCCGTTCTGCATCGCCTACGTGAAGCTGGACGAAGGCGTGACCATGATGACCCATATCGTCGACTGCGACCTCGACACGGTGCGGATCGGACAGAAGGTACAGGTGAAGTTCTCGCCCAGCGATGGCGGCGCACCGGTACCGACGTTCACGCTGGCCTGAGGCCGGCTGCTGGATGGGCGATACCGCGCTCTGACGGCAACTGCAACATGACAGTAAAGACAACCATGACCCACAACTATCTGCCCGATGCAGGCGTCACCGCCGTCCCCGCGGGTCCGCTTGCGGTGGACGCCGCAGTGGCGCTCGGCGACGTGCCGCGCGTCTTCCATATGCCGCACACCACCCTGGCGGAGAACCTTGAGATCTCGGCCCGGCGCTTCCCCGACAAGGTCGCGGTCCAGTTCTACCACGGCGCCACCACCTATGCCGAACTGCTGGCGCAGGTGGAGCGCATGGCCGGCTACCTGCAGCAGGCATGCGGCGTGCGCCGCGGCGACCGCGTGGTGCTGCTCAGCCAGAACAGCCCGCAGTTCATCGTGGCCTACCACGCGATCCTGCGCGCCGATGCCGTGGTGGTGCCGGCCAACGCCATGCTGCTGGAAGACGAGCTGCGCCATATCGTCACCGACAGCGGCGCGGTGGCCGCGTTTGCCGCAAGCGAGCTGGTCGGCCAGGTGGCGCCGCTGGTCGGCACCACGCCGCTGCGCCACGTGATCGTGCATCACTATGGCGATGCCCTGCCCGCGCAGCCCGACGACGGACTCTCGATTCCGGACTGGGTGCAGCAGCGCTCGTCCGGCGCGGCGTTGCCGGCCGGCGCGGTCCACTGGCAGCAGGCCATGGCCGCCGGCTCCACGCCATCGCCGCGCTCCGCAGGCCTGGACGACCTGTGCATGCTGCCCTACACCTCGGGCACCACCGGGGCGCCCAAGGCCTGCATGCACACGCACCGCACGGTGATGGTGTCGGTGGCGGGCTCGCAGCTGTGGCGGCGCTCGCACGCCGAATCCACCTTCCTGGCAGTGGCGCCGATGTTCCACCTGCTCGGGCTGCAGAACGGCGTCAACGCGCCGGTCTACATGGGCGGCACCATCGTGCTGCTGCCGCGCTGGGATCGGCGCACCGTGGCGCAGCTGGTGGCGCGCCATCGCGTCACGTTCTGGGCTGCGCCGCCGCCGATGCTGGTGGAGTTCTTCGCGCAGCCAGGTATCGAGTCATTCGACCTGAGCAGCCTGGCCTGCGTGGTCGGGGGCGGCGCGGCGGTGCCCGACAGTACCGCGCGGCTGATGAAGGAGCGCTACGGACTGCAGTTTGTCGAAGGCTACGGCCTGACCGAGACTGCCTCGTTCATCATCGCCAACCCGCTTGCCGCAGCGCGCTCCGGGCACCTGGGCGTGCCGACCTACGGCGTCGATGCGCGCGTCATCGATCCCGCCACGCTGACCGAAGTGCCGCGCGGCGAGGTCGGCGAGATCGTGGTGCACGGCGCGCAGGTGATGCTGGGCTACTGGAACCAGCCCGCGGCCAATGCCGAGAGCTTTATCACGATCGACGGCAAGCGCTTCTTCCGTACCGGCGACCTTGCCAGCGTCGATGCCGACGGCTACTTCGTCATGCGCGACCGCCTCAAGCGCATGGTCAACGCCTCGGGCTACAAGGTGTGGCCGGCCGAGGTGGAAGCGATCCTGCATACCCACCCTGCCATCCTCGAAGCCTGCGTGATCGCCGCGCGCGATCCGCACCGGGGCGAGACCGTGAAGGCGGTGATCGTGCGGCGTGACGGCGCCGGCGTTTCCGAGGAAGAGTTGCTGGCGTGGTGCCGCACCAGCATGGCGACCTACAAGGCGCCGCGCATCGTGCAGTTTGTCGAACGCCTGCCGCGCTCCGCCACCGGCAAGATCGCGTGGCGCGAACTGCAGGAGCAGGAGATGCAGGGAGCTCCGTTGCCGAACCGCAAGGCCTAGTGTCCTGCTCCGCAGACAAAACGGCGCGCCGAGCTTCGTCGAAGTCGCGGGCGTGGTGCAGCCGGCACCGGCGCCGCGATTCCTCGGCACGCCTTCCGAGATCTCCGGCCCCGCGCCGGCGCGCGGCGAGCATGGCGCCGCCGCGCTGCGCGACTGGGGCTTCGATGCCGATGGCGTGGCACAGCTGCAGGCACAGGGCCTGGGACTGATGGCAGAGCGCTAAGGCGCACACGCGCGGCAGGCGCCGCGCCGCACAACTCAATGTCCACCTGGCCGGCATCGTCCGGCCGCGTGTTTTGCTCCGGCCCCGTGCCGGAGCATTCTTTTCATGGCTGCCCCGCTGCGTGGCACCGCCACCTAGGGCAATCCCGCCCAGCCGATATGGGGGGCATGCAAGGTGCCGGGCATCCTATAACTTCCCACATGCAGCCCTTCTTGCTGCGCAGTCTCCTACCCCCCTTCCCGAGGTATCACATCATGCGCATGAAGTCCCTGATCGCGATGGCAGCGATGGCGTGGAGCGCCGCCTGCGGTGCCCAGAGCTACCCGTCGCGTCCCATCACCGTTGTTGTCCCGGGCCCGCCCGGCGGCGCCACCGACACCGTGGCGCGCGCACTGGCCGAGGACATGGGCAAGCGTCTCGGGCAAACCATCATCGTCGACAACAAGCCCGGCGGCGCGGGCGTGATCGCGGTGCAGGCCATCACGCGCAGCGCGCCGGACGGCTACACCATCCTGCTCACCCACTCCTCGCCGCTGATCAACACGCCGCACCTGTACCGCAACGTGCCGTATGACGTGCACCGGGACCTGGCCTTTGTCACCGAACTCTGCATCGCCAAGATCGTGCTGGCCGTGAACCGGGACGTGCCGGTAAAGAACATACAGCAGTTCCTCGACTGGGCCGCGAAGAACAAGGGCAAGGTCAGCTACGGCTCCTATGGCGTCGGCACCTTCCCGCACCTTGTCGGCGCGCACCTGAACCAGGTGCGCGGCCTGGACATGGCGCATGTGGCCTACAAGGGTGAGGCGCCAATGGCGCAGGACATGATCGCCGGCAATATCGCCTGGGCGATCGGCTCGATGAGCACGCTCGGCCCGCATATCAAGAGCGGCCGGCTTACCGCCCTCGCCGTGATGGGCGACAAGCGCATCAAGGAGCTGCCCGACGTACCGACCATGGCCGAGGCCGGGCTGAAGGAGCAGGAACTGCGCTCGCCCGCCTGGCTTGGCCTGTTCGCGCGCTCCGGCACGCCGGCGGCGGTGCTGTCGCGGCTGGAAGCGGAAGCGCGGGCGTCGGTCCAGTCGCCGACCATGCGCGCGCGGCTCGAGGCACTGGCCATGGATCCGGTGGGCAACTCGCCGGCGGAGTTCCGGCGCGAATTCGACGCGACCGAGCCCGTGGTCGCCCAGATGATCAAGGCCAGCGGCGCCACCGCGGAATAAGGCAAGCGCGCAGCCGGGTGGCCAGTGCGGTCAGCCCGGCCGCTGCAACGCGCTGCGCGCCACCAGGATCGCATCGTAGCGGCGCGACACATTGAGCTTGGCGTAGATCTGGCGCAGGTTCCACTTGACGGTGTCGACGCTCAGGTTGAGCACCAGCGCAATGCGCTTGTTCGACATCGACTGCTCAAGCAGCGCGAGGATCTCGCGCTCGCGCCCGCCCCCATCGGCAACCTCGTCCGGATCGGGCGGGGTTGGCTCCAGGAACAGGCCACGCGCGCACCACTGGCCAGCAGATATAAGGCGACGCCTTGTGACCGGGCACCCGGCAAACCCTCCCCCACCTGTTGCTGGTGGCCTGCGGGTGCTGCGCGCGTCTCACCCGGGCCACGCGGACAGCCGGCCAGGCGTGGCTTGGCCGCCGCGCCGCGTCTGCCAGTACAATCGCGACAACGTGCCGCCTGTGCCCGGCATCGCGCTGCCCCACCCGCATTTCCTCCGCATCTCACCTGCACCGTCCTGCCTCGCCCATGCCCCAGACGCCAGCCAATCCGCCAGCCGCTCCCCGTAGCCAGCCCGCCGCGCCAGTCTCGCAGCCGTCCCGGCCGGCGTCGCTGCGCAGCGCGGCGCGCGTGGTCGCGCGCGAGCGCCTGCTGGTGCAGTTGACCGAGGCACGGCGCCGGCGCTGCATCGTGCTGCAGGGCCCGGCCGGCTACGGCAAGACCGCGCTGCTGACCGCGTGGCGGCTGGACCTGCTCGCGCTCGGCTTCGACATGGCCGCGCTGACGCTGGAGCCGGCCGACAACGAGCGCCAGCGCTGGCTCGACCGCCTGCTCGGCTGCCTGTCCGAGGTCAGCCCCGCGCTGACGCGCGAAGCCATGGTCCTGGCCGACCGCGGCACCGACGACGAAGCCGTCGAGCGCGCCATCATCGCGCTGGTGCGCGGCATTGCCGCCCACCCGCGCGACGTGACCCTGGTGCTCGACGACGTGCACCACCTGACGGCGCGCGTGCTGGAGCCGCTGCAGTGGCTGCTCGACTATGCCCCGGCCAATTTCCATGTGGTGCTGGCCTCGCGCGTGGCGCTGCCGCTGTCGCTCGGGCGCCTGCGCGACCAGGGCATGCTGCTGGAGCTGGACCAGCGCGACCTGCGCTTCACGCTGGCTGAATCGCAGCATTTCCTGCGCGCCCAGCTGGGCGACATCAGCCCGCGCGATGCGCGCATGCTGCACGAGCTGACCGACGGCTGGGTGGCCGGCCTGCAGCTCTTTGCCGCGCACTGGAAGCGCAAGAAGGCCAACGCCAGCGGCCTCACCTTTGCCACCGGCTTCGTGCAGGCCAGCGTGCAGGATGCCGGCGCCTTCGCAGAATATTTCGAACGCGAGGTGCTGTCGCGCCTGGCGCCGGACGAAGCCGAGCTGCTGGTGCGCGCCGCCGCGTGCGAACGCTTTACCGCGTCGCTGTGCGAGGCCCTGGGCGAGCAGGCGCTGGGCGAAGGCGAGATCCTGGCGCTGCTGGCGCGGCTGGAACAGGAGAACCTCTTCATCACCCCGGCGCAGGGCCCCGAGCGCGAATCCTGGTACCGGCTGCATCCGCTGCTGCGCGAAACCCTGGCCCAGCGCTTCCGCTCGCGCAGCGAGGCCCAGCAGCGCGCCGTGCACGCGGCGGCCTGGCGCTGGTTCCGCGACCATCGCATGCTGGAAGAGGCCGTGCGCCATGCGGTGCTGGCCGGCGACGCCGACACCGCCGCCGACCTGGTGCAGCGCTATGCCGACACCCTGATCATGCGCGGCGAGGTGCGCAAGGCGCTCGGGCTGCTGCGCGCCATCCCCGCCTACCAGGTGCAGGCGCGCCCCGAACTGCGCCTGCTGGCGCTGCGCACGCAGATGTTCTCGCGCGAGCTGGACGCGTGCGCCGCGGCCGCGGACCGGCTCGAGGCCGACATCCCGCCGGGCGACGCCTCGCTGCGCTACCGGCTCGCGCTGCTGCGCTTTTCCCTGGTGCTGCTGCAAGACGACAGCCAGGGCGCGCTGGCGCTGCTGCCGCAGATCGAGAACGTGCCCGCCGACATGCCGGCGCTGTTTATCGGCTCGCGCAACAACCTGCTGTCGTGGCTCTACATGCACCTGGGCGACTACGAGCGCGCCCGCCGCATCCAGACCGAGGCAGCGCCGCTGGTGATCGACGGCGTGCCGCTGCTGGGCACCGCCAGCGGCATGCTCAACGGGCGCTGCATGATCGGCTTCAGCCATGCGCTGGAAGGCAACATGATCCAGGCCGAGCGCGTCGCCCGCGACGTGCTGCGCGAAGTCGAGCAAGCGGGCCACGGCGGCGCCGAGCCGGAGTACTTTGCCGCGGCCCTGCTGGGCGAGGCGCTGTACGAGCAGAACGACCTGGAGGCTGCACGCCGGCTGCTGGAGGACCGCGTCGACGTGCTCGAGCGGGTCTCGATCCCGGACTCGGTGCTGCGGGTGCACACCGTGCTGGCAGCCGCGCACTGGATCTGTGGCCACCGGCTCGATGCCTTCGTGCAACTGGAGCGGCTGGAAGACTACGGCACCCAACTGCGCCTGGACCGGCTGGTCGCGCAGAGCCTGGCCAACCAGATCCGGCTGCACCTGGCCAGCGGCGACATTGCCGCCGCCGAGGCCGCGCTGGCGCGCCTGGATGCCATTGCCGCACGCCATCGCAACGCGCCGCGCGGCTCGCTGGACGCCATCCACATGGTGACCGAGCGCGCCCACCTGCTGTTCAGCCTGGCGCATGACGACATGCGCGGGGCCGAGGCCCGCACCGCAGCGCTGATCGCGTACTGCGAGGCGCGCGGCTGGCAACGCCACGTGGCGCAGATGCACATGCTGGCGGCCGTGGTGGCATCGCGCCGCGGCGACGCCGAGGCGGCACGCACGCATGTGCTGGAAGGCTTGCGCCGCGGCCACCGGCTCGGGCTGATGCGCAGCGTGATCGATGCCTGCCCCGGCGCGCTCGGCCAGATCGTGCGCGTGGCCGCGGACACCACGCTGGACCCGGTGCTGGCCTTCTATGTCGAACGCCTGCAGGCCACCGTGCCGCCGCGCGCCGCGCAAGCCGGCGCAGCGGGCGGCGCGGCCGCGGCTGCCGCGCCCGCCGGCAACCCGGCCCGGGCCGACGCGCGCCTCGAGGAACTGAGCGACCGCGAAGCCGATGTCGTGCGCCTGCTCGGCCAGGCCCTGCCCAACAAGAAGATTGCGCGCACCCTGGGCCTGTCGCCGGAGACGGTGAAATGGCACTTGCGCAACATCTTCCGCAAGCTGGGCGTGAGCAGCCGCGACGAGGCCGTGGCCCGCGCCCGCGACCGCGAGCTGGACCAGGCGCCGCCTGACGCGCCGCACTGACGGCGCAACCGCCCCCTCTCCCTCCCCCTTCCCCAACGCCGCGCAACCCATGCGCGGCCGCCCCTTTGCTGTCTCCGGCCACCTGACGCGGGTGGTGTTCGCGGCCCCCTCCTCCCCGGTACCTTAGCGCCATACCAACGGCCGCATTGCTGGGCTGAGGCAACCTTCCGCAGACCGACATCCGGAGTACTCAATGGAAATCAACCGCAGCATCTATCGTGACGACCACGAGATGTTCCGCACCACCGTGCGCCGCTTCCTCGAACGCGAATGCCTGCCCAGGCAAGCCGAATGGGACAAGGCCGGCAAGGTCGACCGAGAGACCTGGCTCAAGGCCGGCCGCGAAGGCCTGCTGTGCGTGACGCTGCCGACCGAGTACGGCGGCGGCGGCGGCGACTTCGGCCACTCCGCCATCTATGCCGAAGAGTATGCCCGCGCCGGCCTGAGCGGGGTCGGCTTCGGCGTGCACTCCGACATCATCGCGCCGTATATCGCCCGCATCGGCAACGAGGAACAGAAGCAGCGCTGGCTTCCCAAGGTCTGCTCCGGCGAATACATCCTCGCCATCGGCATGACCGAGCCCGGCACCGGCAGCGACCTCAAGGCGATCCGCACCACTGCCACCCGCGATGGCGACGAGTACGTGATCAACGGCAGCAAGACCTTCATCAGCAACGGCCTGAACGCCGACCTGATCATCATGGTCTGCAAGACCGACCCGACCGCCGGCGCGCGCGGCGTCAGCCTGATCGTGGTCGAAGCCGAGCGCGAGGGCTTCCGCCGCGGCCGCAAGCTGGACAAGGTCGGCCAGCACGCGCAGGACACCGCCGAGCTGTTCTTCGACAACGTGCGCGTGCCGGTGGCCAACCTGCTGGGCGAGGAAGGCAAGGGCTTTGCCTACCTGATGGCCGAACTGCCGCAGGAGCGCCTGTCGATCGCGGTCAGCGCCGCCGCCAAGCTGGAGGTCTGCCTGGAACACACGCTGGCCTACGTCAAGGACCGCAAGGCCTTCAGCCAGACCGTCTGGGACTTCCAGAACACCAAGTTCAAGCTGGCCGACATCAAGACGCAGGCGATCTCGGTGCGGCTGCTGGTCGACCACTACCTCGGCGAGCACATCCGCCGCCGCCTGACGCTGGAAGAAGCGGCCATCGCCAAGCTTCATGCGACCGAAGTGCTGGGCACCGCGCTGGACCAGATGGTGCAGCTGCACGGCGGCTACGGCTACATGATGGAGTACCCGGTGGCGCGCGCCTTTGCCGACATGCGCGTGACCCGCATCTACGGCGGCACCAGCGAAGTGATGCGCGATCTGATCGCGCGCAAGCTGTAAGCACTGACCCCAAGACAAACAATCATCGGAGCACACCTATGACTCGCAAGGTTTTCGTCGCCGGCGCCGGCATGATCCCGTTCAAGAAGCCGGGCAGCAGCGACACCTATGACGTGATGGGCGCAACCGCCGTGCGCCAGGCGCTGGAAGACGCCGGCCTTGGCTATGAGGACGTACAGCAGGCCTACGCCGGCTACGTGTATGGCGACTCGACCTGCGGCCAGAAGGCGCTGTACCAGGTCGGCATGACCGGCATCCCCGTCATCAACGTGAACAACAACTGCGCCACCGGCTCGTCGGCGCTGTTCCTGGCGCGCCAGGCGGTGCAGAGCGGCGCGGTGGACTGCGCGCTCGCGGTCGGCTTCGAGTTCATGCAGCCCGGCGCGCTGAAGTCGCGCTGGGACGACCGCGCCCCGGCGCTTGAGCGCGCCATCGGCCTGGTGGACGAACTGGTCGACCGCAAGGACCTGCCCAATGCCATCCGCCAGTTCTCCGGCGCCGGCAAGGCCCATATGGAAAAGTACGGCACCAGGCTGGAAACCTTCGCCAGGATCCGCGCCAAGGCCAGCCGCCACGCCGCCAACAACCCGCTGGCCGTATTCCGCAACGTGCTGACCACCGAGGACGTGCTGGCCGCGCCGGCGCTGTGGGAAGGCGTGCTCACGCGCCTGATGGCCTGCCCGCCAACCTGCGGCGCCGCTGCCGCCATCGTGGTGTCGGAGGAATTCGCGCGCAGGAAGGGCCTGAAGACCGACGTGCTGATCGCCGGCCAGTCGCTGACCACCGACCGCCCCAGCACCTACGACGCACGCGACATGATCCGCGTGGTCGGCTTCGGCATGACGCGCGAAGGCTCGCAGCAGGTGTATGAGCAGGCCGGCGTCGGCCCGCAGGACCTCGACGTGATCGAGCTGCACGACTGCTTCGCGCAGAACGAGCTGCTGACCTATGAAGGCCTCGGCCTGTGCCCGGAAGGCGGCGCCGAGAAGCTGGTCAACGACGGCGACAACACCTACGGCGGCAAGTGGGTGGTCAACCCGTCAGGCGGCCTGCTGTCCAAGGGCCATCCGCTGGGCGCCACCGGCCTGGCGCAATGCTACGAGATGGTCCAGCAGCTGCGCGGCACCGCCGACCAGCGCCAGGTGGAAGGCGCACGCCTGGCCCTGACGCACAACCTCGGCCTGGGCGGCGCCTGCGTGGTCACGCTGTACCAGAAGCACGCCTGAGCACACTGACACAGGAGTCCATCCATGATCGACAAGAAACACATCGGCAAGGTGGTGGCGGATTTCCGCGCCTGCGCACCGGCCAGCCAGCTGCGCTTCTTCGCCAAGGCCACCGGCCAGACCGATCCGGTCTATCTCGACGAAGCCGCCGCGCGCGACGCCGGCCACCCGGGCCTGCCGTTGCCGCCGACCTTCCTCTTTTCGCTGGAACTGGCCGGGCCGGCGACCGGCTGGCGAGATGAGCTGGGCATCCGCATCGACCGCATCCTGCACGGCGAGCAATCCTTTGCCTACCACCGCATGGCCTACGCCGGCGACACCCTGCACTTCAAGTCCACCATCGCCGACATCTACGACAAGAAGGGCGGCGCGCTGGAATTCGTAGTGCGCGAGACGCGCGTGACCAACCAGGATGGCGAGCACGTGGCAGACCTGCGCAGCGTGCTGGTGCATCGCACTTGAACCGGAGAACCCGCATGAGCAAACTAGGCTTCGACCAGGTCAAGGTAGGCGACACCCTGCCGCCGCTGACGCTGGAGCCGGTCAACCGCACCACGCTGGCGCTGTTCGCCGGCGCGTCGAACGACCACAACCCGATCCACATCGACATCGATTTCGCACGCAAGGCCGGCAACCCCGACGTGTTTGCCCACGGCATGCTGGCGATGGCCTGGCTGGGCCGCTTGCTGACGCAGTGGGTGGACCAGCGCCAGCTGCGCCAGTTCGGCGTGCGCTTTGTCGGCATCACCCACCTGGGCCATCGCATCACCTGCACCGGCCGCGTGGTGGAGAAGCTGGAAGTCGACGGCGAGAAGCGCGTCAGGCTGGAAATCCAGACCGCCAACCAGTATGGCGAAAGCAAGATCCTCGGCGACGCCGTCGTTGCCCTGTAAATCCAATCAAGCACAAGGAGTCTGAAATGGGAGCACTTGAAGGCAAGGTGGCACTGGTCACCGGTTCGGGCCGCGGCATCGGCAACGCCATCGCCATGCGGCTGGCACGCGAAGGCGCGCGCCTGGTCATCAATGACCTGGACGCCGAGCCGGCGCAACAGACCGTCGAGGAACTGAAGGCAATGGGCGTCGAAGCCGTGGCCTGCGTGGGCAACGTGTCCGCACCGGACTTTGCCGACCGCTTCATCAACACGGCGATGAGCAATTTCAAGAGCATCGACATCATCGTCAACAACGCCGGCTTCACCTGGGACGACGTGGTGCAGAAGATGAGCGACGAGCAGTGGTACGCCATCCTGGACTGCCACATGACCGCGCCGTTCCGCATCCTGCGCGCCGCCTACCCGCACATCAAGGCACTGGCCGCCGCCGACAAGGAAGCCGGCCGCGAGGTGTACCGCAAGATCGTCAATATCTCGTCGACCTCGGGCCTGAACGGCAATGCCGGCCAGATCAACTACTCCGGCGCCAAGGCCGGCGTGATCGGCATGACCCGCGCCATGGCGCGCGAGTGGGGCCGCTTCAACGTCAACGTGAATGCGGTGGCGTTTGGGCTGATCCACACCCGCATGACCTCGGCCGACGCCAAGGCCGGCGCCACGGTCAACATCGAAGGCCGTGAAATCCGCGTCGGGCTGAATCCGGAGATGCTGAAGTCGCACGCCCAGCGCAATCCGCTTGGCCGCGGGGGCACCCCGGAAGAAGCCGCGGGCGGCGTGTACCTGTTCTGCTCGCCGGATTCCAACTACATCACCGGCCAGGTGATCGCGGTCGCCGGCAACGTGCAGTAAATCCAGCCGCACCGAAGCGGGGGCTCGCGTTGGCGAGCCCCCGTTGCTGCAGCAGGCGCCTACCGGCCGCCCGCCGCGATGCTGCCGAAATGACCGCTGCTGAAGTCGCGGAAGGCATCGGCGATCTGCTCTTCAGTGTTCATCACGAACGGGCCATGGCCGACGATCGGCTCGTCGATCGGCTCGCCGCTGAGCAGCAGCACCACCGCGTCGGTACTGGCTTCGATGTTCACATCTTCGCCGGCACCGTCCAGCACCACCATCTCGGCATCCCGCACCGTCGCCTCCGCGTTGACGGTGATCTTGCCGCGCAGCACCACCAGCGCGGTATGCCAGCCCTCCGGCAGCGCCAGCCGCGCGCTGGCACCCTGGTTCAGGCGCATATCCCACACATGCATCGGCGTGAAGGTGCGCGCCGGGCCGGCCTTGCCCGCGTACTCGCCGGCGATCACGCGCACCGTGCCGGCGCCATCGGGCATCGGCACCACCGGGATATCGCGGTCGACGATGGCCTGGTAGCCGGGCGTGGTCATCTTGTCGCGCGCCGGCAGGTTGACCCACAGCTGCACCATTTCCAGCGCGCCGCCGCTTTGCGTAAAGGCCGGCGAGTGGAATTCCTCATGCAGGATGCCGGCGCCCGCCGTCATCCACTGCACGTCGCCGGGGCCGATCACGCCGCCCTGCCCGGTCGAGTCGCGATGCGCGACCTCGCCCTTGTAGACGATGGTCACGGTCTCGAAACCGCGGTGCGGATGCTGGCCAACCCCGCGCGGGCGCTGCGTCGGCGTGAAGTCGGCCGGCCCGGCATAGTCCAAAAGCAGAAACGGGCTCAGTTGCTTGCCGTGGCTCATGTACGAAAACATCGAGCGCACCGGAAAGCCATCTCCGACCCAGTGCTGACGCGGTGCGCTGTAGACGCCCAGAATGCGCTTCATGTCTGATCTCCGAGTATGCCGACCGATAGCGGCAGGCAATGATCCATGGAGCAATGATAGGAGCTGCAGCCGGCGCGCGGTAGACCGTGGGATTGCAATGCAGTGTCCTGTGGCTGGAACGATGCCCGGCCGCCGTCCGTCAGAAGCGGTAGCGCACGTAGCCCATGCTGAAGTTGGCGCCGGGATTGGGCTGCCTGATGCCGGCATTGGACAGGTGCTGGAAGCGGTAGCCGATGGCAAGCCGCTGCGCCTTGCCGAAGGCAATGCCCACGCCGACCATGTCAGAGAACTGGAACGCCGAGCCCATGCGATGGCCGTCGGCGATCTCGGTATGGCTGAGCACGCGCAAACCCACGGAGGCTTCAACAAACGGCGTCGCGTACTCGCCCGCATAGCTGAGGCGGAAGATCGGTGACACGCCGAACTCCGTCAGCTGGCTCGACGGCCGGGACGACAGCGCCCGCCAGTTTGCGAGATTGACCTCGCCGTCCAGGGACAGCGCAAGGCGGCTTGACAGCTGCCACTGCACGATATCGTCCCAGCGCGCGGCCACTTCGTATTTTTCAACGCCGTGGCGGTTGTCGCGGCCATAGCCGCCCTGCATCGAGAAGGTTGCCGCGTCGGCGGCGGCCGGAAGCGCGCACAGGCAGGCCGCAAACGGAACGGCGGCAGCAAGGTGCGCCAGCCGGCTTGATGGGGTTGCTATCTTCACTGACATCCGTGGGTTTCGGGCAGCGTCGACGTGTATCGCGGCGCTGCCACTTTGTTTTGATCACGGCGCTCGAAGATAGCAGCCCTTCAGATTTGCGGAAGCCTGCCCGAAGCAAACACAGTGTTCCAATGCCGAAACAATGCGACGTCACGGCCAAGGAATTGGCAAAGCCACAGACAATTGTCGAAACTTGGTAGTACGCGGCTGTCACGGGGCCGCCCACAAGCGCAAGGAGGCCATCATGCGCGCCTGCCGACAAGCCCGCCCTGCCGCCAGGGCCGCCGCAGTCTGGCTGCTGGTGGCGGCCATGGCCACCGCGGCCTGGCTGCTGCCGCGCATCGCGCAGCCGCCGCAATACCATCGTTATGCCGACCCTTACGTCTGCTTCGGCACGCCCCACTGCCTCGACATCGGCTCCAATCTGCTGTTCCTGCTCGCGGGCGCGGCAGGCCTGCGCTATCTGGGCACCACGGCTGCCAGCCGTGCCTTTATCGCGCCGGCCGAGGCCTGGCCTTTCCGGCTGCTTTTCTTCGCCGTCTTCCTGGTTGGCCTGGGCTCCGCCTATTACCACCTTGCGCCGGACAACCAGCGGCTGGTGTGGGACAGGGCCCCGCTGGCGTTCGCGCTGATGTCCTGGCTGGGCGCCAACCTGTGCGAGCGGGTCAGCCTGAAGGCCGGCTTGCGGCTGCTGCCGCTGCTGCTGATCGCAGGGCCGGCCAGCGTCGCCTACTGGGCATGGAGCGAGGCCCGCGGCATCGGCGACCTGCGCCCTTATCTGCTGGTTCAGGCATCGGCCATGCTGGTGGTGCCGCTGCTGCTCTGCCTCTATGCGCCGCGCTACACTGGCGACCGGGATGTGCTGGCCATCACCGGCTGCTATGTGCTGGCCCTGGCTTGCGATGTGCTGGATCACCAGATCGCCGCGCTCACGGGGCTGGTCAGCGGGCACACGCTCAAGCACGTGTTCGCGGCGCTGGCCGTCTATGGCGTCTTGCTTCGGCTGAAGCGGCGCCGCATCGTGGAGGAAGGAACATGACCGTGCCCCAACCTGGTGGCCACGCTCGCGAGCCCAGCGAGCCCTCTGCCCTGGGCGTCGACGTACGGCCGCGCGAAGTGTGGGCATGGGCCATGTACGACTTTGCCAACTCTGGCTACACCACCGTGGTCATCACCGCGCTGTTCAATGCCTACTTCGTCGCCGTGGTGGCCGGCAATGCGTCCTGGGCCACGCTGGCGTGGACCGCGGCGCTTTCGCTCTCCTATGCGCTGGTGGTGCTAAGCGCGCCGCTGGTCGGTGCCTACGCCGACCTGCGCGCAGCCAAGAAGCCACTGCTTGCGGTGACGACGGCGGGTTGCGTGGTGTTCACCGCCCTGCTCTATTTTGCGCAGCCCGGCACCCTTGGCCTGGCCATCCTGTGCGTGGTCCTGTCCAACTTCTTTTTCGGCAGCGGCGAAAACCTGATCGCAGCCTTCCTGCCGTCGCTTTCCACCACCCGGGCCCTGGGCAGGGTATCGGGCTGGGGCTGGAGCCTTGGCTATATCGGTGGCCTGGCCACGCTGGGCGCATGCCTGCTCTATGTCAACTGGGCCAGCGCACGCGGCCACGTCGCCAGCCAGTTCGTTCCCGTCACCATGCTGATCACGGCGGCCATCTTTGCCCTGGCGAGCCTGCCGACCTTCCTGCTGCTGCGCGACCGCGGCGCGCCACGGATCGCTGCGTCCGCGCCGGCTGGCGAACAGGCCTGGGCCAGGGTATGGCAACGCCTGGGCCAGCTGCGCCAGTTCAGGGACCTGCGCCGCTTCCTGCTGTGCACCCTGTTCTACCAGGCCGGCATCCAGGCAGTGATCACGCTGACCGCCATCTACGCCAACCAGGCCATGGGCTTCACCATGCAGCAGACCCTGACCCTGGTGCTGGTGGTCAACCTGACGGCGGCGGCCGGCGCCTTCCTGTTCGGCCCTGTGCAGGACCGCATCGGCCACGTGCGCGCCATTGCCCTGACGCTGCTGGGCTGGATCCTGACCATCCTGCTGGCGCACGCCGCGCGCGAAGCGCCGCTGTTCTGGCTTGCCGCCAACGTGGCCGGCCTGTGCCTGGGCGCCGCCCAGTCCGCGGGACGGGCCATGGTGGGGCTGCTGGCCCCGCCCTCGCGCGCGGCCGAGTTCTTCGGTCTGTGGGGCCTGGCGGTCAAGCTGGCCTCGATCGCCGGGCCGCTGACCTATGGCATGGCAAGCTGGCTGACGGGCGGCGATCACCGGCAGGCGCTGCTGGTCACCGGCAGCTACTTCGTGGTCGGGCTGGGCCTGCTGTGCGGGGTCAACACCATGCGGGGCCGGCGGGCTGCCTTGCGCGCTGAGCGGATGGTCGGGCTGGAGACCGGGTACGGAGCCGCCACTGCCGGCCCCGCTTGCCATTAGCAGCACGGACGGCAGACTAAAATGAAACTGCCCTTTGGCGATTGGATCGCTCTTTCGGCTTCCGGACGCTGAAGCTCTGGCGACAGCCCATGCCAGCAAACCTCACTCCAGAGTACAAGCAGGCCGAACAAGCCTATCGGCTGGCACGCCAGCCGCGCGAGCAGCTCGAATGCCTGAAGGAGATGCTCCGTGTCATCCCGAAGCACAAGGGGACGGAGCATCTGCAGGCCGATATCAAGTCGCGCATCAGGGAGCTCACGCAGGCATCTGCGGGCCACGGGAAGGCCGCTCACAGAGGGCCGGCACATGCGGTGCATGCCGAAGGCGCGGCCCAGCTCTGTCTGATCGGCCCGCCCGGCGCGGGAAAATCCAGCCTGCACGCAAGGCTGACAGGATCGGGCAGCGAGGTCGGACCCTACCCCCACCCTACGCAGGTGCCGGTCCCCGCCATGTTGCCGTTCGACGACATTGCTTTCCAGCTGGTGGACCTGCCACCTGTATCGGTCGAATTCATGCAACCCGGGCTCACTGACATATTGCGGGCGACAGACGGCGTACTGTTGGTGGTCGACCTGAGCGCGCCAGACTGTACCGAACAGTTGGCGTTGATTCTGCGGCGCCTCGCCGAGGCAAAGATCATCCTGTCGGAGCGCTGGCCGGGTCAGGCCGACAGCCCTGGGGCGACGGCGGAACCGGCGGCTGACCCGTTCAGTGTTCAACTCCCTGCGCTGCTGCTGGCCAACAAGACCGATCTCGCCAACCCGGAAGACGCGGCCGTGCTCGAAGACCTGCTCGGTGTAAGCTTTCCGGCGCTCGCAACCTCGGCCATCGACGGGCGCGGACTGGCCGAGGTCGGTCCGTTCCTTTTCAGGGCTCTGCGCATCGTGCGTGTCTACACCAAGGCACCCGGGAAACCTGTCGACCAGCGCCGGCCTTTTACGATGCGCCGCGGCGACACCGTGCTGGATGTCGCCTTGCAGGTGCACCCCGATCTCGCGCGTACGTTCAAGTTCGCCCGCATCTGGGGGAGTGGCAAGTTCAGCGGCCAGCAGGTGGGCGCCGATCATCCGGTAGCCGATCGGGACGTGGTGGAACTGCATTCGCAGGCGCATGGATGATCAAAGCCATCGTCGCAGCAGGCGAGCGCCGATGACATAGACTGAAAGACCTGCGGCCGGTTGTTCCCGCATGACTGCCGTGCCGGTTTGCGGAGCAATTTCTTGCACGGAGGTATGCCATGACTACATACGTCATCCTCAGCCGTCTCGCTCCTGATGCGTTCACGGATCCCAAGGACATGAAGCAGCTCGCCGCCACGGTGGCCGAGAAAATCAAGTCTGAGTGCCCTGCCGTCACCTGGAAGGACAGCTATCTGACACTCGGGCGCTTTGACGTCGTGGACATTGTCGAGACGGACGACCTGAAGCAGCTCGAGCGGGCGGCGTTGATCATCCGGGGCTATGGACACGCCGCGACCGAGACGCTGCAAGCGACGCCGTGGGACGAGTTCATCGCGGCCCTGTAGCGCAGATCGATGGATCAGGCGGCTCGCGCACAGCCAGATTCAGGTTGACCTGATCGTCGGCTGCCCTATACTTAAAGTGCTGGCTGAGACACGCTTTAGTAAAGCGAAGGTAGGTCAGCCAAACGATCATGCTTCCTGGATGATCTGCCAGATGAAGCGTGATCGTGCAGGCCACATATGCCTGCAGGTCCGGACCGGATCATAAGTTGCTGACCCGGTTCGGATGCACCCAGATTGAAGCGCTGAGCACCTGTGGAAGGTGCTCTTTTTATTGGCGGCATATGGGGCGACGTTGACCACTCGCCTCGCGCGCCGCCATTGAGCGATTCGGGTAATGCAAAAGTGGACGGATCGGATCAGAGCCGTACCTGATCCGAACTGAAACAAGGAGTCGCATGCGCGCCCGCTCACGCCCTCCCGACGCCGGCTACCGCTGGCTGTGGCAGCTGTCTGCCGCCGGCTGGGGTCACTGCGGCCTGGCCTATGTCAGCGGCGCGCTGCTCGCACCGCGCTGGTGGCCTGCAAGAGAGGCCATGCCCCTGCGCGACCGGTATTCTTCGCGGCGCACGGCGCTGGTGCTGTACACCTTCGCCTATCGTGGCGGTGGAGCACCCGCCGGCACCATGCCACCGCGCGATGGCTTTACCTGGCGGCACCAGTGCTGGTCACAAGGGGTTGGGGTGGCCTGATGCCGGAAACCCGCCACGCGCTTGCCGGGCGCCCTGTTCTGCGCCACAGTGGTCCCACCGGGCCCAGGCTGGAGACCATGATGACAAACCGGCTCGCCACAGAAACCTCGCCTTACCTCCGGCAACACGCGGAGAATCCTGTCGACTGGTATCCCTGGTGCAAAGAGGCGTTTCGCCGCGCGCGCGACGATGACAAGCCGGTCCTGCTTTCCGTCGGCTACGCCACCTGCCATTGGTGCCACGTCATGGCGCACGAATCGTTCGAGAATCCCCGGATCGCCGGCCTGATGAACGATCGGTTCATCAGCATCAAGGTCGACCGGCAGGAGCGTCCCGATCTCGACGACATCTACCAGAAAGTCCCCCAGATGATGGGACAGGGCGGCGGCTGGCCGCTGACGGTATTCCTGACGCCGCAAGGAGAGCCATTCTACGGCGGCACCTACTTTCCGCCCGATGACCGCTATGGCCGCCCCGGGCTCGCGCGCGTGCTGCTGAGCCTGAGCGAAGCCTGGACGCATCGCCGCGAGGCACTGCGCGACACCATCGAGCAGTTTCAGCAGGGGTTCCGGCAACTGGACGATACGGTCCTGAGCCGTGAAGACGCGGAAGAAGCCGCGGAAGTCCAGGATCTGCCCGCGCAGACAGCCCTCGCCCTCGCGCGCAATACGGACCCGACCCATGGCGGCCTGGGCGGAGCGCCCAAGTTTCCCAACGCAAGCGCGTACGACCTCGTACTGCGCATCTGTCAGCGCACGCATGAACCCGCGCTGCTTGATGCGCTGGAGCGCACGCTCGACGGCATGGCGGCCGGCGGCATCCATGACCAGCTCGGCGGTGGCTTCGCCCGCTACAGTGTCGACGAACGCTGGGCCGTGCCCCACTTCGAAAAGATGCTTTACGACAACGGCCAGCTCGTCACGCTCTACGCCAACGCCTATCGCCTGACGGGAAAGCAAGCCTGGCGCCGCGTATTCGAGGGAACGATCGCGTACATTGTGCGGGACATGACGCACCCCGACGGCGGCTTCTATGCCGGCGAAGATGCCGACAGCGAAGGCGAGGAAGGCCGCTTTTATGTCTGGACAGCGCCCGAGGTGAAGGCAGTCCTGGGCGAATCCGAGGGAGCCCTGGCGTGTCGCGCCTACGGCGTGACCGAAGGCGGGAACTTTGAACCCGGCAGATCGGTGCTCCAGCGTGCCGTCACGCTGACTCCCCTGGAGGAGGCACGGCTGGAAGGCTGGCGCGAGCGGCTGTTGGCTGCGCGCGCCCAGCGCGTGCGCCCCGGGCGCGACGACAACATTCTCGCCGGGTGGAACGGTCTCATGATCCAGGGACTCTGCGCCGCTTACCAGGCAACGGGCAACCCCGCACACCTCGCCGCCGCAAGGCGTGCCGCCAGCTTTATCCAGGACAAGCTCACCATGCCGGACGGCGGTGTGTATCGGTACTGGAAGGACGGCACAGTCAAGGTGCCAGGGTTCCTGGAAGACTATGCCTTCCTGGCTAACGCGCTGATCGACCTCTACGAATCCTGCTTCGACAGGCGATACCTTGATCGCGCAGCCGAACTCGTGGCGCTCATCATCGATAACTTCTGGGACGACGGGCTGTATTTCACGCCCAATGATGGCGAGCCATTGATACACAGGCCTCGCGCGCCGCACGACGGCGCCTGGCCGTCCGGCATTTCAGCCAGCGTGTTCTCCTTCCTGCGCTTGCATGAGCTCAGCGGCGAGGATCGCTATCGTGACCTCGCCGAGCACGAATTCCAGCGCTACCGGGCTGCCGCCAGCGCGGCCCCGGCCGGCTTCGTGCACTTCCTGGCCGCCGCGGACTTCGCGCAGCGCGGCGCGTTCGGGATCATTCTTGCCGGCGACAAGGCGGCGGCCGCCGCCTTGGTGGAAAGCGTTCACCGCACCTATCTTCCGGCACGCGTGCTGGCATTCGCCGAAGACGTTCCCGTCGGCCAGGGGCGGCTCCCGGTGGACGGCCGGCCGGCAGCCTACGTGTGCCGCCATCGCGCCTGTAGCGCGCCCGTGACCAGCGGCGAGGCACTGCTTGAACGCTGCGCGGGGGTGACGGTGAGCCCTCAGTGAATCTGCATACCACGCATGGCATGAATCCGCTCATGATGCCTGCTGCTACAGGCGTTATCTGCGAGCGCAGGAATTTCGATCAGGACCGGCCTGATGCGTCCGACTCGATACGCGATGTCGCTGCCAGCCTCTCCAGTGCAGCATCGATGGCACCCAGGGACTCATTCAGACCTGCCGCATGCGCCTCGTCCCTGAGCAGCCGTAATCGGGCAAAAAGGGGCGGCGTGGTCCCGGCCCCCTGTTCCCGTCCGGCGCATATCAAGGCGCGGCCCCTGCGGATCAGAAAGTCTCCCCACGGAAACGGCTCATGCTGCATGTAATCCTGCAGCGCTGCCAGGTAGCGTTCGGCTTCCTGCCACCGGCGCGCCGCCAGTGAAACGTCGATCGCAGCTTCGAGCAGATCGACGTGGCAATGGCTCACGCAGCCCTGGGCCAGAATGGCCTCGCCCTGGCGCAGGGCGTCGAGCTGCTTGTCCGGATCGCGCGTAGTGCGCGCCAGGAAGGCCAGCACGGTTGGCCCTGAATACCGCACGCCGCTGGCGTGGCTCAGTTGCAGCGCCTCGTCGAGCACGGACTCCGCCTCGTCCACCTGGCCGAGCGCGCCAATGGCGAGGCCAAGCCGCGCCAGCACTTCCGCCTCGAAGCGCCGGGCCCCAAGCCGGCGCGTCAGCGCCAGTGCCAGCCGCGCGTGCGCTTCGGCACCCGGCCAGTCGCCGGCGAGCTGTGCGGTCGACGCCATCACGTCGTAGGCCAGCATCTCGCTGCGCGCATCGCTGATCCGCCGCGCCAGGCGCAGCCCTTCCTCGCAGCTGGCCTGCGCGGCCGCAAGTTCGTTGCGGAACAGTTCCACCGCGCCCACCATCGGCAGGTTGGCACATTCGATGCGGATGAAGCCGTGCGCCCGCGCCAGCTCGACGCAGCGGACAAAATGCGCATGCGCGGTCAGCATGCGGCCTTGCTGGTAGTACGCATCACCGAGGCCGCCCAGCGCACGCGCCTCGCCCAGCACCGATCCGGCCGCCCTCGCATGGCTGAGGGCGCGCTGGTGGGCGGCGAGGCACTCTTCCATGTCGCCCTTCGGGAAATAGAGATTGCCGCGCAGCGATTCGATCTCGGCCAGCCGCTCGGGCTGGCCCAGCGCGGCGGCGGCCTGCTCCGCCTCGCGCAGCGCCGCCAGGGCTTCGTCATAGCGGTCGAGCAGGCGCAAGGCGGCCGCCGTGCCAAGCCACACCCGGGCCCGCTGTGCCGCATCGCTCGCCAGCAACTGCGCTTGCCGGAACGCCTGCAGCGATTGCGTCGGCAGGCCCAGGTCAAGTGCCAGCTCGCCGTGCAGGCAGGCAAGCGTGTGCCTGCAGGCGTCGCCGCTATCCAGGCGCTGCGCACGCTCGACCAGGCGCAATGCGCGCTCGCCGCGGAAGTGCGCCGCCTCATGGCGCGCCGCGGCGGCATAGGCCTCGGGCGCGCCGGGATCGCCTGCGGCATCCAGGTGCTCGGCCGCCAGCGCCGGATTCCGGCCTTCGTACCAGGCAGCCGCGCGCCGGTGCAGATTCTGTCGCCGCGACTTGAGCAGCGAGGCGTACACCGCCTCATGGATCAGCGCGTGCATGAACAAATAGTCTTCGCCTTCCGGCCGGGCCATGGCCTCCTGCACCAGGCGCTCGCAAGCGTACGCGGGGTCCTCGAGCAAATGCCGCAGCGCGGCCGGGCCAAAGCGCTGGCCCAGTACGGCAGCGGCCTGCAGCGCCTGGCGGTCGGCGGTAGAGAACCGGTCCATCCGCGCCAGCACAATGCTCTGCAGCGTGCCGGGCAACTCGTCCGCACCCGCCTCCGCGCCGCGCAGCAACTGGTCGAGAAACAGCGGATTGCCCTCAGCCCGGCGAATGCAGGTAGCGGCCACGGCAGGATCGACCTGGCGATGGCAGGCTGCCAGTTCGTGCGCCTCGGCATCGTCGAGCGGCCCGAGGTCGATGGTGGTCAGCGATGCTCCCTGGCTGGTCGCCCGCCAGGCCGCATCGAGCGGGTCATGCTCGGGCCGTACGGTCAGCACCAGGATCAGCGCATGGCTGCGGGTTGCCGCGGCCAGCTGCGCCAGGCAATCGAGCACCGTGCGCTCGGCCCAGTGGACGTCTTCGACCACGATCAACTGCGTGCGCACCACGCTGCGGCGGGTGGCCAGCGTCACCATCAATCGCTGTGCGCCGCGTTGCCGGCTGGCGGCGTCCATCGCGGCCAGTGCAGCGGCCTGCTCCTGGGACTGGGGCTGCTCGAACATGTCGCGGGCGAACCCAAGCTCATCCTCGCCGAGTTGCCAGGCCGCGAGCGCTTGCTCGATGGCCGCGCCTGTCGCTACTTCGGCGGCGGCGCCATCCGCGCCCGTGCGAGGCGCGACGCCCAGCAGATTGCGCGCGAGCATGCGCAACGGATCGCCGCCGCTGCCGGCACCGAAGTCGAGCACCAGCGCCCGGTGTGCCTCCAGGCCATGCTCGCGCGCCAGCGCGACGAAGCGGTCGGCGAGCCGGCTTTTGCCGATGCCGGCCTCGCCGCGGATCAGCACGACCCGGCCATGGCCGGAACGCAGGCAGCTGTCGGCAACGCCGGCGAGCTGGGCCAGCTCCGCTTGCCGCCCGACGAACGCGTGCTGCGCCGGCGCCTGTTCCACCCCGAGAAAGCGCCGCACGCGCCAGAGCGGAATCGGTTCGGCCACGCCGGGGAGCACGGCGTGCGCCACGCAGTCCGCTTCCAGGCGTCCGGGCAGCGCCTGGTAGACCCGATTCGACACCATGGTTGCGCCAGGCTCGGCGCGCTCCATCGCCTGCAAGGCCACGCTAACCGGCCCGCCGGTCAGCGTCATGCCGCTTTCGCGGCAGGCGGCCAGCACCTGGCCGCTGGCCAGGCCTACGCGCGCCAGCAGCCTGGCGTTGGCGGATTCCGCCAGCCGCGCCAGACCGGCATGCAGCGCCCCGGCGGTATGCAGGGCGCGCTCGGCGTCGTTCCCATGCGCCACCGGAACGCCAAACACGATGGTCAGCCGGGTGCCGATTTCATCGGTGATATGGCCGCCGCAGGCGCTGGCCAATGCCCTGGCATGCTGGCGCCAGCGCGCAAGGGCATCGTGCAATGGCTCGGGCTCCAGGCCAGCGCTGCTATCGTCCAGGCTGGCTACCAGGACCACTGCGTGGCGCAGTTGCGGCTCGGCAGCCATCACGGCGCAAGCAGGTGGCACCGCGGCACCGTCGTCACCGGCCGCAGCCATGCCAGCCACCGGCTCGCGGCGGGCCCGCAGCATTGCCTGGTACAGCGCCTCGGTCTCGGGCTCAGGCGATACCCCGAGTTCGCGTTGCAGTGCCGCCCGGCACAAGCGGTATTGCTTGAGCGCCAGCGCCTGCCGGCCCTGGCGCTCATACAGCCGGATCAGCGTCCGGTGCACGTCTTCCTGCAACGGATCGAGGGCAAGGAGCCGGGTGGCAGTGGCGATGGCCCGCTCCGTCTCGCCAGCCTGCTCGTGGTGCGCCAGCAACCTGGCCATGACCGCCAACGCCACGCCGCGCAGACGCTCGCGTTCGATCGCCAGCCAGTGGTCGAACGCCGGCGCGGCGGCATGAAAGCCCTCCAGCAAGTCACCCCGGTACAGCGCCGCGGCGCGCTCCAGCGACGCGGGCGTGGCTTCCCGGGCACACTGCTCGAACTCGCACACGTCGACCTCGATCTCGCCTAGCGTCACGCTGTCGCCTTCTGCCAGCACCACGTGCTGGCCAGCTTCTTCCAGTGCGCGCCGCGCCGCGCTGAGTGCCTGGCGCAGGCTGCTGCGCGCCTGCTCGGTATTGCTTTCGGCCCAGCACAGTGCGGCCAGCTTGTCGCGCGGCTGGGCGCGCCCTTGCGCCAGCGCGAGATAGGCCAGCACGGCGCGCGCCTTGCGGGCAGAAAGCGAAATCGGCGTTCCGTCTGCAGAACTCAGCTGGAAGCCGCCGAACAGGTCAAGACGGGCACGGGCCATGATAGGGAAACCGGAAAACCCATCATTTATAGGCGACGGCACGGGCCAACGCGCGCCTCGCCAGCGCAAAGAGATGAAGCCGGTACTTCCTTGGCCTGCCGCAATTTTCACGCTTCTTTCACGCTGGATTGCCGGGCCCGTTCACGGCGGCTCCCTAGTATGACGACAACCCCGGGCCGCGTGGCTCCGACATAGCGGACGAACAGGGGCTGCCATCGAGGCAAGGGCTGCCTCGGTCACACTGGAAGGATTGCGTCATGACACATACTGACTCGCGCGGTGTTTCGGTCTCGAGCACCAACACCAACTCGCTGGAGCGCTTCGAAGCCGCCCTGGAATTGCTGCATGGCTACTATGGCGACCCGCTTACGGTGATCGACCATGCCCTGGCCGACGATCCGGGCTTCGTGATGGGCCATGCCATGCGCGCGGGGATGATGATCACGGCTGGCGATGGCACCGTGGAGCCGATGCTCAGGCAGAGCGTCGAGGCAGGCGAAGCGCTGTCCGCCAGCGCCAACGAGCGCGAGCGCCGGCATATCGCGGCGGCACGCGCCTGGCTGGATGGCCACTTCGCGCGCTCGATCCAGCTATACGGCGACATCGTGGTCGACTATCCGCGCGACAGCCTGGCGCTGCAGATCGCCCATATCGGGGATTTCCTGCTCGGGCAGTCCACCCTGCTGCGCGACCGCATCGCCCAGGTGCTGCCCCACTGGACTACGCGCGTACCCGGCTTCGGCTACGTCCTGGGCATGCATGCGTTCGGCCTGGAGGAAACGAACTTGTACGAGCAAGCGGAGGAACGCGGCCGCTTCGCCCTGGAACTGAACCCGCGCGATCCCTGGGCCATTCATGCGGTCGCCCACGTGATGGAAATGCAGGGCCGCCAGGATGAAGGCATCGACTGGCTGAGCGGGCGCGCCGCCGACTGGTCGCAGGACAATATGATGGCCGTGCACAACTGGTGGCACCTGGCGCTGTTCCATCTCGAACTCGGCCATACCAGGCAGGTGCTGGACATCTACGACGCGCATATCCGCGAGAACCACTCCGCGGTGGCGCTGGAGCTGATCGATGCCTGCGCCATGCTGTGGCGCCTGCACCTGCGCGGCATCGACGTGGGCGAGCGCTGGAACGAAGTCGCCGACACCTGGCAGGCACGCGGCGCCGAAGGCTACTACGCCTTCAACGATACCCATGCCGCCATGTCCTATCTCTGCGCCGGGCGCGACAGCGCCCTGGCCGGCCTG
The DNA here is from genome assembly GCF_058794355.1 of Cupriavidus sp. GW823-FHT07B10. Lineage (NCBI taxonomy): Bacteria > Pseudomonadati > Pseudomonadota > Betaproteobacteria > Burkholderiales > Burkholderiaceae > Cupriavidus > Cupriavidus sp. GW823-FHT07B10. The sequence continues at coordinate 173,133 of NZ_JBXAGS010000006.1, forward strand.
CTTGCCGGCATGCGCGCTGCGGCAGGTGGCAGTGGCTCCAACGCGATGATCACCCGCGAGGTCGGCCTGCCGGTGACCGAGGCCCTGCTCTCCTTCTCGCGGCAAGACTACGACCACGCCATCGAGCTGCTGCTGCCGGTGCGCCAGATCGCGCATCGGTTCGGCGGCAGCCATGCCCAGCGCGATCTCATCAACCTGACGCTGATCGAGGCGGCGTTGCGAGGCCAACGCGCCAACCTGGCCTGCGCGCTGGCGGCCGAGCGCATGGAACTCAAGCCGATGAACCCCAGCCTGAGCAAGCTGGTGCAGCGCGCTTCATCGCTCCAGCGCGAAGCGGCGGACGGCCAGGGGGAGGCAGTCGCGGCGAAGGTGGCGTAGCGGAAACCCGACAGGTCGATATCGCCGTCAAGGTGCAGGTCGCCGTCCGGCGTGGCGCTGACGATCTCGACTCCGGGGCGCAGATGACGCCCAGCTGGCCGCGCTCGGTCTGGGTGAAGCCCGCATAGGCAAGCGTGATCGGCGCGTACTTGAGCGGCACGGTGTCGCCGGCATTGCCCAGGCGCGTGACCTCTTCGTTGTCCTTGAAGTCCACGCCCAGGCTCAGCGTATGCCACCATGCCCCGGTGTCCGGCACGGTATAGGTGCCGCGCAGGCCGACGGCGTGGCCCTTGCCCAGCACGCTGGTGCCGTTCACCGTGGCCACGTTGCTGTCGGAAAGATAGCCCGACGCCTCCACGCTCCAGTTGCTGCCGCGGATCGGCGCCACATAGGAGCCGGACCACACCTGGGTCTGGTTCAAATCCTGTGGCGCGCCGAAGAAGCTCACTGAGGCGCTATGGCCCAGCTGCCAGAGGTTGTCGTGGCCCAGCGAGGCGAAGGCGCGCAGCTCCGTCGTATCGGCGCTGTAGTCGTTGTTCAGGCCAACGCTGGCGCGCCACGGACTGCTGTCGTCGACCTTCAGGTCGACGTCCATGGTGCCCGGCACGCGCCCTGCCACACCAGCGCCACCACCTGGCGCTTGGCACTACGGTTCAACGCGGTCAGCTCTGTCTGCGCCTGCGTGAAATCAGGCACCACGCCTTCCGCCAGCGCCGGCACCTGCTCGCGCACCTCCCGCGGCGAGTTGTACTCGGCACCGACCACGCGCACGCGGCCCACGCGGGGTCATGCATTGGATTGACTCAAGCTTCTTGTTCGAATCGATTGCCGCCGCGCCCCTGCCGCAACGCCCTGACCAAGGGCACGGCAGGCGCGCATCCGATCGCAGGACATGATGGCGTGCCCTCATGTCAGCATTGCGCACGGTGCCTAGACGGACGGCACTGGCGCCGCCTGTCGTTTGTCACAAAAGATTCATCGAGGACGAAGGAGGGAGGCGTGGGGACAGAGTCAACGGCAAATCCCTGCGCGAGGATGGTCCCCGCGAGCGCAGCCTGCTGGCTATACTGCAGCGGCTTCGCCGGCGTCCTGCCTGGCGGCCAACGAAGGAGGTATCGGATGCGGACCTGGCTGACGCTATGCGCCGTTGCGGCGCTTGGACTGGTCGACATGGTACCCGCCGCCGCTGCGGGACCCGCGCCCTGCGTCGAGGTCGAGGTCGAGGTCAACGGCGAGCGCGCGCCTTCGTTCCCGTGCCTGACGCAGAAGCTGCAACCTGCCAACGCAGGCAGGCCGGCACGGCCTGACAGCGGACTGGCGGCCGAGGCGATCGCGCAGCGGCCCTCGAACCAGCTCGGCCTTTATAACGAGGCGGCCACCAGCCATCGCATGGGCAACACCTTCGGCACGTCGGTGTATCCGCAGCGCCCGGCCAGTCCGGCGCCGGGGGCGCCGGTCATTCCGCGCGCGCAGCCTTGACTGGTAGGCGGCAACGGCGGCGCAGCGCGCCTCAGCGGCCCATGCGCGCGTCGTAGCTGCGCGAGATGCGCTCCAGCAGACGCGGATCCGACGGGTCGGTGCCGTCGAACTGCACCCGCACCGTGCCGTCGGCCTGGCGGCGCACGCTGGCCCTCACCGGCAGGTTGTTGCGGGTTCCTTCCACCGTGCCGGCCACGGCATCCTCGGTGCTGATCGCCACGCCCTGGTCGCGCATGGCGCCGGCGGCCGCGGCAAAGGCGCGGTCGTAACGGCTGGGCTGCAGCCCCGGGTAGGTGGTCGGGACCACCTCGGCAGGGTAAGGGTAGGGATAGCATGCCGTCAGCACCGGCACTGCGGCGAACACGGCGACGCCCGCCAGGAGCCCGAGCCCATGCTTCATGGCGTCACCTTGCTCCAGCCAGGGCCGGGATCGAAGGTCTTGGTCGCCGCGGCCTTGCCGGCGCTGTCGGGCCCCAGGTCGCGCTCATAGACCTGGCCATCGTGGCTGACCATGAAGCTCTTCACGCCGGTATCGCCATACCGCACCGGCCAGGCCAGCACGGCGAAGCCGCCGAACAGCTTGCCATTGACGACATAGTTGTACGCGCCGCCGGGTGCGTTGGGGCCCTGCGCGGTCAGCAGCTTGTAGTGATAGCCGTAGTAGCCGCCCAGCCCGGGGTTGCGCTGGCCGGCCGTGAGGAACGCGGCCCCGAGCGGGCTGGGCGGTGCGCCATCCGATGTCGGCCAGTACAGCCCGTCCTGCTTGCCCGGCGTACTCGCAAGCTTGCCCGCGTAGGCCAGCAGGCCGTCGCCGTCATGGTCGGTCCGGGCGTATTCGCGCTGGGCGTCATAGACCGCGAGCATGGCCTGGATCACCGCGAGTTCATTGCGGCCGATGCGGCGTATGCGCATCTCGTCGACCCCGGCACGCGTATCGAACTGCCAGCCCTTCGATGTCTTCACCAGCGGCACTGGCAGGGTCCAGCCGTCATTGCCTACGGCGATGCGGGCATGGCTGTCGCCCTCTGGCTTGACCGCATGCGAGATCCGCCAGGCCTCGAGAAAGCGGTATCGGATGTCGGCGCCGACTGGCGGGATCAGGTCGTGGAACCTGGCGCCCAGCAGCACCTTCATGGCATCGTCGTCGCTGGTGGCGACCGCCTCGCCAAAGGCGTTCATGGCGGCCTCGGGGGTTTTGAAGGGCTTCTGCGCGTGCGCGGCGTGCATGCCGGCAACGGTCAGCGCGAGCGCAAGCGCCAGCGCGCAGGCCAGGCGGCCAGGCAGGGATCGGGCAAGGCTTAGTGGTGACGTCATGATCGAGGCTCCCTGGTCCGCTAGCGCCTGCCACCGCGTCCGCCACCGCCACGGCCCCCGCCGCCGAAGCCGCCGCCACCACGGCCCCCGCCGCCGCTGAAGCCGCCGCCTGCGCGGCCTCCGGCCGACTGCATGCTGGAGCGTCCGCGATCAAAGTCGCGCTGCGACGCCGCGCCGCCGCCCACGCCCTGGAAGGCGTTGTCCCGCCCGCCACCGCCGCCGCGGTCGGCTACGGTGGTGGCCCGTTCACCGCCGCCCCGCGACCGGTCGGCGGCCCCCGCGCGGTCCGATGCACCGGCCCGGTCAGATACGCCGCCTCGATCGGAAACTCCGGCCCGGTCAGAGACCCCGGCCCGATCACCACCCCGTTCGCCAGCGCGATCACCGACCCGGTCTCCCGCCCGATCACCCGCCCGGTCTCCGGCCCGATCCCCGGCACCCGGCCGCTCCTGCCCGCCTGCCCGGTCGCGCGCCGCGCGGTCGGACACGCCGGCACCGCCCTCGCGACCGCGGAACTCATTGCGCCGGTCCCCGCCTGGCACATCGCGCGAGAATTTCTCGCGGGTGGCGTTGTCGCGGTAGGCCACGCCCTGGCGGTGACTGGCGTCATGCTGCCAGCGCCCGCCCGCCTGTACCTTGGTGCGGTCAAAGTTGCGGTCGATATTGGTGGCCCGGTTGACATTGATGTTCACGTCGCCGCCGCCCCAGTTGCAGTTGCCGAAGATCGCCCCGGCGGCGGCCAGCCCGATGCCCCAGGCAAAGCCCGTGGCCAGCGCGGCGCCCGGGTAGTAGGCGGGATAAGGCGGCCAGTAGTACGGCGGGTAGGACGGATAACCCCAGGAGCCGTAGACCACGGTGGGGTTGTAGGCCGGGACGTAGATGACCTGCGGGTCGGCCGGTTCGATGCGCACCACGGTCTGCACGCCTGGCGCCGCCGTGGTCGCGGGCTCGACAATGACCTTCTGCTGTTCGGTGGTCTTGAGGTTGCCGGATTGCTGGGCCTTGTTGCGCAGCCGCTGGACCGCGGCCAGCACGTCTTTCTCCTGGGCCAGGAAGGCATCGCCCAGCTTCTGCGTCCAGTCGAGCTTGTCGTTCATCGGCTCAAGCACCTGCGGGAAGGCCACCAGCGACTTCACGCTGACATCCCAGGGCTGGTCGGCCACGGCCTTGACTGCGGCGTCGCCCTTGACCTTGGGATTGGCCTTGACCCAGCGCGCCGCGTGCACGATCTCCAGCGGATAGGTGGAGGCCATCAGCACCTGCGACAACACGGAATCGGGATAGAGCGCGATCGGCGCGACCAGCGCCTCAAGCTCCTCGGGCTTGAAGGTGGGTGGCGGGTTCTGTAAGTCTTGGGCAGCGGCGCCGCCCGCTCCCGCCACCAGCGCGACAAACAGCCATGCGCAGCCGGACCTGAGCAGCCGCCTGACCAGAAAGGCCATGTTCCCTCCTCGCAGCCGGTGACGGAGCCATCCGAGGCGTACTGGGGCAGCGCGCCGGGCTGGAGGATGTTCCCCTGCCGCGCGCCATTGCCAGCCGGCATACAGAGCGGATATTGCTCCATACGCGCTACGAAGGTAGTACGGAAGACATTGAAATTCAACCGAATTCCGGTCGCCGCCCGGCAAGGGTTGCGACAGGAAAACGGATCGGCATGAGGATTTCCCCCGATTTTGTTCCTATCGTAGAAACGAGCCGCCAGCGCGCATGCAAGCGGTACCCCCAGGTTTGAAGGTGCATGACCGGACCCTCAAGGCACCGGTACGTCAGTGGAGGAAGATCATGGCCAAGCGAAAAGGGAAGCGCCACGGCGGCAACGGGAGCCAGGCGGAGCCGCCGCGCGAACCAGGCCCGGCTGACAGCCTCGACGAAAAGCCGGACCAGCAGCAGCGCGAGCGCATGTCGGAGAAGGAATACCAGAAGGCGCTCTTCACCCTTCATGTCGAGCTGGTCAAGCTGCAGCAATGGGTGCAGGCCAGCGGCAGCAAGGTCTGCGTGGTGTTCGAAGGGCGCGACGGTGCCGGCAAGGGCGGCGCTATCAAGGCCATCACGGAACGCGTCAGCCCGCGCATTTTCCGCGTGGTCGCCCTGCCCGCGCCGACCGACCGCGAAAAGAGCCAGATGTACGTGCAGCGCTACCTGCCGCACCTGCCCGCCGCGGGAGAGATCGTCATCTTCGACCGGAGCTGGTACAACCGCGCCGGCGTCGAACGCGTGATGGGATTCTGCACCGAAGCGCAGGCCGACGAGTTTCTGCGCGCCGTCCCGCTGGTCGAACGCGCCATCGTGCATTCCGGCATCATCCTGATCAAGTACTGGCTCGAGGTCAGCCCGGAGGAGCAGACCCGCCGCCTGCAGGGACGCATCAAGGACGGCCGCAAGGTCTGGAAGCTCACTGACATGGACTTGCGCTCCTACAGCCGCTGGTACGACTATTCACGCGCGCGCGACGCCATGTTTGCCGCATCCGATACCGACTATGCCCCATGGCATGTGGCCAATTCCAATGACAAGCGCCGGGCGCGCCTGAACATCATCACGCACCTGCTGGCACAGATCCCGTACCAGGCGATCGAACGCAAGCCGGTCAAGCTGCCTGCCAGGCAGAAGGCGGGCGGATACCGGGAGCCCGACTATCCCTATCGGTACGTCGAAGACCGGTACTAGCTACTTCGGCAGCTTGCGCGACCTCCAGTTGCCGTCCTTCTCCTTGCAGTACCACCCGGTCCAGGCTTCGGTTTCGCCGGCCCGGCGGAATTCACTGCGCAGTTGCCGGCAGCGGTCGCCATGGTCGCGCCGGGACTGCAATGGCGTGAAGGAACCTTCGACCTGCCGCTCGCGCGTGTCGGGCGGCAGCCTGAACGTCATGCGGGCGCCGTCGGCGCCCTGCTCCAGGGTCCTGCGGAAGACAGCCGTCAACGCTGTGAGCTGGTCCTGGGTAAGCGTGCCGACGATGGTGCCGCCCAGGTAGTGGTCAAAATAGGCAACGGCCGGCCCCGCCGACATTGCACCCGCCAGCATTGCGGCACTGCATGCCAGCGCGTGCAGGATCGTGTATCGCCTGTTCATCTTGCCTCCTCCGCCATGGCACGCCCCCAATCGGGCAAGCGCGGAAGCACCGGACCCACATGCCCGCCAGCCGCGGCAGCGGCCTATTCGAAGCGCTCGGTCAGCACCATCGCGTCCACCTTGCGCTGCTTCCAGAACAGGTGGTTGATGCGCGGCTGCAGCAGCCGCAGCGCGGCCCCATCGACCGAATTGAAATGCAGCGACACCGCCGGGCGAGTGCCGTCTCCCGGAACGCGCTCGATCTCATCGCAGGCCGGGAAGCCGTAACGACCGATGAACTCCTGGATTTCCTCGTCGGTTGTCGCCGTATCGATATTCACAAGCATCAGCACACTCATTGACGTCTCCTGAAGGCTCGGGATGCCAGACAGCCCGGTTCCGATGCGGCCCTTGAATCCGCGGGCCCATCTCCCCTTCCTATCTTTAAGCCAGGCCGGATCGGAAGGCAAACTTTGATTCCCGATAAGGAGCCCAGGGCAGATTCCGTCACCTGCGGCGGCTTCGATCCGGCTGGCGCCGGACCGTGCGCCGACGCTAGCGCCCTGCCGCGCGGTAGCGCATCGCGAATTGCCACCCCAGTTCGGCCAGCGGCGCCGCCTTCCTGCCTGTCTCCACGGCATCCGCCGCGGCGGCGTTGCCGCTCCTGGCTCGCTGCCCGATGCCGTGCATGATCGCCGCGAGCCGGAAGAAGTTGTAGGCAAGATAGAAGTCCCAGTGCTCGAGCGCGTGCGTGCCGTTGGCCTCGCCGTACCAGCGCAGGTAGGTCGCCTCGTCGGGAATGCCCAGCGCCTGCAGGTCGAGCCCGCCGATACCGCGCCACAGGTCGGCCGGGATATGCCAGCTCATGCAGTGGTAGGCCAGGTCCGCCAGCGGGTGGCCGAGCGTGGACAGCTCCCAGTCGAGCACGCCGATGACGCGGGGCTCGGTGGGATGGAAGACGAGGTTGTCCATGCGGTAGTCGCCATGTACCACGCTGGTCTGCTCCGCGTCCGGGACGTACTGCGGCAGCCACTCTGCCAGCGCCGCCAGTCGGAGGCCTCGATCACCGCGCCCAGCCGCTTGGCGGTCGCAATGGCCTGCAGGCCGGCGACGCCGGCAAGAAGGGCAGCAGGTCGCTATGAACCGGCCAGCCAGAGCTCTCCGGACCAGTTTGCGACGTTCATGGCGGCAGAGCAGAAGAAATGGGCGCTCGCCATCAAGCAGACCGGGTTCCGGCTGGAGTAGCCGGCGCGCGGCGCAACCAGCCTGGACCGTAACGGTTCAGGCTGGCTTGTCGACGTAGTCATCCACCGCACTGCCCACCGTGGGGTGGAAGTTCTTGTCGCCGATCGCTTCCATCAGCTCGAAGCGCTTGAGCTTGTCGCGCACCGGGTCCTTCATCTCGGCAAAATGCAGCGCGATGCCGCGCTCGCGCAGGATGCCGCTCAGTTCACGCAGCATGTCGGCCGAGGTGACGTCGACGCTGGTCACCGGTTCGGCCGCCACCACCACCCTGCGCACGGGTGTCGGCGATTCGTCGATCGCTTCCATCAGCCGCGCCTGGAACAGCTCGGCATTGGCGAAGAACAGCGGCGCATCCCAGCGGAACAGCAGCAGCCCGTCGATGCGCTCGGCATCCGGGTAGCGCTTGGTGTCGTGGTAGCCGCGCAGGCCTTCGACACGGCCGAGCACGGCATAGTGTGGCCGCCAGCCGTCCCAAAGGAATTCGATCACTGCAAGGACCACGGCCAGGATGATCCCCGGGATCGCCCCGAACACGGCAACCGCGGCAAAGCAGACCATCGACAGCCAGAACTCCCACTGCTGGATACGGTAGATGCGCTTCAGGTCGGCGAACTCGAACAGGCCTATGGCCGCCGCGATCACCACCGCGGCCAGTGCGCTGTTTGGCAGGTACTGCAGCAGGTTGGGCGCGAACATCAGCAGCAGCGCCACGGCCAGTGCGCCCACGACTCCGGTGAGCTGGGTCTTCGCGCCCGCGGCTTCGGCCACCGGCGTACGGGACGCGCTGCTGCTGATCGGAAAGCCCTGGAAGAATCCCGCGGCCAGGTTGGCGGCGCCCAGGCCGACCATCTCCTGGTTCGGGTCGACCCGGGTGTTGGTGCGCGCGGCAAAGGTGCGCGACAGCACGCTGGTATCCGCGAACGAGATCAGCGCGACGGCAATGCCGCCCAGCAGGATCGCAACCAGGTCCGCGCCACTGACCCAGGGCACGACAAAGCCCGGCAGCCCTTGCGGGGTCTTGCCCAGCACTTTCACCCCGTTCTGGTCGAGATCGAACATGCTGACGGCCACCGTCGCGACGATCACGGCAATCAGGATGCCGGGCACGCGCTCGAAGCGCTTCAGCAACAGGATCAGCACCAGGCTGCCCGCGCCGACCGCAAAGCTGTACCAGTTGGTCTCGCCGCCCAGGATCGCCCGGCCGAGGCTGATCATCTCCCGCAGCGGGCCGGCGTCTTCGATCGAGATGGCGAACAGCTTGGGCAACTGGCTGACCAGCACGGTGAGCGCGATCCCGTTCATGTAGCCGTAGCGGATCGGCTTGGACAGCAATTCGGTAATGAACCCCAGCCGCAACAGCCCCATCACGATGCAGACCACGCCCGACACGATCGCCATCATGCTGGCCACCATGACCGCGCGCCCCGGATCGCCGCCGGAGACCTGCAACACCACCGCCAGGATTGGCGCCGCCAGCGCCGAATCCGGCCCCAGCACGAGGATCCGGCTCGGGCCAAGCAGGGCATACACCAGCAGCGGGACCATGGTGGCATAGAGCCCGTAGACACCGGGCACGCCGGAGGCCTCGGCGTAGGCGATGCCGACCGGCACCAGCATGGTCGTGAGCACCAGACCGGCGGCGAGGTCTTTCGGCAGCCAGGCCGGCTGATAGTTCTTCAACACCAGCAGTCCCGGGAGCCAGCGCAACCATCCGGGTGCCTTGTCGACTTCGCGCTGCGCGGCGGGGGTCAGGTTCTGGGGCTGCATGGGTCGAGTTATGCCCTGGGCAGGCAAGGAGTATGCATCGACTATAGGAGGTCGCGCTTCGACAAATGTGCATCGAAGCAAAGAAAAAAGGGATTTTGGATTGCGCTGGCGGCACCAGGCCGAGGCTCCCGCGAGCCGCTCCGATGCTGCATCGCAACACCTCCTCGTGCTGCCACGCTGCCTGCGCAGGTCTCCGCGCTGTCGACAACCATCAGTTTCTGACAATCCCGCGACGGGCACATATGATGGTTGTCTGGCGGGCATGCCCGTTATCCATCACCGGGGAGAGAACGATGCCGATATCCAAGAGATGCCTGGTAGCCGGCCTGGTGGCACTGGGCTGCGCCTCGGCGGCGCTGGCGCAGCGCGCATCGACCGAGGGTGCCGCGAGCGCCATATCGGATGCCGTTCAGGGCGGGACCAATCCCTATCGCCCCCCGTCGGCCGCCACCCAGGATCCCGAAGAGGCCGCACGCGCGAAGTGCGAGGAGCTGAAGGAGCAGTACAACGCCACATCAAAAAGGCGTTCGTACCATTCCGCCCCGGGCACGCAGAACGCGCAGGGCCGGACCATCCCCAAGATCGAACGCGACAAGACGCGCAAGCAACTGCAGCAGGCGTACCGCGACAATTGCACGTAGCCGGGATCTGTCTGAACGGCGTGGTGGAAGTGGCGGACGGTTCGCTGCAGGATGCAAATCGGAGCCTGCGCCCTGCCGGCCAACGTCAGCCCTTCAGTTCGATCAGCAGATCCTTCGCCGCCACGCGATCCCCCTGCTGAACATGGACTGCGGCGATCTCGCAGTCCCGCTCCGCCGCGATATGGGTTTCCATCTTCATCGCCTCCAGCGCCAGCAGCGTCGTGCCCGCGGCCACGCGCTGCCCCGGCTGCACCGCCACCGTCACGATCGAGCCCGGCATGGGCGCGGCGACATGCAGCGGATTGTCGGGTTCGGCAACCGGACGGCTATGGCGCGCTGCCGCCGCTTGCGTCGTGCTGCGCTGCTCGACCAGCGTGGTGCGCGACTGCCCGTTCAGCTCGAACTGGACCTTGATGACACCCTCTTCGGCATCGGGGTGCGTGCCTTGCAGCGAGACCAGCAGGGTCTTGCCGGCAGCGATGTCGATCGCCACTTCTTCCTGCGGCTGCAGGCCGTACAGGTATGCCGGCGTGGGTACCACCGAGGTGTCGCTGTAGTTGCGCACATGCGCGTGGTACTCGCCGGCCTGCTTCGGGTACATCAGGTACGAAGCCAGCTGGCGGTCGTCGAGCGGCTGCTCGCACGCCGCTTCGGCCGCGGCGCGCGCCGCGTCGAGGTCGACCGGCGGGATCTGGTCGCCGGGCCGGTACGGCACGGGCGGCTCGCCGCGCAGCACCTTGCGCGACAGTTCCGCGGGGAAGCCGTCCGGCGGAAAGCCCAGCTCGCCCTTGAACAGCGACACCACCGATTCAGGGAAGGCAGTCTCCCTGGCGGGATCGCACACATCGGCGGCGCTCAGGTCGTTGGCCACCATCATCAAGGCCAGGTCGCCGACCACCTTGGACGTCGGCGTCACCTTGACGATGTCGCCAAACATCTGGTTGACCTCGGCATAGGCCCGCGACACCTCGGTCCAGCGATGCTCGATGCCGAGCGAGCGCGCCTGCTCGCGCAGGTTGGTGTACTGGCCGCCGGGCATCTCGTGGCGGTACACGTCGGCGGTGCCGGCGCGGATTTCGGATTCGAACGGCGCGTAGTAGCGGCGCACCCCTTCCCAGTACATCGACGCCTCGTGCAGGCGCTCCAGGCTGAGGCCGGGATCACGCTCGCTGCCGGCCAGGGCCGCGGCGATGCTCGACAGGTTGGGTTGCGAGGTCAGCCCGCTCATGGCGTCGAGCGCGCCGTCGACCGCATCGCAGCCGGCCTCGATCGCGGCCAGCGCCGAAGCGGCCGAGATGCCGCTGGTATCGTGGGTATGGAAATGCACCGGCAGCCCGGTCTCTTCCTTGAGCGCCCTGACCAGTGCCGCCGCGGCCTGCGGACGGCAGATGCCGGCCATGTCCTTGATGCCCAGCACGTGCACGCCGGCCTGCTTCAGCTCGCGCGCGATGCCTACGTAGTACTTCAGGTCGTATTTGGCGCGCGACTTGTCGAACAGGTCGCCGGTATAGCAGATCGCGCCTTCGCACAGCGCGCCGCTCTCGCCGACAGCATCGATCGCCACGCGCATGTTGCGCACCCAGTTCAGTGAATCGAACACGCGGAACACATCAACGCCGGCGCTGGCCGCCTGGCGCACGAAGAAACGCACCACGTTGTCCGCATAATTGGTGTAGCCAACCGCGTTGGAGCCGCGCAGCAGCATCTGGAACAGCACGTTGGGCACGCGCTCGCGCAGTTGCTCAAGGCGCTGCCACGGGTCTTCCTTGAGGAAGCGCAGCGCCACGTCGAAGGTGGCGCCGCCCCAGCACTCCAGCGAGAACAGCTGCGACAGTTCGCGCGCATAGAACGGCGCGATCGGCAGCATGTCGGCGGTGCGCATGCGCGTGGCGAACAGCGACTGGTGCGCGTCGCGCATGGTGGTATCGGTCAGCAGCACCTGCTTCTGCTCCAGCATCCAGCGCGAGAACTTCTCCGCGCCCAGCTCGCGCAGCCGGTCGCGCGTACCGTAGGGCAGCGCGCCGCTGGTGTCGAAGGCGGGCAGCACCGGTGCGGGCAGCGGCAGCGATGGCAGTGTGCGGCCGCTCATCTCCGGGTGCCCGTTGACGCTGACCTCGCCCAGGTAGCGCAGCAGCTTGGTGGCGCGGTCCAGGCGCTTGGTGAACGCCAGCAGTTCCGGCGTCAGGTCGATAAAGCGCGTGGTGACGTCGCCGGACCGGAACGCGGGATGGTTGATGACGTTCTCGAGGAACTGCAGGTTGGACGCGACGCCGCGGATGCGGAACTCGCGCAGCGCGCGGTCCATGCGCCGGATCGATTCGGGCGCGGTCGGCGCCCAGGTGGTGACCTTGACCAGCAGGGAATCGTAGTACGGCGTGATCACCGCGCCGCCGTAGGCGGTGCCGGCGTCCAGGCGCACGCCGAAGCCGGCCGCGCTGCGGTAGGCGGTGAGGCGGCCGTAGTCCGGCAGGAAGCCGTTCTCCGGGTCCTCGGTGGTGATCCGGCATTGCAGCGCGTGACCGTTGAGCGAAATCGCTTCCTGCACCGGCACGCCCGCGGCGCGCACGACGATCTCGCCGTTCTCATTGCGCGTGTTCTCGGTCATGCCGAGATGGCCGCCTTCGGTCACGCGGATCTGCGCCTTGACGATATCGATCCCGGTGACCATCTCCGTGACCGTGTGCTCGACCTGGATGCGCGGATTGACCTCGATGAAGTAGAACTGGCCGGAGTCGGCATCCATCAGGAACTCGACCGTACCGGCATGCGTGTAGCCGACCGCGCGCATCAGCCGCAGGGCCGATTCGCACAGCGCGGCCCGGCCGGCATCGTCGAGGTATGGCGCGGGCGCCCGCTCCACCACCTTCTGGTTGCGCCGCTGCACGGTACAGTCGCGCTCATAGAGATGCACGAGGTTGCCGTGCGTGTCGCCGAGCACCTGCACTTCGACATGGCGCGCGTTGCGCACCAGCTTCTCGACATACACCTCGTCGTTGCCGAACGCAGCCAGCGCCTCGCGCCGCGCCGCGGCGAGCGCCCCCTCAAGGTCCTGCTCGCTTTCCAGGACCCGCATGCCGCGTCCGCCGCCGCCCCAGCTTGCCTTGAGCATCAGCGGATAGCCGATGCCGGCGGCGAGGCGCTTGCACGTGTCCAGGTCATGCGGCAGCGGATCGGTTGCCGGCATCACCGGCACGCCCGCGTCGATCGCCGCGTTGCGCGCCGCCACCTTGTTGCCAAGCTTGCGCATGACCTCGGGCGACGGGCCGATCCAGCGGATACCCGCGTCGATCACGGCCTGCGCGAAGTCCGGGTTCTCTGAAAGGAAGCCATAGCCCGGATGAATGGCGTCGACCTTCGCCTGCCTGGCAATGCGCAGGATATCGTCGATGTCGAGGTAAGCCGCCAGTGGCTTCTTGCCCTCGCCGACCAGGTAGCTCTCATCGGCCTTGAAGCGATGGAGCGCGAGCCGGTCTTCCTTCGAATAGATTGCCACCGTGCGCACGTTCATCTCGGCGGCCGCGCGCATCACGCGGATCGCGATCTCGGAACGGTTGGCAATCAGCAGGGAGCGGATAGGGGCGTAGTCCATGGGATGCAGGGAAGCGAACCAGCCGCGCGCAACCGCCACGGCAGGATCAGGTGATCGGGGATGCAGCACGGGCGCAAGGCTTGCCCGGGCTGCTAATCGTATTGGGCAAATGGGACGTGCGAGTCCATCCAGTCATAGTGCGCCGATGCAGCGGCCCACGCCCAGTTGGCCCGCTTTGGCGACTGCTGGTCCCGATCGCCATGCTCGCTTCGGTTCTGGCCGGCAAGTGGCTGATCGCCGTCCCCGGCAAGCTCGCGGCTGTGCGCGCGGGCTCCGATTCTTCCGTAGTACATCGTGGTGCCTTCCTCATCAAGACCAGGTTCGCCTGCCCACGACGCAGCGCGATGCAGGGCGACGGCAGGTTTGCAGGCACGATGAAATACGCGCCCGTCCCGTCCTGCTGCCGCAAGAACCGGGCCACGGCCGGTTCAGGCACCATCCCTTTGATTTGGCAGAAGATTTTCTTCCGAGGCTGGCTTAACGAATTTCAGAAATGAAATTTTTCATTTCATGGGTGCCGCGGCCAATGCGCGATGCAGCACCTGTGCCTCGCGGCAACCGGGAGGGCCGGCGTGGGCAACGTGGCCAGGCTGACGACGCCCGCCCGGCCACGAATGCAGGCCTTCAGCAGGCCGCGGCCTGGGGCGAAGCCAGTGCGCAGTATGCGGGGGCGCCGGCCGTGGCAATGCGGGCGCAGTACGCCGGCTCTTCCGCCCTGGCGATACGTGCGCAATACGCGGGCTCTTCCGCCCTGGCCATGCGCGCGCAGTACGCAGGTTCGTCCGTCCTGGCGATGCGTGCACAGTACGCGGCCTCTTCCGCCTTGGCCATGCGTGCGCAGTACGCGGCCTCTTCCACCTTGGCCATGCGCGCGCAGTACGCCGGTGCCTCCGTCCTGGCAATGCGTGCGCAGTACGCGGGCTCGTCGGCCGCTGCCCGGGCACAATATGCGGCAGACGTCAGCGGGCTGCCGAATTCGCGCATGCTCAGCGCATCGCTCGCAGCGGCCATTTGCAGGAGGCGGGCCTCGTCCTCCGGACCGTCGATGCCAACGTAGGGGTCATGGTGAAGGACATAGCCGAAGATGCGCTCGCAATCGCTCGCATAGCGCCTGGTGTCCAGGATGTGGGCATGCCAGAAGGCATCCACCTGCTCGCTGGGGACGGCGGGCGTGTCCGGATGCTTCGCCGCCAGCTTGAGGAATTGCCGGTAGCCGCTCTCCGCCTGCTCCAGCGATTCCGGCGACCAATGCGCATGCTTCTGATGCAGCAGCTTGGCCTTCATCCTGGAAAAGTCCAGGGCGTCGATGGCCTGCCACATGATTTCAATAGTACGGTCCTGCATGATCTAGCTCCCTGTTATTGGACTGCTTAAGCACGCACCGGACTGACGGGCAGTCAGGCGCGCATCGGTTGCGGTCCATGCTCGAGAGCGGGACCGTTCTCCATGCGGCTGGCCAGGAAGGCAGTGATCTTCGCCGGCGGCAGCGGATGGCTGAAGTAGTAGCCCTGCACTTCGTCGCAGCCTTCGCGGCGCAGGAACTCGAGTTGCACCTCGTTTTCCACGCCTTCGGCGACCACTTCGAGGCCAAGCCGGTGGCCAAGGCCGATCACCGCGCTGGTAATCTGCGTGTCGCTGCGGCTTTCCGGTATGTAGCGGACGAAGCTGCCGTCGATCTTGACCGTATCGATCGGGAAGCGGCTCAGATAGGCGAGCGAGGAGTAGCCAGTGCCGAAGTCGTCGATCGCCAGCCGGACACCGGTGCGCTTCAGGCGCGAGAGCCAGCTGGACGCCTGTTCGGCATCGCGCATGACCATGCTCTCGGTGAGTTCAAGCTCCAGCAGGTTGCCGGGCAGCCCGGCTTGCCGCAGGGCATCGATGATGGTCAGCCTGAGCGACTTGTCGGCGAACTGCCGTGCCGAAAGATTGACTGAAACACGCACCGGCGGCAGTCCCTGCGCGCGCCATGCGGCATTCTGCCGGCACGCTTCGCGCAGGGCCCAGGCACCGATCTCGACAATGGCGCCGCTCTGCTCCGCGAAGGGAATGAAATCTCCGGGCATGACCAGGCCGAGTTCCGGGTGGCGCCAGCGGATCAGTGCCTCGACCGCCGTGCACGCTCCCGACGCGAGCGCAATGCGCGGCTGGTAGTAGAGGATGAATTCGTCCTGCTCGAGCGCGCGGTGCAGGTGCGACTCCATGTCGATGCGCCGCTGCAGCGACGCGCTCATGCCGCGGCAGTAGAACTGGTAGCCGTTCTTGCCGAGCTGCTTGGCACCATACATGGCCAGGTCGGCATGCTTGAGCAGGGTCTGCCAGTCGCTGCCGTCCTCGGGGAAGGAACTGATGCCGATGCTTGCCGTCATGCGCAGTTCCGACTCGTTGACGACGAAGCCTGGCGCGAGCGCAGCCTGGATCCGGGCAATGGTCCGGTCCAGGATCGTCGAATCGCCCTTGGGGTCCAGCAGCACGACGAATTCATCGCCGCCGAAGCGGGTGATCAGCTCCACCTCCTCCAGGCTGCCGCGCAACCGGTCGGCCATCTCGCGCAGCACGATGTCGCCGGCATTGTGGCCGATGGTGTCGTTCACGACCTTGAATTCGTCCAGGTCCACGAAAATGACATGCAGGGCCTGGCCGCTGGCGCGGGCACGGGTCAGCGCCTGCTCGAACTCGGCCTTGAACATGAGGCGGTTGGGCAGCCCGGTAAGGGCATCGTGATTGGCGATGAAGCGCAGGTTTTCCTCGGCCTGGCGCCGCAGCAGGAAGTGCCCGGTCTGATTGGCAATGCCGCTCGCCATCGCGAGCGCATGCGTATCGGGGCTGCGCTTGCTGCGGGAATAGAGTTCGACCACGCCGAGGCTCACGTGGCCCCGGCTCAGCGGGAAGGCGAACACCGTCCGGATACCGCCCGCGTCGAGCCACCTGGCTTGCGGATGCCGGGCCATCGCGCTGCGGCTTGCATACCATTGCGGCGCCGGCAAGACCGCGGCGCCGGCCGGCCCTGCAGGGCGCTCGGCGAGCCACGGCTGCAGCGTCTTGACGCGGGCCAGATAGACCGGCGGCAGCTTCAGCCCCTGGCTGTCATCGCCCGGCCAGAAGGCACCGGCCTCCCAGTCCATGCCTTCGAGCAGCGTGTGGACAATCCCCTCCAACACCTCGATCTCGCTGGTGGCGGTGGCCAGGTGCAGGGCAATCTGGTGTTCCTGCGTCCTGGCCTGCTCGGCGGACCTGCGCTGGCTGATGTCCTGCGCGGTGCCCCGCAGCACTGCGCTGTCCGCCGCTCCATGCGCGTGGCCGATCAGGTGCAGCCAGCCCCGGCGTCCGCGCCGCGACCGGTACGGGCACTCGAACTCGAACGGCTGGCGATCCTGCAGGGCTGTCCGCATCCTTTCCCGCAGCACGGCGCGATGGCCGGCGTCGATCGCCTGGAACAGCGCTTCCGGAGTCGGCTTGTCGCCGCGCAAGCCTAGCAGGCGCGCCATTTCCTGGGAAAAGTGCGCGATGTCCTGGTCCAGGTCGATGCGCCAGTCGCCCAGGTGGGCAATCTGCTGCGCCTCGGCAAGCGCGGCCTGGCTGTCGCGCAGGCTGTGCGTCATCTGGTCGGCCACGGCCACGGCGCGCGCGCGCGAACTCGACAACGCGTAGGCCAGCCACCCCAGCAGCACGCTGATGATCAGGCCGGAAATCACCACCAGCCCCGGCAGGTAGCGCTGCGGACCACTGATGGCCTTGGCATCGGCAGCAAACGCAATCACCCAGCGCCGTCCGCCGAAATTCCGCACCACGCTCTTGG
Source organism: Cupriavidus sp. GW823-FHT07B10 (assembly GCF_058794355.1). NCBI lineage: Bacteria > Pseudomonadati > Pseudomonadota > Betaproteobacteria > Burkholderiales > Burkholderiaceae > Cupriavidus > Cupriavidus sp. GW823-FHT07B10. The sequence goes on from NZ_JBXAGS010000006.1 coordinate 190,390, forward strand.
CCAGGTCATGCTGGCCCGGGGCCGCCTGGGCGTCCGCCAGTGCGGTCGCGCCATGCGCGGCACTGGCGTGGACGGTGCTGCCGCCAGCAACCCGGCTGCGTTCCCTGGCCGCCAGGCCGGTCACGCTGTCATAGAGCAGGTTGGCTGCAGAGAGCGGAACCGCCGCCTGCGCGAAGTCTCCGGCATCATGCACGCGGAACCGGATCCGGCGCAGGTTCTCATTGCTGACCAGGTCCTTCAGCAGGTCGTCCACCCGGATCCCCGCGCCAACCGAGCCGACATAGGCGCGCCGGCGCGCTTCCACGGAATCCAGGTCGGGCACCTTGCGGTACACCGGCAGGCGCAGCGCGATGCCCACATGCGGGTTCTTTGCCTCGCTGAAGATCAGGCGCCCGCTGCTGACTGGCTGCCCGGTATCGCGCGCGCGTTCCAGCGCGGCCAGGCGGCGTGGCTCGGCGCCCATGTCGATGCCGATCGACGCCAGGTTGAGGGCGAGCGGTTCGACATAGGTCAGCACGAAATGCCCCGGCCGCTGGCCGGGAGGGCGGACGTTGAACGTCACGCCGGCCTCGCGCAGGATCGGATCGCTGCGCTGCCGGGCGACAAAGGCGTCGATCTCGGCCGCCGGCACGTAGGGCGCGTAGTTCAGCGTCTGGAAACCGGGATAGCGCTGCGGCAGGTTCAAGCCGCTGACGAAATCGCGAAACTCGCCGCGCGAGACATGGTCGCTGGCGCCGAACAGCGCCTGCATGGTCACCAGAACATCGGTATAGAGGCGGATCCGTGTATCGATCTGCTGGATCACGTCGCCGGTATCGTTCTCAAAACGCAGGCGGACGTCCTTCTCAAGCAGGTCGGTGCAGAACGCATAGACGACAGCCGTCGTCATCACGCCAAGCAGCAAGGTGCCCGCGGTGATGGTGCGCGACCCAAGGCGTCCAAGCGGGCGCAGCGCGCGCGCAAGCGTCTGGCGCAAGATTGTTTCCCCCCGGATGTCGATGGCAACCATGCGGCTGAACGGCCGTCACCAACGACTGATGCTAATAGTGCACTTATTGGCTGGGGTTCCATGCGAAACCCACGCTCTTATATGTCTTAACAATCTATAACAAGCGGGGAAAAACGGGCCCTGATTTTCGCGGCGCAAACCCCCAACTTAAGTGGGGTGGCAGTTCTGCGAGATATGGACATGAACATTCAGGTTCAGCCCCAGGGTGGCAAGTGTCGCGCTGCGGTGCGCGTCATGGCTTGCCAGCCGGCGCGGCAGCGCGTCGGCATGGTCCGGGCAATGGATGATGACGTACGTGTCGTCCGGGTCCATCGGTGCTGCTCCGCATGCTGCCGTCAAGAGGCTACGGGCACGGGCGGCGCGCTCGCGGCCGGCATCGGCGTCGAGGCCCAGGCCAGCATCTGCCACGCGCCCTGATGGCGCCTCCACACGCTGAGAAAGCGGTTGTCGAGCGTGCGCTCCGTCCCGTCGACCACGGCCCTGAGCAGGGCCTTGCCCTGCATCACGGCCATGTCGCCGTAGACCGCCTGCCCCACCTCCGCCAGGCTCGCTTGCAGGTAGCGCACCCGCCCGCTGCGGATCGAGCCAAGGTACTCCGCCTTGCTCTCGCGCAATGCCGAGGAGTGCGTATAGGAAAGCTCGTCGGCCAGCAGGGCATCGAGCGCAGCCAGGTCGCCGGACAGCATGGCGCGATAGCGCGCCTGATCGGCTTGCGTGAGTGCGGCAAGGTCCGCGGCTTCGCCCAATGCCATCGTCGTGGTCTCCAGGTCAGCCATGAAGGTAAGCCTTCACCAGGGTCTTGTCGTTCAGCAGCGCCTGCCATTCGCCGCGCCGGACTTCATGGATCACGCGCCCCACTGACAGCACGTAGGCGCGATCCGTCATGTCCGCGGCGATCGCCACGCTTTGTTCGACCAGCAAGATGCTCAGCCCGCGCGCGCGCAGCTGGTTCAGCACCGCCAGGATCTCCTTGACGATGCGGGGCGCCAGGCCGGTGGTGAGTTCATCCATGATCAGCAGGTCGGGCTGGAGCAACAGCGCGCGCGCGATCGCCACCATCTGCTGCTGCCCCCCGGACAGCAGCCCGACCGCGCTGTCGGCACGTTCGCGCAGCAGCGCAAACAGATCGCATACATCGTCATAGGTGTAGCGCAGCGCGCCGCCGCGGGCGCGCTTGCCGGCCTGCTCGGCCAGGCGCAGGTTGTCGCGCACCGACAGCTCGGCAAACAGGTTGCGGTTTTCCAGCACTACGCCGATGCCATGCCTGAAGCGGCGATGCCCGGGGACATGGCCGATCTCCGCCCCGTCCTTGACGATGCTGCCGGCCATCGGCCGGATCAGGCCGGCCAGCGTGCGCACCAGCGCGGTCTTGCCGGCGCCGTTGGCGCCCACCACCGCCACCGCCTCGCCCGGCGCGACCGTCATGTCGACATCGTGCAGCACCGGCACCGCGCCGTAACCGGCGCGCAGGCCTTTCACGTTCAGCATGATCAGACTCCCAGATAGGCTTCACGCACGCGCGGATCGGCCTGCACCTCGTGCAGCGCCCCGCTGGCGATGATTTCACCGTAATAGAGGACATGGGCCGTACCGCAGATCGTCATCAGCCCCATGTCGTGCGAGACCAGCAGGATGGTCATGCCCTCCTGGTGCAGGCGCACGATCCATGCGCGCAGCAGTTCGATCTCTTCGCTGTTCAGCCCCGACGACGGCTCGTCCAGCAACAGCAGTTCCGGATTGCCGATGCAGGCACGCGCCAGTTCGACGATGCGCCGCTGGCCCGCCGGGAGGGTGCCGGCCCGGTGCTGCAGCAAGCGCTCCAGCCCGAATTTGCCGGCGCATGCCAGCGCGGCGTCGTGCATGGCCGCCAGCTCGCGGCGCGACGCCGGCGTGCGCAGCATCGCCTGCAGCACGCCAGCGTGGGTGGCCTTGTGGCAGCCTGCCATCAGGTTCTCGAGCACGGTCATGTGCTCGAACACCTGTGGCGTCTGGAAGGTGCGCACCAGGCCGGCGCGGCTGCGCTGCTGGACGGTGTCGGCGGTGATGTCCCGCCCCGCCAGCGACACCTTGCCCCCCTTCGGGCGCAGAAAGCCGGAGACGATATTGAAGCAGGTGGTCTTGCCGCTGCCGTTCGGACCGATCAGGCCGACGATATGGCCGGCCGGCACGTCGAAGCTGACATTGCGCAGCACCTCCAGCCCGCCGAAGCTGTGCGCGACCGCGTCGAGGCGCAGTAATGCCTGCGCCGGGCGCACGGCTTGTGGCGCCGTGCCAAAAGCAGGAACGGGATGGTTCATCAGACTTGCTCCGAAAAACCTCGCCCTTCAGGGCGGGGAGTGAAAGGAGTGCTGCCGGCAGCAAGCAATCCCAAATTAGAATGACCGGCATGCCTCTGGTCTATCGCTACCGGGTGAAGTCGCTGAACGGCCTGCTCAATCAGCAGAGCCGCGCGGTGAACTACGTCTGGAACTTCTGCAATGACACGCAGAAGCACGCGCTCAAATGGGGCAAGAAGTGGCCCACGGGTTTCGATCTGAACGTGCTGACGACCGGCAGCAGCAAGGAACTCCGTATCCATTCGGCACAATCAACGCGGTTTGCGAGCAGTACGCCAAGTCGCGTAGCCAGCACCGCCGGCCGTACCTGCGCTATCGCGGCCGCAAGTCGCTCGGTTGGGTACCGCACAAGGGCCGGGATCTCAAGCGCTCGGGCGACGGATTCCGCTTTGCCGGCAACACGTTTCGCGTGTTCAGCTCCCGCCCCCTTCCCGAGGGCAAGATCAAGGACGGCACCAATTTCTCCCGCGATGCGCGAGGCAATTGGTTCCTGAACATCGTGATTGAAGTTGCCGACACCCAGGCCCGGCCCCCGGAACGCGGCGTCGGCATCGATCTTGGCTTGAAGGACCTTGCCACGCTGTCCACCGGCGAAAAGGTCGAGAATCCGCGCCACCTTGGCCGACTCGAGCAAGCGCTGGCCAAGGCGCAGCGTGCGCGCAAGAAACGACAGGCCACGAACCTCGACGCGCGCATCAAAAATGGGCGGCGTGACTTTCTGCACAAGCTCTCGCATCGCATCGTGCGGGACTTCGACTACATCGCGGTGGGGAATGTGAACGCCGCCGGCCTCGCCAAGACCAGCGTGGCGAAGTCCGTCCTCGATGCGGGCTGGTCGTCCTTCCGCACAATGCTCGCGTACAAGGCGATTGTGCATGGCGCGTGGTACGAGGAAGTCGACGAACGTTTCACCACCCAGGTTTGTTCTTCGTGCGACGCGATGCCGCCGGAGAGGCCGAAAGGTATCGCAGACCTTGGAATAAGGCAGTGGGTATGCAGTGGATGCGGTGCTGTACATGATCGCGATGTGAACGCTGCGCTAAATGTCCTTGCCCGATCGGGACATCGATCGCCTGCAGAGGGAAACTCCTCCCTTTAGGGAGGGGAGGATGTCAACTTGCCTCCTTCAGTCCGCGCATGCGCTGCAGCGCACCAGCGATGCCGCCCGTCATCCCGCCGGGCATCAGCGTGACCACCAGCACCAGCACCGCGCCGAACAGCACCTGGTGGAAATCCCCCAGCCCGCTCAGCAGTTCCGGCACGAGCGAGACGAACAGCGCACCAAGGATCACGCCATAGGTGGAGCGGGCACCCGCCACCACCGGCACCAGCAGAAACACGATGGAGCGCTCCACCGTAAAGCTCTGCACGCTGACGAACGACACATAGTGGGCAAACAAGGTCCCGGCCAGCGAGCCCAGCATGGCCGACAGCACGAACATCGAGGTCTTCAGCCGGTGCATGTCCACGCCCAGCACCTGCGCCGCCGGCGCGGCATCGCGCATCGCCCGCATGGCCAGGCCCGGGCGGCCCTTGACCAGGTTGTCGACCAGCCACAGCAGCACCGCGAGCAGCGGCCAGACGAAGTAGTAGTAGCGCTCCGGGGTGTCCAGCACATAGCCGAACCAGGACAGCTTGGGAATACCGCCGATTCCCAGCGTGCCGCCGGTCAGCCAGTCCCACTCGAAGAACAGCACGCTGGCGATGCTTCCCACCGCCAGCGTCGCCAGCGCCAGGAAGAAGCCGCCCAGGCGCAGCACCGGCACGCCGATGGCCGCAGCCAGTGCGGCGCTAATGACGAGTCCGGCGGCCGCACCGGCCAACGCCGGCCAGCCCAGCGCCGTGGTGCAGTACGCCGAGGCGTATGCGCCGATGCCGTAGAACGAGGCCTGCGCCAGATTGACGATGCCGCACTGCCCCAGCAGCAGGCCCACGCCAAGGCCGCCCACGGCCAGGATGGCGGCGAAGTTGAGCAGGTCGACGTGGTGCCGCGACAGCAGCTGCCCGGCCGCCACCCACAGCAACACGCCAGCCAGGATGAACGCGCGTGACGGGTTCATGGTTATCCTCCCTTGCGCCCGGCCCGGCCCAGCACGCCGTTGGGCAGCAGAATCATGATGACGATCAGGATCGACAGCGCGATCACGTCGCGATAGCCAGACGGGAAACCCACCACCGCCAGCGATTCCGCCAGGCCGAGCAGCAGGCCTCCCGCCACGGCCCCGAGCGGATTGCCCAGGCCGCCGAGAATGGCCGCGGCAAAGCCCTTCAGCGTGAGGCCGATGCCCATCTGGTAGTTCATCGACAGCAGCGGCGTGACGAGCACGCCGGCGATCGCGCCGAACCCGCCGCCGAGCAGGAACGTGTACGTGCGCATGCGGCGCACGTTGATGCCGGTGGTGGTGGCGCCATCCGGATCGAGCGAGGCAGCGGTCATGGCCAGGCCCGCCAGGGTCCTGGTGTAGAACAGGCGCAGCGCACCGACCAGCAGCACCGCAATGCCGGTCAGCGCCAGCGCATGCACGGGCGTGGTAGCGCCGAACAGCTCCACCACCCCCTCCCCGCCGAGCGCCGGCAGCAGGTGCGAATCCCGGCCGCCGAAGTAGAGCGCCGCGGCCGACAGCGCAAAGGCCAGGCCAATGGTCAGCAGCAGGAAGCTCTCTTCGCCGGCGCCGCGGCGCAGCATCGGCCGCACGAACAGCACGTCGATGGCCAGGCCGCTGACGGCACCGGCGGCAATGCCGCCGGCAATCGCCAACGCATATGGCAGGCCCAGCGCCTTCAGCGCGAACACCGCCACCAGCGCGCCGATCACCGCGAACTCGCCCTGCATCGCATTGACGATACGCGTGCCCTTGAAGATGATGGCCATGCCCACGCCGATCAGCGCGTAGACGAAGCCATTGGTGATCCCGGACAGGATCGCCTGGAATACGAGGGTAGTGGACATACCAGCTCCTTTCCCGCGAGCGTCGCAGGCTATGGTTTGGCCTTGTAGGGCAGCCGCTCGAACCGGCCCTTCTGCAGCTTCGAGTACGTGAAGCCGGCCAGCGTCATGCCGCCCATGTCGGGCGCGGCGAAGTCGTAGCCGCTGGTGACGCCCTGGTAAGGCCGGCGCAACGCGCTGCACAGCTTGTCGCCCGGCGCATCGGCACCGGCCGCCTTCAGGCCCGCGGCCAAGGCCATGACCGCATCCCAGCCCACCGCCGAGAAATGCTTGGGCAGCTTGCCGTACTCCTTGCGGAAGGCCTCGACGAATTCCTTCTGTCCCGGCAGCGGGTCTTCGGACACGATGAACTCGGGATGGATGATGTTGTCCGCGGCCTCGCCCATGGCCTTGACGGTCTCGTAGGTAGCCGTGCCATGCACGGAGATGATGGGAACGCCGACCTTCAGCTGGCGCACGTTGCGGAACGGCGCGGGCGAGGTCGAGATGACGATGATGGCATCCGGCGTGGCCGCCTTGATCTTGGCCGCCTGCGTGGTGACATCGGTGGCGGCGATCTCGAACTTCTCCACCTGTATGAAGCTGACGCCGTACTCGCGATCCAGCGTCTTCAGGCTGGTCCATACCACCTGCCCGTAGCCCGAGTCATGCAGCACGCCGACGCGCTTCAGGCCGTTGTCGCGCGCATAGGCCAGCACGGCACGCGCGTTGAGCTCCTGCGACGGCGTCAGGTGGAACACGCAATGGCGTTCGCGCTCCACCGCGGGCCCCAGTCCCGAGAACGAGAACAGTGGCACCTTCTGCGCCTGTGTGATGCCGCCGATGGCAACCGTCTGGGCAATGCCCGATGGCCCGACGATGGCGCGAACCTTGTGTGTATGGAGCAGCGCGTTCGCCTTGGCGACGGCGGAATCCGGGCTGGAGCCGTCGTCTTCGACAATCATTTCCAGCGGCCGTCCGCCAATTCCCCCACGGGCGTTGACGACCTTCTGCGCCAGCAGCGCGCCTTCGCGCTCGGCCTGGCCCACGGCGGCAAGGCCGCCGGTGATCGAGAACAGGCCGCCGATGCGGACCGGTTCGGCGCCGGGCTTGCCCTGGGCCAGCACCGGCGGCATCGCCAGGACCAGGGCAAGCCCGGCGGCGGCAAACAGGGCGCGTGGCGCCCGGGTGATCGGGTTGTGGTTCATGTCTCCGTCCTTGTTGTAGGTATCGGGTTGGCCCGATTACACTGCGCCGGGCACGCCTGCCCACTCGAGCACATCGGCCAGCGCGGCGATGTCGAGATGGCCCTGCCGGCGCTGCTGCATCAGCGCCAGGTATTGCCGCACCAGCGACGACATCGGCAGCGCGACCGCGTTGTCGCGGGCCACCGCCAATGCCAGGTCGAGGTCCTTCACCACCAGCGAGATCGGGCCGACGGCGGCGTAGTCGCGCTGCTTGAGCTGCTCTGCCTTGGTGCGGTAGTGGGCGCTGCCGACGATGCTGTCGTTGATCGCATCGACCATCAGCGCGCGGTCCAGCCCGGCGCGCGCGCCGAAGGCCAGCCCTTCGCCGATCACCGCGGTGCTCATGAACACCATCATGTTGATCATCAGCTTGATGACGCGGGCCTCGTCCGCGCCGCCCACGTATGACTGGCGCGCGGTCAGGCACGCGAGGACGGGCTGCACCGCGTCGAAGGCCGGCTGCGGCCCGGACACGAAACAGCTCAGCTGCGCGCTCGCCGCCAGCGATACCGTGCCCGACACCGGCGCGCGCAGAAAAGCGGCGCCGCGCCGCGCGAGCGCGGCAGCCACCTCTGCCGAGGCATTGGGCGAGACCGTGCTCATGTCGACAAAGACCTTGTCCGCCGTCGCGGCGCCGGCAACGCCGCCGGAGGCCAGGAACAGGTCGCGCAGCCCGCCATCGTCAAAGATCGTTGAGAACACCACATCCGAGTCCGCCACCAGTGCCTGCGCGGCAGGCGCCACTGCCGCCCCTGCAGCGGCCACCGCCTCGCACTGCGCCGGCACGCGGTCAAAGACCGTGAGCCGGTAGCCGGCTTTCAGCAGGTTCAGGCACATCGGTCGGCCCATGGCACCAACGCCGATCCATCCAAGCCGCGGTGATTGCACCGCGTGCGCGTTGCTTGTGTTGATCATGGCCCGCCCCCCTACTCGACCCTGACGCCGGACAGCTCGACCAGCTTGCGCGTCTGGCGCGTCTGCGTCTCGATGTACTGCGAGAACTGCGCCGGGCTCAGCTTCATCGGCACCATCCCCTGCGCGGCGAAGTGCTTCTCGACGAAGTCCTTGTCGTCCAGGATCTCGCGGATGGTGGCGTTCAGCTTGTCGACCACCGCGCGCGGCACCTTGGCCGGGGCCAGCACGCCGTAGACGGCCGAGATGTCCATGTCCTTGTAGCCGGCCTCGGCAAAGGTGGGCACCTGCGGCAGCGCGCGCGTGCGCTTGTCGCCGCTGACGGCGAGCACCTTGAGTTTCTTTGCCGCAACAAAGCTCTGGATCGTCGGCAGCGCCGGGAAGGTCATCAGGATCTGGCCGCCGACGACGTCTGCCACCGCCGGCGCCGAGCCCTTGTACGGCACGTGGACCAGGTCGGTGCCGGCCAGCTTGTTGAACAGCGCGCCCATCAGGTGCGGCTGGCTGCCGCTGCCGAACGAGCCGTAGCTGAGGGCTTGCGGACGGCCCTTGGCATATGCGGCCAGGTCCTTGACGCTGTCCACCGGCAGGCTGCCCGAGACGGCCATGACGAGCGGCACGTAGCCGATCGTCGCCACCGGGGCAAAGTCGCGCGCGACGTTGTACGACACCGACGGCAGCACCACCGGGTTGAGCACGAAGGTGGCATCGTTGGTCAGCAGCAGCGTGTAGCCGTCGGGCTGCGCCTTGGCCACTGCGTCGGCGCCGATCACGGTATTGGCGCCGCTCTTGTTTTCCACCACCACCGGCTGGCCCAGCTTCTCGGACATGCGCTGCGCCAGTTGCCTGGCGATGATGTCGGTGGTTCCGCCCGGTGCGTAAGGCACCACCATGCGGATCGGCTGCGCGGGATAGGTCTGCGCCAGTGCGGCGCCCGTGCCTGCCAGGCAGGCCAGGCCGAAGGCTGCGGCACGCAGCGCGTGGGTCGTATGAAATTGCCAGGACATAGGGTCTCCATCCATTGTCTGTGTCGACGGTGCCGGCTCGGACGGCCGGCTGCCGTCAGGGGATCATTCAGTCAAAGAGCCAGGGCTCCAATTGCCGCCGCGCCTGCTCGTAATCCCGGATCTGCCCGGCATGGCGCAGCGCCAGCGCGATATCGTCCAGGCCGTTCAGCAGGCAGTGCTGCTTGAACGGATCCAGCGTGAAGGCAATGGCCTCGCCCGACGGCGTCACCACCTGCAGCGCGGCCAGGTCCACCTGCAGCCGGTAGCCCGGCGTGGCCGCGGTCTCGGCGAACAGGCGCTCGACCACGTCCGGCGCCGCCACGATCGGCAGCAGGCCGTTCTTCAGGCAGTTGTTGTAGAAGATGTCGGCAAAGCTGGGCGCGATCAGCGCGCGCAGGCCGAAGTCCTCCAGCGCCCACGGCGCATGCTCGCGCGATGAGCCGCAACCGAAGTTCTCGCGCGCCAGCAGGATCGAGGCGCCGCGGTAGCGCGGCTGGTTCAGCACGAAATCCGGGTTGAGGGGCCGGCTGCTGCAGTCCTGTCCGGGCTCGCCGTGGTCCAGGTAGCGCCAGTCGTCGAACAGGTAGGGGCCGAAGCCGCTGCGCCGGATCGACTTCAGGAACTGCTTGGGCAGGATGGCGTCGGTATCGACATTGGCTCGGTCCAGCGGCGCCACCAGGCCGTCCAGCGTAGTAAAGGCTCTCATTGCTCGGTTTCCTCCGGTGGTCTACAGCGAGCGCACATCGATGAAGTGGCCCGCCACCGCGGCCGCGGCCGCCATCTGCGGGCTGACCAGGTGGGTACGCCCGCCCGGCCCCTGCCTGCCTTCGAAGTTGCGGTTGGAAGTGGAAGCGCAGCGTTCGCCGGCCGCCAGGCGGTCATCGTTCATGCCCAGGCACATCGAGCAGCCCGGTTCGCGCCATTCGAAGCCGGCGGCGATGAACACCTGGTCCAGCCCCTCGGCCTCGGCCTGCGACTTGACCAGCCCGGAGCCCGGTACCGCCAGCGCCTGCCTGATGCGCGGCGAGACATGGCGCCCGCGCAGCACCGCCGCCGCGGCGCGCAGGTCTTCCAGGCGCGCATTGGTGCATGAGCCGATGAATACCTTGTCCAGCGCGACCGCCTCGATCGGCGTATTCGGCAGCAGGCCCATGTAGTCCAGCGCCTGCTCGATGCTCTTGCGCCGCACCGGGTCGCGCTCGTCGCGCGGATCGGGAACGCGCTCGCTGACGGCCACCACCATTTCCGGCGAGGTGCCCCAGGTCACGTGCGGGCGGATCGCGGTGGCATCCAGCTCCACCACGGCATCGAAGGCGGCGCCCGGATCGCTGCGCAGCGTGCGCCAGTAGCCGGTGGCGGCGTCCCACATCGCACCGGCCGGTGCTTGCGGGCGGCCGTCCAGGTAGGCCAGCGTGGTTTCATCCACCGCCACCATGCCGGCGCGCGCGCCCGCTTCGATCGCCATGTTGCACACGGTCATGCGCGCCTCCATGCTGAGGCCGCGGATCGTGCTGCCGGCAAACTCGATCACGTGGCCGGTGGCGCCGGCGGTGCCGATGCGGCCGATCAGCGCCAGCGCGATGTCCTTGGCGGACACGCCACGGGGCAGCTCGCCGTCCACCCGCACCAGCATCGACCTGGGCTTCTTCATCCACAGGCATTGCGCGGCCAGCACCTGCTCCACTTCGGAGGTGCCGATGCCGAACGCAAACGCTGCGAACGCGCCGTGTGTTGACGTGTGCGAGTCGCCGCAGGCAATGCTCATGCCGGGCAAGGTGGCGCCGCGCTCCGGACCGACCACGTGCAGGATGCCCTGGCGCGGATCGTCCATGCCGAAATTGACGATGCCGGTGTCTGCGCAGTTCTGGTCCAGGGCCTCGACCTGCGCGCGGCTGACGGGATCGGCAATGCCCAGCTTGCGCGCGGTGGTCGGCACGTTGTGGTCGGCCGTTGCCAGCACGGAAGCGGCGCGCCACACCTTGCGCGCGTTCAGGCGCAGGCCTTCGAAGGCCTGCGGGCTGGTCACCTCGTTGACCAGGTGGCGGTCGATATAGATCAGCGCGGGTCCGTCCGGCTCCTGGTGGATCACGTGGCTGGCCCAGAGCTTGTCGAGCAGGCTCGCCGGGCGGTCGGGTTCAGTCATGGGGGTCTCTCCTTGTATTTCTCGTGGCGGACGCGGGTTACCTTGCGCCCACCCACTCAGGCACCGGATGCAGCTCGGTGGTCTTGCCGGCCTTGACCACCTGCCCGGAAATATCGTGTCCGACCAGCGCCGGCAGCTCGCGCGCCGCGCCGAGCAGCCGGTCCAGGTCGACACCGGTGTCGATGCCGGAAGACTCCAGCATGTGCACCAGGTCTTCCGTGCAGATGTTGCCGGTCGCGCCCGGCGCAAAGGGGCAGCCGCCCAGCCCGCCCAGCGACGCATCGAAACTGTCCACGCCCGCCGCCAGGCCGGCCAGCACATTGGCCAGGCCCATGCCGCGCGTGTTGTGGAAATGCAGGGTCAGCGGCACGCCCGGGAACCAGCGCAGGAACGCCTCGACCAGCTTGCTCACCTGGCGCGGGTCGGCCATGCCGGTGGTATCGGCCAGCGTGATGCTGTCCATGCCCAGGTCCAGGTAGCGGCCCGCGGCCCACTTCACCCGTTCCGGCGCGATCTCGCCTTCGAACGGGCAGCCGAACGCAGTCGCCACGCAGCCGCTGACGGCCAGCTCGGCCGACTGCGCCAGCTGCATCACGCCGCGGAACTGCTCCAGCGACTGGTCGCAGGTCATGCGCATGTTGGCCAGGTTGTGCGTCTCGCTGGCGGACATCACCAGGTTGATCTCGTCGAGGTCGCACTCCAGTGCGCGCTCGCAGCCGCGCGCATTGGGCACCAGCGCGGTGTAGACCACGTCCCGTTGGCGGCGGATGCCTTTCGCGACCGCCTCTGCATCGCGCAGGTTCGGGATCGCCTTGGGCGAGACAAACGAGGTGATCTCGATCCTGGCCAGGCCGCTTTCCGAGAGGCGGTCGATCAGCGCGATCTTCTGTTCGGTGGGGACGAATTCCGGCTCGATCTGGAAGCCGTCGCGCACGGACACTTCATTGATGCGCACGCGCCGGGGGGCGTTAGGAAGCCACATGGTTCTTTCCTTTCTTTCCTTTTCGTTGGGGCGGGCTCAGACCACGCCGGCGGCGCGCAGCGCGCGCAGCTCGTCGCCGGCAATACCGATGCCCGCCAGGATCTCTTCGGTGTGCTGGCCCAGTTCGGGGCCGATCCACCTGGTGCGCCCCGGGGTCCCGCTGAGCTTGGGCACGATGCCGGACAGCTCCAGCGGCGAGCCATCCGGCAACTGGTGCGGCTCGATCATGTCGCGCGCGCGGTAGTGCGCGTCGCTGCTGATCTCCGCCGCGGTGTAGATCTTTCCGCAGGGCACGGCCGCGGCTTCCAGCGTTGCCAGCACTGCGTCGAGGTCATGCGCGGAGGTCCACGCGGTGATGGCGTCGTCGAGCATGGCGTTGTGCTGCACGCGCCCGTCGTTGTGCGCCAGGCGCGGGTCTTGGCCCAGGTCGTCGCGGCCGATGGCGGCCATGAAGCGCCGGAAGATGGCGTCGCCGTTGCCGGCAATGATCACGTACTGGCCGTCCTGGCACGGATACGTATTCGACGGCGAGATGCCCGGCAGGCTGGCGCCCGAACGCTCGCGCACATGGCCGAACTTGGCGTACTCCGGCACCAGGCTCTCCATCACGGCAAAGACCGACTCATAGAGCGCCACGTCGACAAACTGCCCTTCGCCCTGGTTGGCGCGCAGGTGGTGCATGGCCAGCAAGGCGCCGATGACGCCATACAGCGATGCCAGCGTGTCGCCGATGCTCACGCCCGAGCGCACCGGCGGCCGGTCGGGATAGCCGCTGACATAGCGCAGCCCGCCCATCGATTCCGCAATCGCGGCAAAGCCGGGGCGGTCCTTGTAGGGTCCGGTCTGGCCGTAGCCGGAGATACGCACCATGACCAGCGCGGGGTTCACCTTGCGCAGGTCCTCCCAGCCCAGGCCCCATTTCTCGAGCGTGCCGGGGCGGAAGTTCTCGATCACGATATCGGCTTCGGTGACCAGCTTGCGCACGATCTCCTGGCCCTGCGCCGAACGCAGGTCCAGCGTCAGCGACTTCTTGTTGCGGCTCTGGCTATACCACCAGAGCGAGGTGCCTTCATACAGCTTGCGCCACTTGCGCAGCGGGTCGCCGTCCTTGGGCGATTCGATCTTCAGCACTTCGGCGCCGAACTGCGCGAGCAGTCCGCCCGCATACGGGCCTGCGATCAGCGAGCCGAGTTCGATCACGCGGACGCCCTGCAGCGGCATCGTTCCGTTGTTCGCTTCGTTAGCCATGGCGGTTTGCTGCTCCTGTGGATACGGTGGTCTGTGATGCAAGATTGGAAGAACCCGCGCGCGCGGTAAAGCAACCATTGGCGAGCCCGCCATCGCGAAAAACGATGGCAGCGCTGGCGCGCTATTCATCCTCGCGCAGCCGGTCCACCAGCAGCCGCGCCACCGCGGACAGGCCCTCATACGCACGCACGCCGATCACCAGCTGGCGCGCGGCCCACGCTTCATCGAGCGCGACGGTGCGGATGCCAAGGGTCTGCTGGTAAGGCCCGGCACTGGACCTGGGCAGGATTCCCAGGCCCAGTCCCGCCTGCACCATCAGACACAGCGCGTCGTAGCCGGGCACGTGGATGCGCGGCTTGAACACGCGGCCGGCCTCGCTGGCAGCCTTGGCCAGCTGCAGGTGGATCTGGCTGCCTGCGTGCAGGCTGACGAAGTCGTAGTCGAAGGCCTCGCGGATGGTCACCGAGTGCCGCCCGGCCAGCGGATGCGCGCCGGGCACCACCACGACCAGTTCGTCGCGCCGGTAGGGGAACGTCTCCAGCTCCGCACCCACCGCGCCCGCGGTGAAGATGCCGATGTCCGCGGCGTTCTCGGCCACCGCGCGCACGATGGCGGTGCTGACGCGCTCTTCCAGGTGCACGTCGATCAGCGGGTACTCGGCCAGGAACGACTTGAGCTGCGCCGGCAGGAACTGCGTGATGGCCGAGATATTGGCCATCACCCTCACCTGCCCGCGCAAGCCGCCGCCGTAGTCGCGCATGCGCACCAGGATGTCATCGAGGTTGTGCAGCACGCCGCGCGCCAGGTGCGCCAGCTCCATCCCGGCCATGGTCGGCTGCACGCCCTTGTTGCTGCGCATCAGCAAGGCCGTGCCCAGCCCCTGCTCCAGTTCGCTCACGCGCTTGCTGACCGCGGCCGCGGCAAGGTGCGCGTGCTCCGCCGCCGCGGCGATGGAGCCGGTTTCGGCCACGGCGACAAACAGGCGCAGCGAAGTGGGGTCGAGTCTCATGATGCGATGTCTCCCGGATCCGGTGGCCTGCGATGGCCCCGGCCCTTGTGTTGCATGCGGTCCGTTGCGGCTAAAATACGGCCATGACCTCCGCCGCCAAACCGTCCGCCCCCGTCGACAACGACGCTCCGCCGAAGCTCGAGGAAGGCCACCGCGACTACGTCGCGGCGCTGGCGCGTGGCCTGGCGGTGATCCAGGCCTTTACCGAGACCACGCCGGAACTGACGCTGAGCGAAGTGGCGCAGGCCACCGGCATGACGCCCGCGACCGCGCGCCGCGCGCTGCTGACGCTGCAGGCGCTGGGCTATATCGGCGCCAACGGCCGCCGCTTCGTGCTGCTGCCCAAGGTGCTGTCGCTGGGCGCCGCCTTCCTCAGCTCGATGAACCTGCGCGACATCGTGCAGCCGTTCCTGCAGGAGGTGGCCGAGCGCTTCCGCGATTCGGTCTCGCTTGCCATCCTCGACGGCGACAGCGTGGTCTACCTGGCGCATGTGCCCAGCCGCCGGCGCATCGCCTTCCGGGCTTCGGTGGGTTACCGGCTGCCGGTCCATTGCACCTCCCTTGGCCTGGCCTTGCTGGCGCACGCGCCCAAGGCCCAGCAGAACAAGATCCTCGACAAGGCGCCATTCCAGAAATTCACCCCGCTGACACTCAGCGATGCCGACGCGCTGCGCGCGGCGCTGGCACGCGCGCTCGAGCAGGGCTATGCCATCCAGGACAGCCAGCTGGAGCTGGGCGTGCTGTCGATCGCCGTGCCGGTGCGTGACCCGCAACAGCGCGTGATCGCCGCCATCAACTGCTCCACCGAAACCGAGCGCACCAGCCCGGACGAACTGGTCGCCACCCGGCTGCCGGCGCTGCGCGAAGCCGCCGCGTCGATCGAGGCGGCGATCCGGCGCGCACCGGCGCTGGCGCACTCCATTACCGCCGCCTCCTGAGCGGCCTCGCGCGCCGGCTTACTGCGCCGTTTCAGGCTGCAGCACGATATCCAGGTTGACCAGCTGGTAGCCGTCGCGCTCCGGGTGCGGCAGCGCGTCGACGATGTGGTCGTCGATGGTTGAGAAGATGCAGTCGACCGGATTGGCCGGATCACCGGCGAAATACAGCTGCGACGTCAGGTTCCGGTAGCCTGGCTGCATCACCCGGTAGTGGATGTGCGGCGCGCGCTGCCGGTTGCGGCCCAGCCGCTTCATCAGCACGCCCACTTCGGTATCCTCGCGGCCGATGATGTAGCCACCCGGGCGGATGGTGAACACCTGGAAGCTGCCATCGGCCTCGCAACGCAGCTTGCCGCGCAGGTTGTCTTCCGACTGCGAGTCATCTTCGTTCTCATAGCGGCCGAACTGGTTGGGCTGCCATACGATCATCATCGCGCCCGGTACCGGCTTGCCGGTGGCGGCATCCAGCACGCGGCCGCGCACCTCCAGCCGCTGGCCAGGCTCGTCGTCGGTGGCGATATGGCATGGGTTGGAGCCTTCGGCGATCTCGTCCTTGGGGAACGGACCGGTCACGTTCTGCGGCGTGGCGTGGTCATCGGTGCGTGCCAGGTCCAGCGCGCGCATGGTCAGGCCCATCATGTCGCACAGCATGATCAGTTCATCCTGCTGGGCCACCTTGCCTATCCAGGTGGCGATCCGGTAGAGCTGCCGGTCGGTCAGCTTCAGTTCGTCCAGCATGGCGTGGAAGTGCTTCAGCGCCACGCGGAACTGCGCCTGCAGGACCGGGTCCGCGCCGGGCGCATCGCTGCACATGGCATCGAAGGCGCGTTGCAGGGTGTAGTTGTCGGGGTTGTTCATCGCTGTCTCCGGTGATTCTGTGTCAGTGGCTGGCGGCGGCCATGTCGATGGCGCGGGCGAACAGGGTTCCATCCGCTTTCAGCTTGTGCTTGGCCGGCTTGTGCGTAGGGGTGTGCGGAATGGCATCCACGGCGACGACATAGCGCGGCAGCTTGTGCACGGCCAGCCGGTCCCGAGCCCAGGCGAGCAACTCGCCCGGCTCGACCGACTGCCCGGGGCGGAACTGCACCGCCAGCAGGATCTCTTCTTCGCCCAGGTCCGCCGGCACGCCGATGGCCGCCGCTTCCTCGACTGCGGGGTGCTCGCCGAAGATGCGGTCGAGCTCGGCACCGGACACGTTCTCGCCCTTGCAGCGGATCACGTCCTTCTTGCGCGCGACGAACACGTAGTAGCCATCGCTGTCCTGGCGCACCAGGTCGCCGGTGGCGAACCACCCGTCGCGGAACGCGGCCTCGGTCTGCACGGCGTCGCGGTAGTAGCCCTGCATCAGCGTCGGGGTGCGGATCAGCAGTTCGCCCGCGGCGCCGGGTGCCACGTCGTGGCCGTCGTCATCGACGATGCGCGCCTCGGGCACCGGCACGGCCGGGTCCGGGTGCGGCGAGATCAGGCCCATGGTGCCGAGCTTGTGCGGGCCGTTGAACGGATTGGCGATGACGCCGGGGATTTCCGTCATGCCGTAGCACTCGATCAGGCGCGGCACGTGGAATTCCTGCTTCATCACCCGCACCATCTCCTGGGTCTGCGGCGCAATGAACATCTTGGTAATGCGATGGCCCGGCACGAATTCCGCGCGCGGGCGCCGCGCCAGGATGCTGCCGGCGGCGGCCACCAGGTTGACCTCGGTCGCGCCGCTCTCGGCCGCGAAGCGCCAGAACGACGAGGCCGAGAAACGGCGCATCAGCACCAGGCAGCCGCCGCAGGCCAGCGCCCCGCCCACCGAATACATCAGTGCATTGATATGGAACAGCGGCATCACGCACATCACGCGCTCGTCCGGCTGCAAGTGCAGGCGGCCGACAAAGGCCTCGGCGGTCAGCACGTAGCCGCGATGGCTGTGCATGGCGCCCTTGGGAAAGCCGGTGGTGCCTGAGGTGTAGATGATCAGGGCGGTGCTGCGGTCGCTGTCGACGCCCGGGGCAGCGTTGGCCGGCTGCGCCGCATGCGCCGCGATCGATGCGGCCAGCGTCGGCACGCCGTGATCGCCATCCTCGTTGGCGCGCAGCCAGACGTCACCGCCCAGGTCCGCGGCCACGGCGGCGCCGGTCGCCAGCGTGCCGGGCGCGCACACCAGGCCGCACACCTGCGCGTGCCGGAATACATACAGCGCCTCGTCGAGCCGGTACTCGGGATTGGCCGGCACCATGGTCGCGCCGATACGGGCCAGCGCGAACATCAGCACCACGGTGGACGGATGGTTGGTCGAGAGCACGCCGACACGGTCGCCGGGTCCGACTTGCATCGCCTGCGCCAGCCAGTCCGCGGTGAGGCCGATCCGTTGGTCGAGCTGGCGATAGCTCCAGGTCTCGCCCTCGAACACAAGCGCCGGCTTGTCCGGGTGCGCCGCCACGCGGGCGGCAAGGAAACCGGTGAGCGTGGCATCGTGGGCGCGGTACTGCCTGAGCACATCGAGCGGCGCCACCAGCGCGTCGCCGGCAGGGAGTGCGGGCGGCTTCATGATGCTTGCGCCGGCGCGGCGCTGTAGGTGATGGCGTGTTCGGCGGCGTCGGCCAGGATAAAGCCGATGGGTTGCGCGCGCTCTTCCTGCAGGTGGGCGATCAGGCTCGCCACGCGGGCCAGCATCGATACGCCCTTGAGCGCGCTGGCGGGATAGCCGGCATCGAGCAGCACCGCGGGGATCGCGCCCGACACATTGAGCGGCAAGGCCTTGCTGTAGTGCTCGGGGACCGCCGCGGCCACCGCCTCGAGCGCGGCGACGTGGTCGCCCGCGATGCCGAGTTCACGCGCGAATGCCAGCAGGCGGTGCGCGCGCGGATCGCCCTGCTTGTGCGTGGGATGGCCGAAGCCCGGCAGCGGCTGCCGCGCCTGCCGCAAGGCCCGCACCACCGCGTGCGCGCTGTCTGCCAGCGTGCCGGCGTCCCGGCCGGCCAGCACTTGCGCCAGCATCTGCCCGGCGGTTTCCGAGGCCCCCAGGATCACCGAGCCGCAGCCCAGCACGCCCGCGGCCACCGCGCCCTGCAGGGCGTCGGGGGCGGCGGCGAGCGTCATGCGCGCGGCCTGCACCGAGGGCACCAGTCCGTGTTCGGCAATGGCGACCAGGCAGGCATCGGTGATGGCCACCAGCTTTTCGTCCGGCTGGCGGCCGGTAAGCAGGAACAGAAAGTAGGCCGTAAAGCCGATCTTGCCGATCAGTTCCTGGCTGAGATCCTTGCCATGCACCGACACCCCGTGGAGGTCCACATGGGCAATGGCGGTGTGGCCGGTGCGTTTGGCATCCGTCACGTTGTCTCCTATTTTTGCGCTATGCGCAATCTAATGCGGTATACGAATTATTCTAGGGCGTGCCACAGTGCATTGCAAGGTCGGGAATACCTGCACCGGGAGCCAGCCGGCACTGCGCCAGGCGCAGCGCCGGCACATCATCAGGCACGGTCCGACGGATCGGTCTCGCCGATCCGGGCGAGCGCGCCATCGGTGAAGGGATCGACCTCGCGTACCGCGCCGTCCAGATACGGATCGGCCTTGCGCGCTGCGACCTTGCGGAACTGCTCGTCCACCAGCCGGCCCGGCTGCGAACGCTGCGCCGACCCGGCCGAGGGGATCGAGCCATGTGCCGCACGTGCGCCATCTGTATAGACATCGGGCGACCGCACCGCGGCCTGGGCCGCCGAAGCCATCACCAGCACCACTGCTGCGCCAAACATTGCCGTTTTCATCACTTGCTCCTGTTAAGCATCGAAGAGAAGAGCGACGGTTCTGGCCGGGGTCTGGGGTCCAGCCCTTCAGCGCGTCGCCCATGGTGGCAAATATAATTAAAACCGTACCGTATGGTATTCTTAAATTCGAAATGAGTCGTTCTGATTTATTGAAGCCATGAGCTTGTCACATGGGGAAACGCAGCAGCCTGCCGGCTTTTGGTAGACTGCGCAGGGCCCCCGGCATGGGGTGCGCCGCCACGCCTGCACCAGATGAACTCTCCAGAAAGCGCTTCCCCCCCTGTGGTCCACCACCCGCCCGTGCGCATCACGCGCCGCGGCGAAGAGAAACGCGCGCTGATCCTGAGCACCGCCGCGGACATGTTCCTGGAACATGGCTATGACGGCGTCAGCCTGGATGACATCGTCAAGGCGTGCGGCGGCTCCAAGACCAACGTGTACAGCTATTTCGGCGGCAAGGACGGACTCTTCGTCGCGGTGGTGGAGCGGCTATGCGACCGCTTCCTGGAGAAGACAGAGAAAGGACTGGACCTGTCGCGCTGCAACGCCGCGCAGGGCCTGCACAGGATTGCGCACAGCTTCCTGCATTCGCTGCTGGAAGAACGGCACCTGGCGTTCCTGCGGCTGATCTTTGCGGAGTCGCGGCGCTTTCCGGCGCTGGGCAATGCCTGGTACACGCGCGGCCCGGAGGCAACGTGCGCCTATATCGCGGCCTTCCTGTCCGCGCAGCAGGCCAACGGCATCCGTCTTGCGGCAAGTCCCGAGGCCAGCGCCCGGCTCTTCCACGGCATGGTGCTGGCCAGCGTGCTGCACCGGACGCTGGCAACCGGCATGCGGCCGGACGAAAGCGAGACCGGTGCGCTGATCAACAACGCCATCGCCGTGATCGTGCCGCAGGACTGAAATCGCAGCGCGGATCGCTCATCGCGCCGGGATGTCCGAGATGCCTTGAATGCGCGATCCTCTGGCACAAGGCATCTGATGGGCCAGAAAAACAAAAACCCCGGAAGACCGCGATCTTCCGGGGTTTCGCCGCCATGACTGGCGGAGACGGAGGGATTCGAACCCTCGATCCAGGTTTTGGCCCGGATGCTCCCTTAGCAGGGGAGTGCCTTCGACCTCTCGGCCACGTCTCCCAAACTTGCGTTGTGTGAGGGAGCCACACAACGAAGCGCGTATTCTAGCGGCGCCGCACGTGTTGGTCAACGAAAAATCGATCACTCAACACAAAAATCGCGGCCCCGCCAGAAGTGTTCACGAACGGATCACGCCTGTTCCAGTTCGAAGGCCTTGTGCAGCGCGCGCACGGCCAGTTCCATGTACTTCTCGTCGATCAGCACCGAGATCTTGATTTCCGAGGTGGAGATCATCTGGATGTTGATGCCCTCTTCCGACAGGGTGCGGAACATCTTGCTGGCGATGCCCACGTGCGAGCGCATGCCCACGCCCACCACCGACACCTTCGATACCTTCGGGTCGCCCGACACGCTGCCGGCGCCGATATGCGACTTCACGCCGTCGTTCAGGATGGCCAGCGCGCGCTGGTACTCGCCGCGCGGCACGGTGAAGGTGAAGTCGGTCTTGCCGTCGACGGACTGGTTCTGGATGATCATGTCGACGTCGATGTTGGCGTCGGCGACCGGGCCCAGGATCTGGTAGGCGATGCCCGGCTTGTCCGGCACGCCCAGAACGGTGATCTTGGCTTCGTCACGGGCAAAGGCGATGCCGGAGATGACGGCTGCTTCCATGGTGGAGTCTTCCTCAAAAGTGATCAGCGTGCCCGAGTGCATTTCCTGCTCGAGCGGCATAAGCGGGTCGGTCAGCGACGACAGCACGCGAGTCTTCACGCGGTACTTGCCGGCGAACTCCACGGAGCGGATCTGCAGCACCTTGGAGCCGAGGCTGGCCATTTCCAGCATTTCTTCGAAGGTGATCTGGTCCAGGCGGCGGGCGTCTTCGACCACGCGCGGGTCGGTGGTGTACACGCCGTCGACGTCGGTGTAGATCAGGCACTCGTCGGCTTCGATCGCGGCGGCGATGGCCACGGCCGAGGTGTCCGAGCCGCCACGGCCGAGGGTGGTGATGTTGCCGTCGTCGTCGATGCCCTGGAAGCCGGTGATCACGACCACGCGGCCGGCGTCGAGGTCGGCCAGGATGCGCTCGTCGTCGATCGATTCGATACGGGCCTTGGTATAGGCCGAGTCGGTCTTCACCGGCACTTGCCAGCCGGTGTAGCTGACCGCGTCAATGTCTTCGCCGTGCAGCGCGATGGCCAGCAGTGCCACGCTGGCCTGTTCGCCGGTCGAGGCGAGCATGTCCAGCTCACGCGGATTGGGCTGCGGCGAAATTTCCTTGGCGAGTCCCAACAGGCGATTGGTCTCGCCCGACATGGCCGAAGGCACCACGACTACGCGGTGACCGGCGCGGTGCCATTTGGCCACGCGCTTGGCGACATTCTTGATGCGTTCCGTGGAACCCATCGAAGTGCCGCCGTATTTGTGAACGATGAGAGCCATCTTCTTGTCGACGCCAGCGATTATGCAAAGCCCTTGAAAATACACGAACAAGCCCTGTCAGGCAAGGCGGGAGCGGGATTCGGCTGCAGAGCGGAAGTGATGCCGACGGCGATCCGGCCGCTTCAGTGCGGCGGCATCGCCACTGCCGGCGGCCGCGGATGCCACTCGACGCGCCAGCGCGGCGCCGCCGGGGCGTCCGGCCAGCGGCGGTGCATGCCGAGGCCGGCGGCCAGCACCAGGGTATCGCCAGACCACAGCAGCGGCAGCCAGGCGCGGCGCCAGGCCGGGATGCCGGCTTCCTGGCAGGCTTGCTTCAGGGCCCGGGCCGGACCGCCCGGGCGCAGCACGATACGCTCGCCGCCACTGCGGGCGGCCAGGCGCAAGGGCTGGCGCAGCGCCGCTTCGGGCACGCCGAAGGTGTCATCGCGGAAGAAATGGAGTTCGCCGCGCCAGGCGGGCACGACGATACGGGCCTCGCCGCGCCAGTCCAGCATCACGGGTGCCGGCGCGGCAATCGGTGGCGGCGTGCAGGCCAGCACGCGGTCGCGGAAGCGGCGCAGGACCAGCCCTTCATGCGCGATCGCGGGCTCGCCGCCAGCGTGGGCGACCAGTTGCTCGCGCATCGCCGCCAGCCTGGCGGTGGACGGCGCGCGCACGCCGAGGTCGCGCAGCCAGAAGCGCAGCACGGCATCGGCATGTGCCACGGGCAAGGCGCGCAGCCCTGCCAGGTCGAGTTCGGCAAGCGTGTCGGCATCGCGGCCGGGGCGTGCCAGCGCCGCCAGCGAGGCGGCTGCCAGTTCATCGATCAGTGCGCCTGCCTGGGCGAAATGCGCTGCCGCCTGCACCACGTTGGCCGACAACGCCGGAAAGGCCGCGACCAGCGCCGGCAGGTGCGCGCGCAAGGCATTGCGCGCATAGCGCTCATCGGCATTGGACGGGTCGTCGACCCATTGCAGCGCGTTGGCCGCGCAGTAGGCCTCGATCTCGGCGCGGGCCACATCCAGCCAGGGGCGCAGCAGCGTCACGCCGCTGCGCTCGTCGAGCGGGCGCAGCCCTGGCATGCCGGCCATGCCGGCCACGCCGGCGCCGCGGAACAGCCGCAGCAGCACGGTCTCAACCTGGTCGTCCTGGTGGTGGGCAAACAGCAGCAGGCGCGCGCCGCTATCGGCGCACATCGCCGCCAGCGCGGCGTAGCGCGCGCGGCGCGCGGCCGCTTCCACGCCCTCGCCCACTTCGGGCTGCACCGACACCCGCCGCACGAAATAGCCGACCTGCCACTGCGCGCACAGCGCGGCGCAGAAGCGGTCCCAGTCGTCCGCATCCGCCTGCAGGCCGTGGTGGACATGCAGCGCCACCACGCGCGCGCCAACGCCCCACTCCGCCGCGGCCGCACGGGCGGCATGCAGCAGCGCGACCGAATCGCGTCCGCCCGACAGGGCCACCGCGATCGTCGCCGCGCCCGTGCCGCCGCCAGAAACAACAAAGGCCGCACCGGCCTGGAGGGCCTGTGCGACCTTGTCGGTCAGCCGGGCGGACGGGTCAGTCCTGGGTGCCGGTTTCCTTGAACTTGCCATAGGCGAGCAGGCGCTCGTAGCGGCGGGCCTGCAGCTCCTTCACGCTCATGCCCTGGAACTGGCGCAGCGACTCGGCCAGCGAGCGCTTGAGCATCGCCGCCATGCCCTTGTAGTCACGGTGCGCGCCGCCCAGCGGCTCGCTCACGATCTTGTCGATCAGGCCCAGCGCCTTCAGGCGGTGCGCGGTCAGGCCCAGCGCCTCGGCGGCTTCCGGTGCCTTCTCGGCGGTCTTCCACAGGATCGAGGCGCAGCCTTCCGGCGAGATCACCGCGTAGGTGGCGAACTGCAGCATCTGCACCACGTCGCCCACGGCAATCGCCAGCGCGCCGCCCGAACCGCCTTCACCGATGATGGTGGCGATCAGGGGCACCTTCAGGCCGGCCATCACGTACAGGTTGTGGCCGATGGCTTCGGACTGGCCGCGCTCTTCGGCGTCGATGCCGGGGAATGCGCCCGGGGTGTCGACGAAGGTGAAGATCGGCAGGCCGAACTTGTCCGCCAGCTCCATCAGGCGCTTGGCCTTGCGGTAGCCCTCGGGCTTGGGCATGCCGAAATTGCGCATGGCGCGCTCTTTCGTATCACGGCCCTTCTGGTGGCCGATGACCATGCACGCCTGGC
This sequence comes from Cupriavidus sp. GW823-FHT07B10, assembly GCF_058794355.1. Lineage (NCBI taxonomy): Bacteria > Pseudomonadati > Pseudomonadota > Betaproteobacteria > Burkholderiales > Burkholderiaceae > Cupriavidus > Cupriavidus sp. GW823-FHT07B10. Next base: position 214,607 of record NZ_JBXAGS010000006.1, read on the forward strand.
CGTTGAAGCGCGCCAGGCCGCCGATGATCGAAAGATCGTCGGCAAAGGTGCGGTCGCCGTGCAGCTCGTGGAAATCGGTAAAGATCTCGCGCACGTAGTCCAGCGTATAGGGACGCTGGGGGTGGCGGGCGATTTGCGCAACCTGCCACGGGGTCAGGTTGGCGTAGATGTCTTTGGTCAGCTGCTGGCTCTTGCCAGCCAGCCGCGAAATCTCTTCGGAAATATCAACAGCCGAATCGTCCTGCACAAAGCGCAGTTCTTCGATCTTTGCCTCGAGTTCGGCAATGGGCTGCTCAAAATCCAGGAAGGTGGTTTTCATAAAATCACACGTACCTGTCTGTGAAGGGGCGCATTCTACCGGAATTTGGTCGCTATCTTAGCGCCTGCCAGATAGCCCGGACTGCACCTGCCACTAAATTTTCTTGCTGCAATGCCTAATACGTCACTGGGAGCGGGTCAAGACTGCGCCACATATACCACGTGGCCACGGTTCGCCAGGGCTCCCAGTTGGCCGCCACCTCGCGCGCCTCGCTGCGCGTGACCGGCTCGCCGCTGAAGTAATTGGCGGAGATCGCGTTGATCAGGCCGATGTCATCGAGGGGCAGCACGTTGGGCCGCATCAGGTTGAACATCAGGAACATCTCGGCGGTCCAGCGGCCGATGCCGCGTATCTGCGTCAGCTCCGCAATTACCGCTTCGTCGTCCATCTGCGCCCATTCGCCGACATGCACCGTGCCCGCCTTGAAATGGTCGGCCAGGTCGACCAGGTATTCCCCCTTGCGCTTCGACAGGCCGCAACCGGCCAGCTTCTCGGGACCGGCGCGCAGGAACTGTGCCGGGGTCAGCCTGGGGCACAGGGCATGCAGCCGCTCCCACACCGACTGTGCCGCCTTGACCGAGATCTGCTGGCCCACCACCGCGCGCGCCAGCGTGACGAACGGATCCCCGCGCGACACCAGGTGCGCCGGGCCGTAGGTCGGGATCATCTTGCGCAGGATGCGGTCGCGCTTCATCAGGTCGGCGCAGGCCTCGTCCCAGTAGGCGGGGCGCACCGCGTCGATGACGGTTTCGACCGGCAGCGGCACCGCATCCGCTTCGGGCAGCACGGCATTGGCGTTGCGCGTATCCCTGGCCGTGTCCTTGCCGTCAGGCAGCGGCGCCTCCTTGGCGCCAGCCTTGCCCGGGCGCGGACCGGCCGCCTTCACCCGGCCCCTCGTGGCGGGAGGCGTGGCGATGGCGGGCTTGCGCGCGGCAGCGTTCAAGCACGCCTCCACTCGGTGGCACCGCCCGGCTTGTCTTCCAGCACGATGCCAGCTTCCAGCAGTTGCGCACGGATGCGGTCCGCTTCGGCAAAGTTGCGCTCCACCTTGGCGGTCTTGCGCGCGGCGATCAGGGTCTCGATCTGTTCCGGCGAGATGCCGTCGTCGGACCTGCCGCCTTGCAGGAAGGTATGCGGATCGCGCTCGAGCAGGCCCAGCGTGCCTGCCAGCCCCTTGAGCTGGCGCGCAGCCGCGGTCGAGCCGGTGCGGTTGATCTCGCTGGCCAGATCGAACAGTACCGACATCGCAATCGGCGTGTTGAAGTCGTCGCCCATGGCCTCGGCAAAGCGCCTGGCGTGCGGCTCGTCCCAGTCCACCGCGCAGCCGCCCGGCTGGCTGTCCTTGAGCGCCGTGTACAGGCGTGTCAGGGCGTGACGCGCATCGTCCAGGTGCGCGTCGCTGTAGTTCAGCGGGCTGCGGTAGTGCGCGCGCAGGATGAAGAAGCGCACGACCTCGGCGTCGTACGACTTCAGGACCTCGCGGATGGTGAAGAAATTGCCAAGCGACTTGGACATTTTTTCGTCGTTGATGCGCACGAAGCCGTTGTGCATCCACATGTTGACGAAGGGCTTGCCGCTGGCGCCTTCAGACTGCGCAATCTCGTTCTCGTGGTGCGGGAACTGCAGGTCTGCCCCGCCGCCATGGATGTCGAAATGCTCGCCCAGCAGCGTGCAGCTCATGGCGGAGCATTCAATGTGCCAGCCCGGGCGGCCGGCGCCCCACTTCGAGTCCCACTTGCTCTCGGGCGGCTCGCTGGCCTTGGCGGACTTCCAAAGCACGAAGTCGAGCGGGTCCTGCTTGGCGTCGTTGGCGCTGACACGCTCGCCGGCGCGCAGGTCTTCCAGCGACTTGCCCGAGAGCTTGCCGTAGCCGGCGAACTTGCGCACCGAATAGTTCACGTCGCCGTCGCTGGCCTGGTAGGCCAGGCCCTTGGCTTCCAGCTTGCCGATCATGTCGAGCATCTGCGGCACGTAGTCGGTGGCGCGCGGCTCGTGGTCGGGGCGGATCACGCCCAGCGCGGCGGCATCCTCGTGCATGTACTGGATGAAGCGCGTGGTCAGCTCGCCGATGGTCTCGCCGTTCTCGGCCGCGCGGCGGATGATCTTGTCGTCGATGTCGGTGATGTTCTGCACATACGTCACCTCGTAGCCGGCGGCACGCAGCCAGCGGTGCACCATGTCGAACACCACCATCACGCGAGCGTGGCCAACGTGACAATAGTCGTACACCGTCATGCCGCACACATACATGCGGACCTTGCCGGGTTCGATTGGCACGAATGGCTGTTTCTCACGCGCGAGCGTGTTGTAGATGTTCAGAAGCTGCATGAAACGAAGTGAGTGGTGAGAGGAGACTGCCGGGGTTCGCACAGCAGGCAGCACGGGCCGTGGCGCCGGTTGCCCGGCGCCTGGCAGGCCGCCGGCGGCAACGCGGCCACTGGCGCAATTCCGTCGCGCCCCATATCTTACCGGAAGGCGCTGCGCTGGTTGCCTCCGGCACGGCGCCGCCAGCGCCGCGCGAGATGCCGCGCCCGCTGCCCCGATGTCATCGCCTTCGTGCCGGACTTGCCGCTTTGCTAGAATGCCGCGGAGTATAACGGACCTGTCCTCAATGAGCCTGCCGCTGCCCTCCCCGTCTTCTGCCATGTTCGCCGCCCCCGCGCGCCGACGCGGCCATCGCGCCGTACTGCCCCTGCTGGCCCTGGCCGCCGCGCTGGCGGCCCCTGCCTACGCGCAGAACGGCCCGCTGTCGCTGGCCGCGCCGACGACGCCGGTCGGCGGCATCCAGTCGACCGATCCTGGCATGAGCGAGGCCCAGCAGGCGGCCAACGCGCGCCGTTACGACGAAGCCATCAAGGGCTTCGACCGCGTGCTGGCCGCCAACCCGCGCAATGCGCAGGCACGCTTCCAGCGCGCCTGGGCCCTGGCCCAGTCCGGCCGCGAGGACGCCGCCATCCAGGCCTTTGCCGAAATGGCGCAGGAGTTCCCGGAACTGCCCGAGCCCCACAACAACCTGGCGCTGCTCTACGCCAAGCGCGGCGACCTGAAGCGCGCCGAGGCCGAGTTGCTGCTGGCCACCGAAGTCAAGCCGGGCTTTGCCATCGGCTATACCAACCTGGGCGACGTCTACCGCCGCCTGGCCGAGCAGGCCTACGCCGAAGCGCTGCGCCGCAATCCGGGCGATACCCGCGCCAGTGCCGGCCTGCGCCAGCTGAACCCTGATGCCGCGGCGCCGGCCAAGCCGGCGGCGCCCGCCGGCACCGGCCGCAAGGCGCCGCCAACGCAGCGCCAGGCACCTGCCAGCGCCCCTGCAGCCAACTGACGGCCACTCATCCCAAGGTCCGGGCGCGGCGCGCCCGGACCATGTGCATCATCCAGACATACCGGAGTTCCTTCATGATCCGTTCCCGCCGCATCGTCCTGGCCGGCCTGACCGCAGGCGCCCTGGCACTGTACTCGTTCAGCGCGCTGGCTCAGCAGGCCGCCGAGCGCGTCCAGTTCGTCACCAGTGCCGGCAAGTTCACCGTCGAGCTCTACCCCGAGGCCGCGCCCAGGACCGTCGCGAACTTCCTGGAATATGTGAAGAGCGGCTTCTACAGTGGCACCATCTTCCATCGCGTGATCAATGGCTTCATGGTGCAGGGCGGCGGCTTCGACCGCGACATGAAGGAAAAGCCCACCCGTGCTCCGATCCCGCTGGAAGCCCGCGGCGGCCTGAAGAACAAGGCCGGCACGGTGGCCATGGCACGCACCAGCGACCCCAACTCGGCCACCGCGCAGTTCTTCGTCAATGTGGTGGATAATCCGAATCTCGACTACCCGCAGCCGGACGGCAACGGCTACGCAGTGTTCGGCAAGGTGGTGGAAGGCATGGAGACGATCGACAAGATCAAGAGCGTGCCGACCACGGCCTACGGCCCCATGCGCAATGTGCCGGCCGCGCCGATCGTGATCGAGTCGGCCACCGTCGTCAAATAACACTACCGAACAGAGGAAATCCCATGTCCAAGGTCCAGCTCCACACCAACCAGGGTGTCATCACCATTGAACTCGACGCCGAAAAGGCCCCGAAGTCGGTCGAGAACTTCCTGTCGTACGTGCGCAAGGGCCACTACGACAACACCATCTTCCACCGCGTGATCAAGAACTTCATGATCCAGGGCGGCGGCTTCGAGCCCGGCATGAAGCAAAAGGGCACCGACGCCCCGATCGAGAACGAAGCCGGCAACGGCCTGAAGAACGACCGCTACACCGTGGCCATGGCGCGCACCAACGCCCCGCACTCGGCCACCGCCCAGTTCTTCATCAACGTGGTCGACAACGACTTCCTGAACTTCTCCTCGCCCACGCCGCAGGGCTTCGGCTATGCCGTGTTCGGCAAGGTCGTGGAAGGCACCGACGTGGTCGACCAGATCAAGGGCGTGCGCACCGGCAGCTCGGGCTTCCACCAGGACGTGCCGCTGGAAGACGTGGTGATCGAGAAGGCCGTCATCGTCGAGTAAGCCGATGCCTGACGATTGCGGTTCCGTGCGCATCCACGTGCCGGCATTCCCCTTCCGACACCGCGCATGACCGCAATCCCCCACACGCCGGTGGCCGGTCCCTTCGAGGCACAGGCGCCGGCGTGGTTCATTTCAGACCTGCACCTGACGCCCGGCATGCCCCGCACGCTGGCGGCCTTCGAGCGCACGCTCGAGCGCGCCGCGCAGCACGCGCGCACGCTGTTCATCCTGGGCGACTTCTTTGAATTCTGGATCGGCGACGAAGAAACCGACTCGCCCTTCGCGCAGCGCGTGACCGCAGCCCTGCGCGCACTGGCAGCGCGCGGCGTGGCTGTGTACCTGATGCACGGCAACCGCGACTTCCTGCTGGGCCAGCGCTTCGCCAGCGCTGCCGGTGCCAGCCTGCTGCCCGACCCCGCCGTGATCCACTGTGCCGGCCAGCGCGTGGTGCTGAGCCACGGCGACATGCTGTGCATCGACGACGAACGCTATAACCGCTTCCGCCGCTGGACCCGCAAGCGCTGGGTGCAACGCGTGTTCCTGGCACTGCCGCTGAGCGCGCGTCTGTCGATCGCCCGCAAGCTGCGGGCAGACAGTGAAGGCAACCGCGCCAGGCAGTTGAGCGCGGGAGCGGCCGTTCCGGTGATTTATGGTGACGTGGCGCCCGCGGCCGCGGCCGAGTTGCTCGGCGCCGCCGGTGCGTCGCTGCTGGTGCATGGACACACGCACCGCCCGGCACGGCATGAGGAAGCCGCCGGCGTGCGCTGGGTACTCACTGACTGGGACCTGGACGGCGCCCATCCGCGCGCCGCGGTGCTGCAACTAGATCGCGACGGCTTCCGCCTGTTGCCGCAGACCGACTGAGCGGCAGCGCCGGCCCGGCCCCTTTCCCGCTCACTTCATCAGCCTGCGCAGTTCGCTCGCATCGAAGGGATCGTTCGGCGTATTCTCCAGGTGTTCGCCAAGCCGGTCGAGCGCGGCCAGCACCGCCTCGATGCGGTCGTGCTGGCGCCCCGCATTGTCGATCAGGCTCTTGAGCGCCAGCGACACCGGATCGTCCGCATTGGGCGTGATGCCATAGGCCGAGAACTCCTGCTTGGCACCCTGCTGCGCCGATGGCGCATCCGGCAGGATGATGCGTGCCGGGATGCCCACGGCGGTCGCGCCCGGCGGCACCGGCTTGAGCACCACCGCGTTGGAGCCCACGCGCGCGCCGTCGCCCACCACGAATCCGCCCAGCACCTTGGCGCCCGCGCTCACCACCACGTTGGCGCCCAGCGTGGGGTGCCGCTTCTGGCCTTTGTACAGCGAGGTGCCGCCCAGCGTCACGCCCTGGTAGATGGTGCAGTCATCGCCGATCTCGGCGGTCTCGCCGATCACCACGCCCATGCCGTGGTCGATGAACACGCGCCGGCCCAGCTTGACCGCCGGATGGATTTCGATGCCGGTGAAAAACCGCGCCCAGTGCGAGATCCAACGCCCCAGCCAGTGGAAGCCCGCGTTCCAGCATCGATGCGCAAAGCGGTGGAACACCACGGCATGCAGGCCGGGGTAGCAGGTCAGCACTTCCAGGCGGCTGCGCGCGGCGGGATCGCGCAGCATGATGGTGTCGATATCTTCCTTCAGGCGAGAGAACATCTTGGTCGTGTCGTGTTGCCGCGCCGTGCGCCGCGCCACGCGGGCTGGTGCCCGGGGCAGGGTCGCCGGCGAGGTCAGTGGCCGGTGGGGACGGGATCAGGGAGTGTAAGTGATTTGCCGGGCCCGCTTGGGGTACCGGTGTTTGGCCCCTGATCCGTCAGGGACATTGCGGCGATGCTGCGATCAACATCGCCCGGGCCTGCGCAAACCCGCAGCCGCGGGGCGACAGCACGCGCGCTTGCCGCGCGTGCCTGCCTCGCCCTGCATCGAATCGCTCCGGTTTGCTGCCACTGTCCTTGCTCCTGTCACCGGTCCTTGTGCGGGCCCGGCTGGTTCTGCGCGGCGATCAGCATATGCTTGGCGATGCCGCGCAGGATATTCACTTCCTCGCGCTCCAGGCCGCTGCGTGCCAGCAGCCGGCGCAGCCGGGTCATCAGCCTGCGCGGGTTGGACGGATCGAGAAAACCGATTGCCTCCAGGCCCGTCTGCAGATGGCCGAACATGGCCTCGACCTGCTCGGCCGTGGCCGGCTCACCAGCATAGCCGATATTGGCGACGGCGTCCGGGGCCGCCTCCAGCAGCGCCAGCCGCATCTCGTAGGCGATGAGCTGCACTGCCTGCGCCAGGTTGAGCGAGGTATAGGCGGGGTTGGCGGGAATATGGGTGACTGCGTTGCAGCGCTCGACCACTTCATTGGGCAGGCCATAGCGCTCGTTGCCGAACACGAAGGCAACGCCGCCGCTGCCGGACAGCGTCTGGCGCGCACGTTCCGCTGCCGCGCGCGGCAGCAGCCGCGGCGGGCCGAATTCGCGGTGGCGCGCGGTCATCGCCACGGTCAGCGCGGCGCCGGCCAGCGCCGCGTCGACCTGATCGACGATGAGCGCGCCTGCCAGCACATCGTCGGCGCCGCTGGCCATGGCGACGGCGTCGGAGTGCCGCAGCACATCCGGCTCGCGTGGCGAGACCAGCACCAGGCTGCCGAAGCCCATGGTCTTGATCGCGCGCGCCACCGAGCCCACGTTGCCCGGGTGGCTGGTTTCGACCAGCACGAAGCGCACGCGGCCAAAAGCGTTGCCGCCGGTATCACCGCTGTTGCCATCGGCAACGGGCTGGCTCGTATCAATTGCCGGGTTCATATACAATTCGGGGTTCTTCTTTGGCGCGGCGCCAGGTTTTTGCTTGCTCGCGAGACTCTCGCGGCACATTTGCAGCAGAACCGGCGACGCCCGACGTTCTTCTACAATCCGTTGTGTTGTCAGCTGCCCATGAGCGGGCGTGCGGCGCTTTTGCGCCCCGCCGCGTCGTCGTGGCCGGCCTGGAGAGATTCATGCATCCGATGCTCAATATCGCCATCAAGGCGGCCCGCAAGGCGGGATCCATCATCAACCGCGCGTCGCTCGACGTCGATCTGGTGCGCGTCTCGCGCAAGCAACACAACGATTTTGTCACCGAGGTGGACCGCGCCGCCGAAGCCGCGGTGATCGAGATCCTGCGCACGGCCTACCCGGAACACGGCATTCTAGCGGAAGAATCCGGCCAGTCCTGGGCCGAGGGTGAAGACTCCCACGAGTACACCTGGGTCATCGACCCGCTGGACGGCACCACCAACTTTATCCACGGCTTCCCGCAATACGCGGTCTCGATCGCCCAGCTGCACCGCGGCACGCCCGTGCAGGCCGTGGTCTACGACCCGACCCGCGACGAGCTCTTCACCGCCAGCAAGGGCGCCGGCGCCTTCCTGAACAACCGCCGCATCCGCGTTACGCGCCGCGACAAGCTGGCCGACTGCCTGATCGGCACCGGCTTCCCGTTCCGCGACCTGGAAGGCCTGGACGAATACATGGAATTGTTCGCGCTGATGACCCGCAACTGCGCCGGCCTGCGCCGCCCGGGCGCCGCCGCGCTGGACCTGGCCTATGTGGCCTGCGGCCGCCTGGACGGCTTCTTCGAGCGCGGCCTGCAGCCGTGGGACATGGCTGCAGGCATGCTGCTGATCACCGAATCGGGCGGCCTGGTCGGCAACTACGCCGGCGAGCCGCGCCAGATGGAACAGGGCGAAGTGCTGGCCGGCAATCCCAAGGCGTTCGCCCAGATGGTGCGCCTGCTGTCGCCGTTCTCGCTGGACAACGCCAAGCCCGCCGCCTGACACCGGCACATGGCCTGACGGCCAGATCAGCCACACCCCGACGCCCGCCGCACCCCGGCGGGCTTTTTGCATGGTGCGCCCCGCGTGCCACCGCACCCGGCACTGCAGACCTTTCTCATTCCCGAGACGGCCATGATCCTCGTCAAGGTCGCCCCACCCTGCCCTCCCCAAAATGAAACCATGCGCCACGCCCCGTGCGCGCGGATCCATCAGGAGAGCCAGCATGTTTCCCGAATACCGCGACCAGATCACCACCCTGAAGACCCAGGATGCCCGCTTCGCGCGCCTGTTCCACCGCCACAACGCGCTGGACCAGGAAATCCACAACATGGAGTCGGGGCTGGTGCCGGCCTCCACCTTCGAGATCGAGCGGCTGAAGAAAGAGAAACTCCTGCTCAAGGACCAGCTCTACGCGATCCTGCGCAACACCGCAGCCTGACGGAGGACCGCAGATGACAGATCGCGACACCATCCAATCCTCCCACACCGCCACCGCGCCACGTGCCCGCGCCACGGCCAGGGGTGACGTGCTGCCCACCAACTCGGCGCTTTCAGCCCAGCGCAACGAAGTCGACAGCGCCGTCGACGCCTCGGTGCAGCTGGCGGCCAGCAGCATGCAGGACATCCTGGCCAGCCGCGCAGGCAACGGCGCCGACATGCTCGACGCCATGCGCACGCTGCTTGACGGCCTGGCGCCCGACGAGGCCGCGCAGCTGCGCAGCCTGATCCTCGAAGGCGATCCCGCCGCGTGGCAGGCCGGCCGCAAGCGCCACCCGGACGACGAGCTGTCCGCGGGCTGGCGCGAAGGCGCGTACCCGTACCAGAACCTGATGTCGCGGCGCAATTATGAAAAGCAGAAGTACCGCCTGCAGGTGGAGCTGCTCAAGTTCCAGGCCTGGGTGCGCGAGACCGGCCAGCGCGTGGTGATCGTATTCGAAGGGCGCGACGCCGCCGGCAAGGGCGGCACCATCAAACGCTTCATGGAACACATGAACCCGCGCGGCGCGCGCGTGGTGGCGCTGGAAAAACCCACCGAGGCCGAGCGCGGGCAATGGTACTTCCAGCGCTATGTGCAGCACCTGCCGTCGGCCGGCGAGATCGTGCTGTTCGACCGCTCCTGGTACAACCGCGCCGGCGTTGAGCACGTGATGGGCTTCTGCTCGCAGCGCGAATACCAGGACTTCCTGCAGCAGGCGCCGGACTTCGAGCGGCATCTGGTGCGCAGCGGCATCCACCTGTTCAAGTTCTGGTTCTCGGTCAGCCAGAAGGAACAGCGCCGGCGCTTCCGCGAGCGCGAGATCCACCCGCTCAAGCAATGGAAGCTGAGCCCGGTCGACCTTGCCTCGCTGGACAAATGGGACGAATACACCCAGGCCAAGGAGGCCATGTTCGCCCACACCGACACCGCCGATGCGCCGTGGACGGTCATCCGCTCGGACTGCAAGAAGCGCGCGCGGCTCAATGCGCTGCGCGCCATCCTGTCGCGCTTCCCCTACGGCAACCGGGACACCACTGCCATCGGGCAGCCCGACCCGCTGATCGTGGGGCGCGCGCTGGCCAATTGAACTTCGCCCCCTACTCCCGCACTTCTTCCGTTTTCCCTTTACCAAGGCCCCTATGTTCAAGCACATCCTGCTGCCCGTCGACGGTTCCGAGCTTTCCCACAAGGCCGTGTCCGCCGCCATCCAGTTTGCCCGCACCGCCTCCGCGCGCCTGACGCCCTACATGTGCGTGGAGACCTACCCCTACATGGTGGGCAGCGACAGCACCCATGAGCGGCGCGAAGTGTTCCAGCAACGCGTGGAAGCACTGGCGCGCCAGGAACTGGTCAAGATCGAGGCCGCGGCGGCAATGGCCGGCGTCCCCTGCGCGGGCCACGTCTCGGCCGCCAGCGCCCCGTATCACGGCATCATCAACGCCGCGCGGGACCTCGGTTGCGACGTCATCTTCATGGCCTCGCACGGCCGCAAGGGCATCAGCGGGCTGCTGCTGGGCAGCGAGACGCAGAAGGTACTGACACACAGCGACGTGCCGGTGCTGGTGTTCCGCTGACGGCACGCCGCTGACCCCGCCGCCGGGCCGGATCCGGCCCGCGCGGCGCGGCAACCGCTGCCCCGTGCTGTACCATATCGTCCATATTCGAAAACGCCCCTTCGCGCCCCGGCCCCAGGCCGTCGGATGACCGCCCGGACGCCCCGCGCGGCCGCTATCCGGCTTGCGCAAGGCGGCGATCCGAGCGGAGCGGGCGGCATCACGCAGGCCCACCGCCAGACAGGCTGAATGGCAATGGGATTGCAGAAGAAAACCGACCCGGAACAGGCGCAGGCAGATTCGGCCGCAAGCCGCCACACGCCAATGATGCAGCAATACCTGCGCATCAAGGCAGACCACCCCGACACCCTGCTGTTCTACCGCATGGGTGACTTCTACGAACTCTTCCACGACGATGCCGAAAAGGCCGCGCGCCTGCTCGACATCACGCTGACCGCGCGCGGCGCCTCCAATGGGGTGCCGATCCGCATGGCCGGCATCCCCTTCCACTCGGCGGACCAGTACCTGGCGCGCCTGGTGAAGCTGGGCGAATCCGTGGCGATCTGCGAGCAGATCGGCGACCCGGCCACCAGCAAGGGGCCGGTGGAGCGCAAGGTGGTGCGCATCGTCACCCCGGGCACGCTCACCGACGCCGCGCTGCTGCCGGACAAGGCCGATACCTTCCTGATGGCGGTGCACCAGCAGACCACGCGCCGCGGCGTCAGCAAGACCGGGCTGGCATGGCTGAACCTGGCCAGCGGCGAGCTGCGCCTGATGGAATGCGAAGCAGCGCAGCTGGGCCCCGAGCTGGAGCGCATCCGCCCGGCCGAGCTGCTGTATGCCGATGGCATCGAGCTGCCCGCGCTGGCGTGCGCGCGTACCCGCCTGCCCGAATGGCATTTCGACCAGGACGCCGGCACGCGCCGGCTGCGCGAGCAGCTGGGCGTGGCCAGCCTGGACCCGTTCGGCTGTGCCGGGCTGGGTGCCGCGCTGGGCGCGGCCGGCGCGCTGCTGAACTACGCGGCCACCACGCAGGGCCAGTCGTTGCGCCATGTGCAGGGCGTGAAGGTCGAGCGCGAATCGGAGTACGTCGGCCTGGATTCCGCCACGCGGCGCAACCTGGAACTGACCGAGACCCTGCGCGGCGGCGAGTCGCCGACGCTGTTCTCGCTGCTGGACACCTGCTGCACGGCCATGGGCAGCCGCGCGCTGCGCCACTGGCTGCACCACCCGCTGCGCGACCCGGCGCTGCCGCAGGCACGCCAGCAGGCCATCGGCGTGCTGATCGACCAGGGCACCGATGCCCTGCGCACGGCGCTGCGCCGGCTGGCCGACGTCGAGCGCATCACCTCGCGGCTGGCGCTGCTCAATGCGCGGCCGCGCGACCTGTCCTCGCTGCGCGACACCTTGCGCGCGCTGCCGGACGTGCAGGCCTGCATCCGAGATGACCAGGGCAGCACCTTGCTGGCGCAGACCCTGCACGACCTGGCCGTGCCGCAGGACTGCCTGGACCTGCTGGTGCGCGCCGTGGCCGAAGAGCCGGCCACCGTGGTGCGCGACGGCGGCGTGATCGCGCGCGGCTACGATGCCGGACTGGATGAACTGCGCGACATCTCCGAGAACTGCGGCCAGTTCCTGATCGACCTGGAAACGCGCGAACGCGCCCGTACCGGCATTGCCAACCTGCGCGTCGAGTTCAACCGCGTGCATGGCTTCTATATCGAGGTCACCAACGGCCAGGCCGACAAGGTGCCCGACGACTACCGCCGCCGCCAGACGCTGAAGAATGCCGAGCGCTACATCACGCCTGAGCTGAAGGCCTTCGAAGACAAGGCGCTGTCGGCGCAAGACCGCGCGCTCGCGCGCGAGAAGCAGCTCTACGACGGCCTGCTGCAGGCGCTGCTGCCGCACATCGGCGAGTTGCAGCGGGTGGCGGGCGCGCTGGCGCGCCTGGACGTGCTGACGGCACTGGCCGAGCGCGCACAGACGCTGGACTGGTCCGCGCCTGAGCGCGTCGCCGAGAACGTGGTCGACATCGTGCAGGGCCGCCACCCGGTGGTCGAAGGCCAACTCGCGGCCGAGTCGGTGGCGTTCATCGCCAACGACTGCCAGCTCAACGAAGCGCGCAAGCTCTTGCTGATCACCGGCCCGAACATGGGCGGCAAGTCGACCTTCATGCGCCAGACCGCGCTGATCGTGCTGCTGGCCTGTGTCGGCGCCTACGTGCCGGCGCGGCGCGCGGTGATCGGGCCGATCGACCGCATCTTTACCCGCATCGGCGCCGCCGATGACCTCGCGGGCGGCCGCTCCACCTTCATGGTCGAGATGACCGAGGCCGCCGGCATCCTGCACCACGCGACCCCGGCTTCGCTGGTGCTGATGGACGAGATCGGGCGCGGCACGTCGACCTTCGACGGGCTGGCGCTGGCCTGGGCGATCGCGCGTCACCTGCTGTCGCACAACCGCAGCCATACCCTCTTCGCCACGCATTACTTCGAGCTGACGCAGCTGCCGCAAGAGTTTCCGCAGGCAGCCAACGTGCACCTGTCGGCGGTCGAGCATGGCGATGGCATTGTCTTCCTGCACGCAGTGCAGGACGGCCCCGCCAGCCAGAGCTACGGCCTGCAGGTAGCGCAGCTGGCCGGCGTGCCGCAGCCGGTGATCCGCGCCGCGCGCAAGCACCTGGCCTGGCTGGAGCAGCAATCGGCCGACGCCACGCCCACGCCGCAGCTGGACCTGTTCGCGGCACCGCCAACGCCGGATGACGACGAGGACGACTTCGGCGCTGCCCCGTCGGCCGTGCCCGCGCCGCTGGCACCCACGCTCGCACCCGAACAGGCCGCGCTGGTCGATGCGCTGGCCAACCTGGATCCCGACACCCTGACGCCGCGCGCAGCGCTGGAGGCGCTGTACCGGCTCAAGGCACTGGCAGGCGAGGCGCTCGACGCCGCATGAACGCTGCACGCCGTGCCCTGCTTGCCATGCTGCTGCCGCTGCTTTGCACGGCCGGCATGGCATCGGCCGCGCCCGCGGGCCGCGCCGGCAAGGCACCGGCCAGGCCAAAGCTGACGCGCATCGCGCTGATCGCCGACCTGCCCCAGTGGCCGGCCGCGGAGGCCAACGCGGCGGCACTGCTCGACTACTTCGGCGAGCGCAAGCTGGACCTGGTCATTCATGCCGGCGGCATCAAGGGCGATACGGAGTCGTGCAGCGATGCGGTGCTGGGCAACCGCCAGCAATTGCTGGACCAGTCGCCGCTGCCGCTGGTCTACGTGCCCGGCGAGACCGACTGGTCCGAATGCCGGCTGCCGGTCAACGGCGGCTTTGACGCGGTCGAGCGCCTGAACCGGCTGCGTGAGCTGTTCTTCCCCGAGGACGCCACGCTCGGCCGGCATCCGCGACCGCTGCACCGGCAGTCGGACCAGGCGCTGTTCCGCAGCTTCCGCGAGAACATGCGCATGGAGGTGGCCGATATCCTGCTCGTCGGCATGAACCTGCCGGGTGACAACAACCACTACCGCGACGAAGGCGGGCGCAACGGCGAGTTCGAGGACCGGCGCGAGGCCAACCGCCAGTGGCTGGCGCGCGCGTTCTCGGTGGCGCGGCAACGCGACCTGAACGGCATCGTGGTGGTGGTCCACGCCGACCCGCATTTTGCCAACGGCTGGGAGAAGAAAGGCCGCCCGACGCTGCTGGACGGCTTCATGCGCCACCGCACCCGCGACGGCTACCTGGAATTCAAGCGCCAGCTGCGCGAGCTGGCCGGTCGTTTCCGCGGCCAGGTGCTGCTGGTGCATGCGGGCGGGAACGGGGCCAACGGGGCGGACAACGGCTTCGGCATCGACAAGCCGCTGCGCGATGCGGCCGGCAAGGTCATGCAGAACTTCACGCGTGTGTCACTGCCCGCCAACACGGTCTCGCAATGGGCCGAACTGGTGATCACGCCGGGCGCGGCCTCACCGTTCGCGGTCATGCTCAAGGACGCACCGGCACCGCGCTGAGACCGCTCGCCGGCCCGACAACGAAAAAGCCGGCTGCGGCCGGCTTTTTCCTGGGGTGCGGAATACGAACCGTGCAGCGCGATCAGTGCAGCGTGCGCGGCGTGTCGTCGTCCTCATCCTCATCGACGACTTCAACGCCCGAGGCGCCATGGGCGTGGCCGTGCTCGATTTCCTCGGCGGTGGCCTCGCGGACTTCGGAGACCTTCAGCCAGAAGCGCAGCGCCATGCCGGCCAGCGGATGGTTGCCATCCAGCACGACCTTGTCCTCGGCCACGTCGGTCACGGTGTAGATGACGGAGTCCTCTTCGTCGCCATCTTCGGGCATGCCTTCGAACTGCATGCCGACTTCCAGCGGCTCGGGGAAGCGGTTGCGCGGCTCGACCTTCACCATATCGGCGTCATAGTCGCCGAACGCGTCTTCCGGCTCCAGCTGCAACTGGGTCTCGAAGCCCGCGTCATGACCGTCGAGCGCTTCCTCGATCTTGGGGAACGTGCCATCATACCCGCCGTGCAAATAAACCATGGCTTCATCTGACTCCTCGATCAGATTGCCTTGCGCGTCCGACAGCTTGTACATCACGGACACCACAGTATTCTTAGCGATTTTCAATTCTTGACTCCATGAACGATTCCGCATTATACGCGCAGGCCCTGCCCCCTGGCCCCGTCGATCCAGACACTCCGCTCGACCTGCTTGGTGGCATGACGCCTGCTGCATTCATGCGGGATATCTGGCATCGCAAGCCCCTGCTGATTCGACAGGCAGTACCCGGAATCGTGCCGCCTGTGTCGCGCGAGGCTCTTTTCGACCTGGCCGACAGCGATGACGTCGAATCGCGCCTGGTGACGCACTTCCGTAACCGCTGGAAACTCGCGCATGGCCCATTTGCGCGCGAAAACCTGCCCGGCGTCAAGGCCCGCCAGTGGACCCTGCTGGTGCAAGGGGTAAATCTGCATGACGCCGCCGCGGCGGAACTGATGGGCCGCTTCCGTTTCGTGCCGGACGCGCGCCTGGACGACCTGATGATCAGCTACGCCACCGACGGCGGCGGCGTGGGCCCGCATTTCGACTCCTACGACGTGTTCCTGCTGCAAGTCTCGGGCCGGCGCCGCTGGCGCATTTCGTCGCAGACCAGCCTTGAGCTGATCCCGGACATGCCGCTGAAGATCCTCGCCGACTTCAACGCAGAACAGGAATGGGTGCTCGAACCCGGCGACATGCTCTACCTGCCGCCGCAATATGCGCACGATGGCATTGCCGAAGGCGAATGCATGACCTGCTCGATCGGCTTCCGCGCGCCGGCCTACCGCGAGCTGGCCGGGCATTTCCTGGCCTGGCTGTCTGAAACGGTCGAAGACAATGAAGACCTCGGCGGCCGTTATGCCGACGCCGGCGAGCGCGCCGCCACGCGGCCCGCGCAGTTACCCGCCGGCATGGCCAAGGCAGTCGCCGAGCGGCTCAAGGCGTTGCAATGGAATAGCCAGATGGTGTCCGAATTCCTCGGCAGCCATCTGTCAGAACCCAAACCTGGCGTTGAATTTGCAGAGATACCCGACATGCCGTTGCGCCGTTATGCGACACTGGCGGCCCGCCATGGTGTGGTACTGCCATCAGCATCGATTGCGCTTTACGACCGCGCGAATTTCTTCCTCAATGGAGAAGCCTACGAGCCGCCGGCCGAACTGATGCAATGGCTGAAAAAGTTGGCCGATTATCGGCAGCTTAGTAGCGAAGATGTTGCGGCTTGCGCGGACCTACCCGATCTGATGGAAACTTTCCATCACTGGACGCTGGAAGGATGGCTGCAATTGGGCCCGCGGCTGTAATAATACGTAACATTGCGAATCAGTAAATTTCGGCGCTACACAAGCCGGGAAAACGCGGATATAATTGTTGGCTGGCTAGTACTGTGGACCATTGCATTTATCGGGACCCGGGAGGGCCTCTATTTTGCAGTTCAAGAGCGATAATTACCGGTAATTATTCATCGCCTGTTTTCCGTTATTACAAGTTAAAGGACGAACAATGAAGAAGTCTCTCCTGATCGCATCGCTGCTGGCCGCTGTTGCTCTCGCCGCTTGCGGCAAGAAGGAAGAAGCTGCCGCTCCGGCCGCTGACACGGCTGCTCCGGCTGCTGCCGCTCCGGCCGCTGAAGCTTCGGCTCCCGCTGCTGAAGCCCCGGCCGCTCCGGCTGCTGCTGCTCCGGCTGCTGACGCTTCGGCTCCGGCTGCTGACGCTTCGGCTCCGGCTGCCAAGCAGTAATCGGTTCCTGACCGATGAAAAAACCGGCCTTCGGGCCGGTTTTTTTATTTGGGCGCTGCTACCGCACTGCGCCCTGCCGAATCCACGCATCCCTCAGGCGCGCACCGCCTGCCAGTCCAGGCCCTCGTCCTGGTCTGCCACCAGCACCTCGGACGGCAACGCACCCAATGCCATTGCCAGCGCCCCCGTTGCCAGCTCACGCGTATTGTTCTGCTTGCTGAGGTGGGCCGCGACCACGCGGTTCAGGCCGGCATGGGCAACTTGCGCCAGGATACTGGCCGCCACTTCATTGGCCAGGTGGCCGAAGTCCCCGCCGATGCGCCGCTTCAGCGAAGCCGGATAGACCGAATTGCGCAGCATCTCGCGGTCATGGTTGCATTCCAGCACCAGCGCATCCACGCCTGCCAGGCGCGCCGTCACGTAAGGCGTCTCCATGCCTGCATCGGTCAACACACCCAGCCTTGCCTGCCCGTCCGACAAGACGAACTGCAGCGGCTCGCGCGCATCGTGCGGCACGGTGTACGGCAGCACCTGCAGTCCGCCGATGGCAAAGGCATGGTCGGCGCCGCAGACGCGCACGTCGGCCGCATCGGCGCCGCGCAGGTGCGAGGTCGCCAGCCAGGTGCCGTGGCTGGTGTACACCGCCAGGCGGTGGCGGGCGGCAAAGGCGTAGGCCGAGCCGACGTGGTCGCCATGCTCGTGCGTCACCAGCACGGCGTCGAGCTGGTCCGGCGCGACGCCCAGGCGCTCCAGGCGCCGCGCGGTCTCGCGGATGCCGAAGCCGCAGTCGAGCAGCACGCGCGTGGTGGTGGTGTCTTCGCGGGATTCGATCAGCAGCGAGTTGCCCTCGCTGCCACTGCCGAGGAAGGCGAAGCGCATCATGGCCGCGCCCTCCCCGCCAGGCACCGGCCAGGACGGCCGGCTGGCATGCCAGCAGTCATGCGCCGGCTCAGTGCAGTTGCTCGTCGATCAGCGACAGGATGCGCTTGCCGATTTCGCCGTTCTCAGGCTGGCCGGCATCGTTGAGCACCGTCACCAGCGTGCCGCTGCCCGTGCCCTTGAGCGACACGCGATACTTCTTGGCGGTCTTGGAATCTTCCGGCTTGGTGAACAGCTTGGAGAAGAAGCCACGGCTGTCGGCAACGGTGCGCGGGTCGACATAGCGCACGTAGTACAGGCCCTGGCCGCGGTCGCGGTCTTCAACCGTGAAGTTCACGCGGTCCAGCGACAGACCGACCGAGCGCCAGGCGCGGTCGAACGGTTCGGGCAGCTGCAGCGCCGGAGCGCCGTTGACCTGGGACAGGTACGACTTGGCCGGCGCGGCGCCATCGGCACCAGCAGCAGCGCCAGCAGCGGCGGCCGTGCCCGCAGCGGCTGCGGCATTGCCCGCCGCCGCCGGGTTCTTGGCCATGCGGTCGGCCTGTTCCTTCTGCACGCCCAGGCGCTGGGCCAGGCGCGACAGGAATTCGGCTTCCAGCTCAGGATCGGCCGGACGCGGGGTCCAGACCGTGCTCGACTTGTCGATGCCGGTCAGCTGCTCCTGCGCACCGCGGTGGCTGATGAAGACCTCCAGCGTGCCGTTCTGCGAACGCTCGACGCGGGTGCGGAACTTGTCGCGCTCCGAGGTCGAGTACAGGCCGTCGAAGACCTTGCCAATGGTGTTGCGGATGATGTCCTGCGGGATCTTGGCGCGGTTCTCGGCCCAGTCGGTTTCCATGATGCCGGTCTCGGGCGAGTCCTGCACCAGCAGGAAACCGCTTTCCTGCCAGAAGCCGCGCAGCTGCTGCCACAGCTGGTCGCCGCGCATGCCGTTGCTGATCACCAGCCAGCGCTGGTTGCCGTCGCGCTCCATGCGGATACCCTGGGCGGAGGGCAGCACGTTCTCGCTCGGGGACTGCTCGCGCACCTTGGTGGCCTGGCTGTACGTCGACAGCGTCGAGGTGCCGTTCGCATCGGGCACCGAATAGCGGCGATCGCCCTCCAGCTTGGTCAGGTCGGGCGGGATATCCAGCGTAGGCGTGCGCTTCGAGGCCGACGACTTGTAGTCGATCTTGTCCGGCTGCATCGCTTCGTTGATGCTGCTGCAGCCGGTGATCACGCCAGCGGCGAGCACGGGCACAACCAGGGCGGCGCGGCGGACTTGCGTCGCGCCGCGGCGGTTAAGCTTCAGTTTCATTGACACGCAATCCTAGTAGGTGGTGCGACAGCAGGACGCCGCGAAAGATCAGGCCAGCAGGCCGGCGGCGGCCAGTGCCTTGCGTACATAGTCGTGGTTGGCCTCGGACAGAGGGGTCAGCGGCAGGCGGATACCGCCTTCCATCCTGCCCATCTGCTGGAGCGCCCACTTGACCGGGATCGGGTTGGCCTCGATGAACATGGCCTTGTTCAGCCCGATCAGCTCCATGTGCAGGCGGCGCGCGGTGACGACGTCGCCCTTGAGCGCCGCGACGCACATCTCGTGCATCTTGCGCGGTGCCACGTTGGCGGTGACCGAGATATTACCGTGGCCGCCCAGCAGGATCAGCGCAACCGCGGTGGGGTCATCGCCGCTGTAGATGGCAAAGCCTTCCGGCGCGTCCTTGATCAGCTGCGCGGCGCGGTCGATATTGCCCGTCGCTTCCTTGACGCCGACGATGCCCGGCACCTGCGCCAGGCGCAGGATGGTCTCGTTGTTCATGTCCGCGACCGTACGGCCCGGCACGTTGTACAGCAGCACCGGCAGCTCCACCGCTTCGGCGATGGTGCGGAAATGCCGGTACATGCCTTCCTGGGTCGGCTTGTTGTAGTACGGCACGACCTGCAGCGACGCATCGGCGCCCACCTTCTTGGCGAAGGCGGTCAGCTCGATGGCCTCCTTGGTGGAGTTGCCGCCGGTGCCCGCGATGATCGGGATGCGCTTGCCGGCCTGTTCCACGGCAACGCGGATCAGTTCGCAGTGCTCCTCGACGGAAACCGTCGGGGACTCGCCGGTGGTGCCCACGATCACGATGCCGTCGGTGCCTTCGGCCACGTGCCAGTCGACCAGTGCGCGCAGGGCCGGGAAGTCCAGGCTGCCGTCTTCATGCATCGGGGTAACGATGGCGACAATGCTGCCGGTAATCTGTGTCATAACGTTAAGGAATTCGGGATGCGAATAAGGGGATTGTACCGGAACCGCAGGCCGCCTCGACCGCCGCCCGGACAGGGGTTGATACCAACTGTTTCAACGTGTGCAGCGGCATTCTCGCCGACAGCGCCGTGCCTGGCTCAGGCGTCGAGCCGGTAGCGTGCCGGCGCGGGCGCATCGGCGCCGCCAGCCGCCTCGCGCACCGCACATATCCGCTGCACGAAGGCTGTTTTCGGCACTTCGACCAGGCCATCCTCATAGGCGACTACGCGCAGGCCATGCTGGCGCGCCACTTCGAGCAATTCGCCCGGCCGCAGCAGGAAATCCGGCCGCGACGGCTTGCCGACGGTTTCATTGCCCGCGGCAAAGGTTTCATAAATCCACATGCCGCCGGGCGCCAGTGCCGCCGCCAGGTGCGGCCACAGCGGCCGGTGCAGGTAGTTGGTGACGACGATGGCGTCGAACGGCGCCTCGCCGGCCAGCGGCCAGGCGCCCTGCTCCAGGTCGGCCACCCGGCCGGTCACGCCGGCCGGCAGGCCGGCGATGGCCTCGCCGTCGCGGTCGACGGCCAGCACCGTGTAGCCGCGTGCCGCCAGCCAGGCGGCATGGCGGCCGCTGCCGCAGGCCAGGTCCAGCACCCGCGCGCCGGGGCGCAGCAGGCGGGCCCAGCGGGCAACCCAGGGGGATGGCGCCGAAAGCCCGGCATGCGATAGCGTCATGGCGTTCCCCTGCACGTCAATGCAGCAGCATCACGATCGGGCGCAGCATCAGCTCGATCAGCGACATCAGCACATTGACCACCGGCGTCATCCAGATCGTGGTGATCACGCCCGCGGCCACCAGCGCCAGCACCACGAAGATGCCGTACGGCTCGATGCGCGACACCGCGCGGGCAATGCCCTGCGGCAGCAGCGCGGTCAGCACGCGGCCGCCGTCCAGCGGCGGCACCGGGAACAGGTTGAAGGCTGCCACCACCAGGTTGACGCGCACGCCCGCCAGCGCCATCTCGCCGAAAAACGGCTCGCGCACGCCGCCCCAGGTCAGGCCGATGGCCAGCAGCACCCAGACGAAGGCCTGCACCACATTGCTGGCCGGCCCGGCCAGCGCCACCCACATGCCGTGCCAGCGCGGGTTGCGCAGGCGCTCGAACGCCACCGGCACCGGCTTGGCATAGCCGAACACGAACTGGCCGCTGGTCATGATGTAGAGCAGCAGCGGCACCGCGATGGTGCCGATCGGATCGATATGGCGGATCGGGTTCAGGCTGACGCGCCCGAGCGCATAGGCCGTGTCGTCGCCGAAAAGCTTGGCCACGTAGCCATGCGAGGCCTCATGCAGCGTGATGGCGAACAGCACCGGCAGGGCATAGACCGCGAAGGTCTGGATAAGGGAGGAATCCATGGCCCCTATTGTAACGGCCCGGCGCCGCCCAGGCGCACGCTCGTGCACCCGCCAGGCGGGGTGGCAGCGCCCGGGGAAGTCAGAGCCCGAAGCGCCCGACGTCGCCGCGGCCCGCGCGGATCAGCTCGGGCTCGCCGCCGGTCAGGTCGATCACCGTGGTCGGCTGCGCCGGCGCCGGGCCGCCGCACACCACCAGGTCAAGCTGCTTCTCCAGCCGCGCGCGGATTTCCGCCGGGTCGTTGAGCGGCTCTTCGTCGCCCGGCATCTGCAGCGTGGCCGAGATCAGCGGCTCGCCGGTCTCGCCCAGCAGCGCCAGCGGAATCGCGTGTTCAGGCACGCGCACGCCGATGGTCTTGCGCGCCGGGTGCGACAGCCGCCGCGGCACCTCCTTGGTCGCCTCCAGGATGAACACGTACGGGCCCGGCGTGGCGCCCTTGAGCCAGCGGTACTGCCGGTTGTCGACGCGCGCAAAGTTGCCGAGCTCGGACAGGTCGCGGCACATCAGCGTCAGGTGGTGGCGGTCATCGATGCCGCGCAGCCGGCGCAGGCGCTCGACGGCGGCCTTGTCGTCGAGCCGGCAGGCCAGCGCATAGCTGGAATCGGTCGGCAGCGCAATCAGGCCGCCCTTCTGCAGGATCTGGGCGGCCTGCTTGACCAGGCGCGACTGCGGATTGAGCGGATGGATCTCGAAGTACTGTGACATGGACCAGGGTGGCGGATTCGGACAGATCGGAGCGGAATCTGGGGGGTACCCCGGCCAGGCCGGGCTTGCACCTACCAGTCGTGCCAGACCGGCGTCACCGTCGACGGCAGCGGCGGCAGCTTGCCCAGCTCAACGCGCCCTTCGCCAGGGCCGTGGAAGTCCGAGCCACGCGAGGCCAGCAGCCCGTAGTGGCGGGCCACCGCGGCATAGCGGCGGTACTGGTCGGGCGTGTGGCTGCCAGTCACGACCTCGACGGCGCCACCGCCCAGGGCGGTGAATTCATCGAACAGCGCGTCGTGCTGAGTATCGGTGTAATTGTAGCGGCCCGGGTGCGCCATCACGGCGATGCCGCCGGCGGCGCGGATCCAGCCGACTGCGTCGGCCAGGCTGGCCCAGCGGTGGCCGACATAGCCGGGGCGGCCTTCCGACAGGTACTCGCTGAAGACCTCGCCCACGGTGGCGCAACGGCCCTGGTCGACCAGCCAGCGCGCAAAGTGCGTGCGCGAGATCAGGTCCGGGTTGCCCACGTGCTGCAGCGCCCCTTCATAGGCGCCTGTGATGCCCACTTTTGCCAGCGCGTCGGCAATATCGCGCGCGCGGCGCGCGCGGCCCGAGCGGGTATCGGTCAGGCCGTCGATCAGTTCCGGGCAGTGCGGGTCGATCTGCAGGCCGACGATATGCACGGTCTGCCCGGCCCAGGTCACCGAGATCTCCACGCCCGGCACATAGCGCATGCCGAATTCCTCGGCCGCGGCACGCGCCTCGGCCTGCCCGCCCAGTTCGTCGTGGTCGGTCAGGGCCCAGAACGCGACACCCGCGTCGCGGGCGATTTCCGCGATGGCGCGCGGCGCCAGCGTGCCGTCGGACACGGTGGAATGGCAATGCAGGTCGGCATTGATGGCGTGGGCGTTTTGCATGGGGCCATTCTACTCCCGTCGCCCCCTCCATGCGTGACGCGGGCGCCCCCTGGAAAGCCATGCCAAAGCCCTGCCGGCAACGCTGGCGTGGGCGGAAACGGGCGATGTGCGGGGTATAGTCGGGCCTTGCACCGTCTTTTTGCGGGCACCTGGCGTGCCCGCCATGCCCAATGTCCACCGCTACCCCTCTCGCACCAACCCCCGTCACCACCACCGATGTCCTGATCGTGGGCGCCGGCCCGGTCGGGCTCTTTGCCGCGTTCCAGGCCGGCGTGCTCGGCCTCAGATGCGAGCTGATCGATGTGCTCGACCGGGCCGGCGGCCAGTGCACCGAGCTCTATCCCGAAAAACCGATCTACGACATCCCCGCCGTGCCGGGCTGCCTGGCGCAAGACCTGGTCGACCGGTTGCTGGAGCAATGCGCACCGTTCGCTTTCCCGATGCACTTCGGCCAGCGCGCGGAGAGCCTGTCCGAAATCCCGCGGCAGCCGGCACCTGACGGGCATGCCGCCCATGAGCGCCTGCTGGTCACCACTGACGGCGGCAAGCGCTTCGATGTCTCTGCGGTGCTGATCTGCGCCGGCGCGGGCGCGTTTGCGCCGCAGCGTGTATCGCTGCCGGAAGCGCCGGCACTGGAAGGCCGCCACGTGCACTACGCCGTGCGTGATGTGTCGCGCTTTGCCGGCAAGCGCGTGGTGGTGGCCGGCGGCGGCGACTCGGCGCTGGACTGGGCGCTCGCGCTGCGCAAGGTGGCTGCGCGAGTGACTCTGCTGCACCGGCGCGAAGGCTTCCGCGCGGCCGACGGCACCGTCGCGGAAATGCGCGAGGCAGTGGCGGCCGGCGAGATGGATTTCGTGGTCGGCATGCTCGGCGCCCTGCGCACCGAAGGCCAGGACGGCCCGCTGACCGAGGTCGAGGTGCGCACCCGCGACGGCAGCACGGTGCTGCCCGCCGATGAACTGGTGGCGCTGTACGGCCTGGTGTCCGAGCCGGGCCCGATCGCGCAGTGGGACATGGACATGCGCGCCGGCCGCATCCTGGTCGACACCACCACTTATGAAAGCTCGCGCCGCGGCATCTTTGCCGCGGGCGATATCGCCTACTACACCAACAAGCAGAAGCTGATCCTGTCAGGCTTCCACGAGGCCGCGCTGGCGTTGCGCCGCGCCTACCACTACGCCTTCCCGGAAAAGGCGCTGGTGCACGTGCACACCAGCAACAATGCCGCGCTGAAGGAAAAGCTGACGCACGCCTGAGCGGCGGCGCCAGCGCTCACACCGCGCTACAGAACGATTCCACCAGCTCCGCCACCGCCGCGGGCTGGTCGTGATGCAGCATGTGGCCGGCATCATCGACCACGGCTTCACGGAAGTCGCGGAAGGCGCGGAAGCGCTCCTTGAATTCGTCGATGGCCTGCTTGTGGGCGATATTGCGCAGCGTTGCAGAATCGCGCGCTTCCACATGCAGCACTGGCGCGCTGACCTGCTCCCAGATCGCCATCACCTCATCGAGCCGGTACAGCATCGGGTTGACCAGCTTGTGCGCCGGATCTCCCAGGATCTCCCAGCGGCCCTCCGCATTGCGGCGCGACCAGTGCGCGGCCAGGAAGGCGGCACGGTCGTCGGGCAAGCGCGGGTTGGTCTTCTGCAGCCGGGCGGCAACGCCGTCCACGCTGTCATACGTCTTCAGCGCCGAGCCGGTGCGCAGTTCGTCGAGCCAGCGCGCATAGCGCTTCGGCGCATGCACCGGCCGCGTCGCCGTCATACCGAAGCCCTCCAGGTCCACCACGCGGCGCACGCGCTGCGGGCGGATGCCGGCATACAGGCAGATCACGTTGGCGCCCATGCTGTGGCCGACCAGGTCGACCTGGCCGTCGGGCTCATAGTGGTCGAGCAAGGCCTCCAGGTCGGCGATATAGTCGGCGAACCAGTACGACTGCGTGCCCGGGTAGCGCGTGGGCCAGTCGCTCTCGCCAAACCCGCGCCAGTCCGGCGCAATCACATGCCAGTCGCCGCGCAGGTGGTCGACCAGGAACTGGAACGACGCGGACACATCCATCCAGCCATGCAGCATGAACAGCTTGCGCGCGCCGGGCTGGCCCCAGTGGCGCACGTGGTAGCGCAGTCCGCGCAACGTGATAAATTCAGACCGCGAGGTTTCCTTGATTGTCATTGTCTCCACCCTTGCGCGCGGGTCTTCCTGCCGCCGGGCGCGGCGCCACGGGGGCTGGCGAGGGAGCCCACGCAAAATAGAACGATCGTTCGCTTGCGCGCATTATAGCGGCCGCCGCCATTCCGGGGGCCCCGTGGCCGCGCGAGCCGGACCTACCGGAGACCTTGGATGGCCGCAGCTGCCTTGCCGGCAAGCCGGCGCGACGACTATCGCGCCCTGTATGAATCCTTCCGCTGGGAAATCCCCCCGCATTTCAATATCGCCGAGGCCTGCTGCGGGCGCTGGGCGCGCGACCCGGCCACGATGGACCGCATCGCGGTCTATACCGAGCATGAGGACGGCCGCCGCAACGCGCATACCTTTGCCCATATCCAGGCCGAAGCCAACCGCCTGTCGGCGGCGCTGCGCGCACTGGGCGTGGCGCGCGGCGACCGCGTGGCAATCGTGATGCCGCAGCGGATCGAGACCGTGATCGCGCATATGGCGATCTACCAGCTCGGCGCCATCGCCATGCCGCTGTCGATGCTGTTCGGGCCCGAGGCGCTGGCCTACCGTATCGCACACAGCGAAGCCAATGTGGCGATCGCGGACGAGACTTCCATCGACAATGTGCTGGCCGCGCGCCCGGAATGCCCGACGCTGGCCACCGTGATTGCCGCCGGCGGCGCGCATGGCCGCGGCGACCACGACTGGGACGTGCTGCTGGCCGCGCAGCTGCCGACTTTTGTCGCCGAGCAGACCAAGGCCGACGAGGCCGCGGTGCTGATCTACACCAGCGGCACCACCGGCCCGCCCAAGGGCGCGCTGATCCCGCACCGCGCGCTGATCGGCAACCTGACCGGCTTTGTCTGCTCGCAGAACTGGTATCCGCAGGACGACGACGTGTTCTGGAGCCCGGCCGACTGGGCCTGGACCGGCGGCCTGTGGGATGCGCTGATGCCGGCGCTGTATTTCGGCAAGCCCATCGTCGGCTACCAGGGCCGCTTCTCCGCCGAGCGCGCCTTCGAGCTGCTGGAGCGCTACGCCGTCACCAACACCTTCCTGTTCCCGACCGCGCTCAAGCAGATGATGAAGGCCTGCCCCGAGCCGCGGCAGCGCTACGACATCAGGCTGCGTGCGCTGATGAGCGCCGGCGAGGCCGTGGGCGAGACCGTGTTCGGCTGGTGCCGCGATGCGCTGGGCGTGATCGTCAACGAGATGTTCGGCCAGACCGAGATCAACTACATCGTCGGCAACTGCACCGCGCAGAACGACGACAAGCAGCTGGGCTGGCCGGCACGGCCGGGCTCGATGGGGCGTCCCTATCCGGGCCACCGCGTGCAGGTGATCGACGACGAAGGCCAGCCCTGCGCGCCGGGCGAGGACGGCGAGGTCGCGGTATGCGCCACCGACAGCGCCGGGCATCCGGACCCGGTGTTCTTCCTCGGCTACTGGAAGAACGAAGCCGCCACCGCGGGCAAGTACGCCGAGCGCAACGGCCTGCGCTGGTGCCGCACCGGCGACCTGGCGCGCGTCGATGCCGATGGCTACCTGTGGTACCAGGGGCGTGCCGACGATGTGTTCAAGTCCTCGGGCTACCGCATCGGGCCGAGCGAGATCGAGAACTGCCTGCTCAAGCATCCGGCGGTGTCCAACTGCGCCGTGGTGCCCTCGCCCGACCCCGAGCGCGGCGCCGTGGTCAAGGCCTTCGTGGTGCTGACACCGTCGGTGGCGCGCTCGTTCGACGGCGACGCGGCGCTGGTCACGGAGCTGCAGGCGCATGTGCGCGGCCAGCTGGCGCCGTATGAATACCCGAAGGCGATCGAATTCATCGACCAGCTGCCGATGACCACCACCGGCAAGATCCAGCGGCGCGTGCTGCGCTTGCTGGAGGAAGCGCGCGCGGGCAAGCGCGCCTAGGCAGGAAAGACCCGCTCGCAGAGGAAATCGACCAGCGCCCTCACCTTGGGCGAGGGATGCCTGCTCGCCGGCCAGAGCACGTGAAAGGCCTTGGCTGGCCCCACATGGCCAGCCAGTACCTGGCACAGGCTGCCATCGGCGAGCTGCTCGCGGATGGCGAAATCCGGCAGGCAGGCAATGCCCAGGCCGCGCAGCGCAAAACACAGGCGCGTCTCGATGTTGTTGCAGATCATCGATGTCGGCAGCGCCAGCTCGGGCTCGCCCGGCGCGCGCCGCAGCGGCCAGGCCTCGAGCTTGCCGGTATGCGGGAAACGGTAATGCAGGCAGGCATGGCCGGTCAGGTCGGCAGGCAGCTTCGGCGTGCCACGCTGCGCGAGGTAGTCGGGCGATGCCACCAGCATCGCCTGGAACGCACCCAGCCTGCGTGCCGACAGGCGCGAGTCGGCGGGCTCGCCGGTGCGGACCACCGCATCGAAGCCCTCCTCGATGACATCGACCAGCTGGTCGGTGAAATCCAGGTCCAGCTCGATGTCCGGATACGCGCGCATGAAGTCGCCCAGCACGGGCAAGACCAGTGAACTGACCAGCGGCAGGCTCACCCGCAGGCGGCCGCGCGGTGCCGCGGTGGCTTCGGCCAGCTCCAGCTCCGCCGCTTCGATCTCGGCGAGCACGCGGCGGCTGCGCTCCAGGAACAGCGTGCCTTCGGCGGTCAGCGTCACGCTGCGCGTGCTGCGGTGGAACAGCCGTACGCCGAGCCTTTCTTCCAGCCGCGCCACGCTCTTGCCGACGGCGGAGGCCGACACCCCAAGCAAGCGCCCCGCCGCGACAAAACTGCGGGTCTCGGCCACCTGCACAAACACTGCGAAGCCACTGAGGCTGTCCATGATGCCCCCGATTGCGGACACAAAGTTCCGGAGAAAAAGGAACTGTAGCCCACTTTTTCTTTAATGGCCGGGTCCTTATCGTGAGCGGGTCGTTCATTGAACAAGGATTCGCTGTGTCCCTCCCCACGATTGCACCGCCCCCGGGCGTGTCCCCTGCATTCCCCGCGCCCGTGAGTGCGCGCATCGACGCCGTGGTCCGGCAGGCGCTGGAGCAACGGCGACTGGTCGGCGCCGTCGTGCTGGTCAGCCGTGACGGCGAACTGGTCCACCGGCAGGCGGCAGGCCTGGCCGATCGGGAAAGCGGACAGCCGATGCGCATGGATGCGGTCTTCCGGCTGGCTTCGGTAAGCAAGCCGATCGTCTCCGTGGCGGCACTGGTGCTGGTCGCACAAGGCCGGCTCGAGCTTGACCAGGGTATCGACCGCTGGCTGCCTGAATTCCGCCCGTGCCTGGCCGATGGCCGACCGGCACGTATCACGGCGCGGCAACTGCTCAGCCATACCGCGGGGCTGGGCTATCGCTTCTTCGAGTCCGGCGAAGACGGACCCTATGCCCGCGCCGGCGTCTCCGACGGCATGGACGACGCCACCATCAGCCTGGCGGAGAACCTGCGGCGCATCGCCAGCGTGCCCTTGCTGTACGAACCGGGTACCGCGTGGGGCTACTCGCTCGCGACCGACGTGCTGGGCGCGCTGATCGAGCGCGTCCATGGCACGCCGCTGGACACCGCAGTGCGGCAGCTGGTGACCGGCCCGCTGGGCATGGCCGACACCGGCTTCGTGGCACACGACGTGCACCGCGTGCCGACCCCGTACGTGAACGACAGCCCGCACCCGCACCGCCTGCGCGAAGGCGAAACCGTGCCCGTGCTCGAAGGCACGGTTGGCATTCCCTACAGTCCCGCACGCATCTTCAATGCGCGGGCCTTCCCCTCCGGCGGGGCGGGCATGGCGGGCACGGCGCAAGACTTCCTGTGCCTGCTGGAGAGCTTGCGCCAGGGCGGCGGCGCGTTGCTGCCATCCGCCCTGGTCGAGGACATGGCGCTCGACCAGACCGGCGGCCTGGACCTGCCCGATGCGCCGGGAACCGGCTTCGGGCTGGGCTTCTCGGTGCTGCGCGATCCGCGCCGGGCGGGCTCGCCGGAAGCCACCGGCACCTGGCGCTGGGGCGGGGCCTACGGCCACGCCTGGTTCGTCGACCGCAGCCAGGGGCTGAGCGTGGTGGCGTTCACCAACACGCTGTACGAGGGCATGTCCGGCCGCTTTGTCACCGACCTGCGCGACGCGGTCTACGGTGTCGCCCCCACAGCCGCGTAACCATCCAGGCAACACATCAGTCCTTATCCAGGCGCCAACATGACCACAGCCACCAACACGCTTGCGAACGATGCACAGCCGGACACGCGGCCTGCGCGGCTACCGCTTCCGGCACTGCTTGCGCTTGCCGTCGCAGGCTTCATCACCGTCCTGACCGAGGCCTTGCCGGCAGGGCTGCTGCCGCAGATCGGCGCGGGCCTTGCCATCTCCGAGCCGCTTGCCGGCCAGCTCGTCACCATCTACGCCTTCGGTTCACTGGTGGCCGCCATGCCGCTGACGGCGGCCACGCAGGGGCTGCGGCGGCGGCCGCTGCTGCTGCTTGCCATCGCGGGCTTTGCCGTCGCCAACGCCGTGACGGGCTGGTCCGGCAGCTATGTCCTGACGATGGCGGCGCGCTTCGTTGCGGGGGTCTCGGCCGGCCTGCTGTGGGCGCTGCTGGCTGGCTATGCCGCGCGCATGGTTCCCGATCACCTCAAGGGTCGTGCCATTGCTGTCGCGATGGTTGGCATCCCCCTGGCCTTGTCGCTGGGCGTGCCATCCGGGACCTTCCTCGGTGCGTTCATGGGCTGGCGCGCGTGCTTCGGCATCATCAGCGTGCTGACGCTGGGACTGATTGCCTGGGTGCTGGCGAGCGTGCCGGATTTTGCCGGCCAGCCCGCCGGCCAGCGGCTGCCGATCGCGCGCGTGTTCACCGTGCCGGGCGTGCGTCCGGTGCTGTTCGTGACGCTCGCCTTCGTGCTGGCGCACAACATCCTCTACACTTATATCGCGCCGTTCCTGCGAGCCGGCAACGCCGGGGCACGGCTTGACCTGGTCCTGTTCGTGTTCGGCGTGGCCTCGCTCGCCGGCATCTGGATCACCGGCGTGCTGATCGACCAGTGGCTGCGGGCGCTGACGCTGGCCAGCACGCTGCTGTTCGGGCTTGCGGTGCTGGCGCTTGGGGCCGGGGGCGGGCACCCGGCCGTGGTCTATGCCGCGGCCGCGATCTGGGGCCTGGGCTTCGGCGGCGTCTCAACGCTGTTCCAGACGGCGCTGGCGAAGACCGCCGGCAAATCCGCGGACGTGGCCCAGTCGATGCTGGTCACGGCCTGGAACATTGCCATCGCCGGCGGCGGCGTCATCGGCGGGCTGCTGCTCGATGGCTTCGGGATCGGCGCATTCCCGCCCGTGCTGGCTGCGCTGCTCGCCGCAACCTGGCTGGCGGTCTGGTCGGCGCGCAAGCATGGCTTTCCGCCGCGCGGCTGAGGAACTGGGCGGCAGCACTAACCGGCCGATGCCTCCAGCCAGGCCAGTTCCTCTTCATCGAAGCCCGCAGCGCGCCGCGCATCGAGATTGAACGGCCCGCGCAGCTTCGGCGCGCGGTACTGCCCGGCCAGCTGCGCGTAGGTGGCAACGGGGTCCAGGCCGCGCTGCGCGCACAGCCAGCGGTACCAGTGGTTGCCGATGGCGACGTGGCCGACCTCGTCGCGCAGGATGATGTCGATGATGGCCGCGGCGGCGTGGTCGCCGGCGCCGGCCAGCCTGGCGCGCACCGGCGGCGACGCATCGAGCCCGCGCGCCTCTAGCGTGCGCGGCACCAGCGCCATGCGCGCAAGCACGTCGCCGGCGGTCTTGTCGGTCAT
Source organism: Cupriavidus sp. GW823-FHT07B10 (assembly GCF_058794355.1). Taxonomy (NCBI): domain Bacteria; kingdom Pseudomonadati; phylum Pseudomonadota; class Betaproteobacteria; order Burkholderiales; family Burkholderiaceae; genus Cupriavidus; species Cupriavidus sp. GW823-FHT07B10. Next base: position 245,527 of record NZ_JBXAGS010000006.1, read on the forward strand.
CTCCCACAGGCTGTTGTGGGCAGGGAAGTCGCCGTAGGCCGCGCCCAGCGTGCCAAGGTGGTCGGCCAGCAGCGAGAAGTGGTACGCCTCTTCATCGGCCACGCGCAGCCAGTCGCGGTAGTAGCCGGGCGGCATGCCGGCGAAGCGCCAGGCCGCGTCCAGTGCCAGGTTGATGGCATTGAACTCGATATGGCACAGCGCATGGATCATCGCCGCGCGCCCGGCCGGGGTATGCAGCGAGCGGCGCCGCTCGACGTCCTGCGGCGCCACCAGCGGCGGCCGCGCGGGGCGGCCGGGGATGGCCTGGCCGGCATCGGCCTGGATCGCCTCGCCGGCGGCAAGCGCCTCGTCCGGCAATGTCGTCACATGGCGGTAAAGTGCCCGCGCCGCCACGGACTTTTCCCGAGGATCCGTCATGCACAACACCGCCAGCGCCTGGTGGCGCGGCGAAAGTGACGGTTCAGGCAAGGCGGCGGCGGGTGTTTTTTCTGGCATGAGCGTAAAATCCGGGTCTGCCGCCATTGTAGGGCCTGGCCGGTGCCCGACTGCCGGGCAAGCCGCGCAGTCGCCGTGGCGCCGCGCGCCCGCACTCCACCCTGGCCCTTTAAAGTCCGGCGGCAACCCCCACTTCAACAAAAGCCTTTCGTGCAGGAGACCTCATGGCGCTTTACCAGCTCGGCGACGTCAAGCCCAATATCGACAGCGATGCCTACGTGGCCCCCGAAGCCACCGTCATCGGCAACGTGACCCTCAAGTCCCGCGCCAGCGCCTGGCCCGGTGTCGTGATCCGCGGCGACAACGAACCGATCGTGGTGGGCGAGGACACCAACATCCAGGAAGGCTCGGTGCTGCATACCGACCCGGGCTGCCCGCTGACCCTGGGCGACAAGGTCTCGATCGGCCACCAGGCCATGCTGCATGGCTGCACCGTGGGCGAAGGCTCGCTCATCGGGATCCAGGCCGTGGTGCTGAACCGCGCCGTGATCGGCAAGGAATGCCTGGTCGGCGCCGGTGCCGTGGTGACCGAGGGCAAGGTCTTCCCGGACCGCTCGCTGATCCTGGGCGCGCCGGCCAAGGTGGTGCGCCAGCTGACCGACGCCGACGTCGCCAACCTGTACCGCAACGCCGAGACCTACGCCACCCGGCAGGCCATGTACAAGCAACAGCTCAAGCGGATCGGCTGACGACCGCGGCGGCACTTACCGAATCATCGACAGATTATTGTGACCGATACCACCACCCCCGACACCCTGCAGAAATTCCTGTTCGACGCGGCTCCCGTGCGCGGCGAGCTGGTGCGCATGGAAGCCACCTGGCAAGAAGTGCTGGGCCGCCACAGCTACCCCGCACCGGTGCGCCGGCTGCTGGGCGAGATGATGGCCGCCGCGGCGCTGCTGTCGGCCAACCTGAAGTTCAACGGGGCGCTGGTGATGCAGCTGCACGGCGACGGCCCGGTGCGCATGCTGGTGGTGGAATGCCTGTCCGACCTGTCGATGCGCGCCACCGCCAAGCTGGCCGAGGGCGCGCACATCGCCGACGATGCCACGCTGGCGCAGATGGTCAACGCCCACGGCCACGGCCGCTTTGCCATCACGCTGGACCCGAAGGACAAGCTGCCGGGCCAGCAGGCGTACCAGGGCATCGTGCCGCTGGCCGACGCGCATGGCCCGCTGGGCTCGATCAGCGCCGTGCTCGAGCACTACATGCAGGCGTCCGAGCAGCTCGACACGCGCCTGTGGCTGGCGGCGGACGACCACGTCGCCGCCGGCATGCTGCTGCAGAAGCTGCCGGCCTACGGCGGCACCGCGGAAGTCGGCGAGACCGGCGCGCCGCTGGCCAGCCATGCCCGCGCGCAGGACCTGGACACCTGGGACCGCGCCGTGCAGCTGGGCGCCACGCTCAAGGCCGACGAACTGCTGGCCGAGACCCCCGACACCCTGCTGCGCCGCCTGTTCTGGGAAGACCTGCAGGCCGCCGGCCTGCGCGTGTTTGAGCCGCTGACGCCGCATTTCCATTGCTCCTGCTCGCGCCCCAAGGTGGCCGGCATGCTGCAGTCGCTGGGCCAGGAAGAGATCGAAGGCATCATCGCCGAGCGCGGCCAGGTCGAGATCCACTGCGACTTCTGCGGCCTGCGCTATGAGTTTGATCCGGTCGACTGCGCCCAGCTGTTCTCGGCCACCCATATCGCCACCGGCGCCGGTGCCGGCGCGCACCAGCACCACTGAGCGGCAGGCGCGGGGCGGCACGGCGGAAACAACCGCCTTGCCGTCCTGTCCAACGGCTGTACGATGGCAGCATCCAGCTGCCCCAAGCAAGCCTGAGTACAGCCATGTCCGCCCGAGCCACCCCCTCCCTGCCTGAATCTCCCGCCATCGTGCCGGCCGTGCTGCGCTGCCTTGCCGCCTGCGCCGCGACCGGCGCACTGCTGCTGGCCGCAGGCTGCGCAGAGCTGCCGCGCGACGTCAACGGCTCGCCGCCCACGGCGCGGCTGGCGCCCAACGCCATCCCGCCAGCGCCGCTGACCGCCGACGACAAGCAGAAGCTCGACACGCTGAACCAGCAGATACTGCGCGAGCAGGCCGCCGCGATCGCGCTCGACCAGCAGGCCGCGGCCGCGCGCGCGGCTTATGGCTATCCGAACACCAGCTGGAACCTGTATTACGGGGGATGGGGTGGTGGCCACTGGGGCGGCGGCGTCAGCGTCGGCATGCCCGGCTGGGGCTGGGGCGGTTATCCGTACGGCTGGTGGTGACAGGCAGGCGGCGGGCTGGATGCAAGCCCACCGACAGCGAGAGGCAAGGCGCCCCTTAGTGGCCGCCTCTTCCGGCGACCGAATTCGCCGGCGGCGGCAACGGCGGCGTCGCGCTGACCTTGGGCGCCGGCGCGACAAACTGCACGAAGACCTCGCCTTCCCTCACCATGCCCAACTCATAGCGGGCACGTTCCTCGATCGCGCCGGTGCCGTCCTGCAGGTCGGCGACTTCCCCTTCCAGCTTGGCGTTGCGCAGCTTGAGCGTCTGGTTGCGGGTGCCCTGCTCGGTCAGTTGCCGGTTCAGGTCCCACACGCGCAGCCAGCCGCCCTTGCCCAGCCAGAGCGGGTACTGGATGGCAAGCAGCAGCACAAACAACAGCAGCGAGATCAGGCGCATGAAAGATGGCGGACAGGAAATTCCGCACAATGATCTGCGAACTCAGCCCGGAAGGCAATTGCCAGGCAGATTTCGATACAAAAACGGCGGCGGCCAGGGAATCCCGGCCGCCGCCATTCCATCCGCTTGCTGCCGCTCCCGCGCAAGCGGGAACGGCAGGGCAAGGTGTCAGCGCAGGTTGTAGAACGCGCCCTTGCCCGGGTAGCTGGCGATATCGCCGAGGTCTTCCTCGATGCGCAGCAGCTGGTTGTACTTGGCCATGCGGTCCGAGCGCGACAGCGAGCCGGTCTTGATCTGGCCGGCGTTGGTGCCCACGGCGATATCGGCAATGGTGCTGTCTTCGGTTTCGCCCGAGCGGTGCGAGATCACGGCGGTGTAGCCGGCGCGCTTGGCCATCTCGATGGCGGCGAAGGTTTCGGTCAGCGTGCCGATCTGGTTGATCTTGATCAGGATCGAGTTGCCGATGCCCTTCTCGATGCCTTCCTTCAGGATCTTGGTGTTGGTGACGAACAGGTCGTCGCCCACCAGCTGCACGCGCGTGCCCAGCTTCTCGGTCAGCGTCTTCCAGCCGTCCCAGTCGCCTTCGGCCATGCCGTCCTCGATCGACACGATCGGGAACTTGTCGCACAGGTTGGCCAGGTAGTCGGCGAACTGGGTCGACGACAGCTTCAGGCCTTCGCCTTCCAGCTGGTACACGCCTTCGCCTTCGTGGTAGAACTCGCTGGCGGCGCAGTCCAGCGCCAGCAGCACGTCTTCACCGGCACGGTAGCCGGCCTTCTCGATGGCCTGCACCACAGTGTTCAGGCATTCCTCGTTGGACGAGAAGTTGGGGGCGAAGCCGCCCTCGTCGCCGACCGCGGTGGACATGCCCTTGTCGGCCAGGATCTTCTTCAGCGCGTGGAAGATCTCGGCGCCGCAGCGCAGGGCTTCGCGGAAGCTGGTCTGCGACACCGGCATGATCATGAATTCCTGGATGTCCAGGCTGTTGTTGGCGTGCGCGCCGCCGTTGACGATGTTCATCATCGGCACCGGCAGCTGCATCGCGCCCGAACCGCCGAAGTAGCGGTACAGCGGCAGGCCGGCTTCTTCAGCGGCGGCCTTGGCAACGGCCATCGACACCGCCAGCATGGCGTTGGCGCCCAGCCGGCCCTTGTTCTCGGTGCCGTCGAGGTCGATCAGGGTGCGGTCCAGGAAGGCCTGCTCGGAGGCATCCAGGCCCATGATGGCTTCGGAGATTTCAGTGTTGATGTGCTCGACGGCCTTCAGCACGCCCTTGCCCAGGTAACGCGACTTGTCGCCGTCACGCAGTTCGATGGCTTCGCGCGAACCGGTCGAGGCGCCCGACGGCACTGCCGCACGGCCCATCACGCCGGATTCCAGCAGCACGTCGCATTCGACGGTGGGGTTGCCGCGCGAGTCGAGAACCTCGCGACCGATGATATCTACGATTGCACTCATGAATTCCTCTCTGACTGTTGATTCTTGCTGCTGCTGATTACTTCAACCTGTGCCCGTGTCAGGCGCATGTCAAACTGCCCGACAACCCTCAGGCAGCGCCTTCCACCACGATCATGTTCATCTTTGCCGCGTGCTCGCGCGCCTTGCGGGCGGCGCGATAGGCTTCGCCGTCATGGAACGACCTGGCGGCTTCATAGCTGGGGAATTTCAGCACCACGACGCGGGTCGGCGCCCACTCGCCCTCCAGCGGCTCGGTCTTGCCGCCGCGCACCAGCACCTCGGCGCCATGGACCTGCATGGCCTTGCTCGAGAGCACTTTGTATTCTTCGTACTGCTGGGGGTCGGTCACGTCGACGTAGGCGATGATATAGCCCGCGGCCATGGAGAATCTCCCGATTTTTTGTATTGTCTTTCGATATGGTTTGTCACCACCGGCATTGCGGTGGTGACAAGACCGGGCCTGCTCAGGCGCAGGCCGGCCAGCCGAAGTTGTCTTCCAGGAAACCGGCGCGCTTGACCAGCGTGTCCAGGTCCTTGAGCACGGCCAGCAGTTCCTTCATGCGCGACAGCGGCACCGCGTTGGGGCCATCGGACATGGCCTTGCTCGGGTCCGGGTGCGTTTCCATGAACAGGCCCGCCACGCCGGTGGCGACGGCGGCGCGCGACAGCACCGGCACGAACTCGCGCTGGCCGCCCGAGCTGGTGCCCTGGCCGCCCGGCAGCTGCACCGAGTGGGTGGCGTCGAACACCACCGGGGCACCGGTCTCGCGCATGATCGCCAGCGAGCGCATGTCGGACACCAGGTTGTTGTAGCCGAACGAGACACCACGCTCGCAGGCCATGAAGACATCGTCAGGCAGACCGGCTTCGCGCGCGGCGTCGCGCGCCTTGTCGATCACGTTCTTCATGTCATGCGGCGCCAGGAACTGGCCCTTCTTGATGTTCACCGGCTTGCCGCTCTGGGCGCAGGCACGGATGAAATCAGTCTGGCGGCACAGGAAGGCCGGCGTCTGCAGCACGTCCACCACGGCAGCGACGGGCTTGATCTCGTCGATCTCGTGGATGTCGGTCAGCACCGGCACGCCGATCTCGCGCTTGACGGTGGCCAGGATCTCCAGGCCCTTTTCCATCCCCAGGCCGCGGAACGACTTGCCGGACGAACGGTTGGCCTTGTCGAACGACGACTTGTAAATGAACGGGATGCCCAGTTCGGCGGTGATGGCCTTGAGCTCGCCGGCCGTATCCAGCGCCATCTGCTCCGACTCGATCACGCACGGACCGGCGATCAGGAAGAACGGCTTGTCGAGGCCGGCCTCGAATCCACAGAGTTTCATGACTGTCTCTCCTGCTTGCCGCCGGGGCTTACGCGCCCTTGCGCTGCTGGCTGGCCAGCGCGGCTTCGACGTAGGCCTTGAACAGCGGGTGGCCGTCACGCGGCGTCGAGGTGAATTCCGGGTGGAACTGCACGCCGACGAACCAGGGGTGCATCGACTCGGGCAGCTCCATCATTTCCGGCAGGTTCTCGGTCGGCGTGCGCGCCGAGATCACCATGCCGGCCTTTTCCAGCGTCGGCACGTAGTGGTTGTTGACCTCGTAGCGGTGACGGTGGCGTTCATTGACCTCGGCGCCGTAGATCGTCGCTGCCTTGGTGCCTTCCTTGACCGGCACGCGCTGGGCGCCCAGGCGCATGGTGCCGCCCAGGTCGGAATCGGCCGAGCGCTGCTCGACCTTGCCTTCGCGGTCCACCCACTCGGTGATCAGCGCGACCACGGGGTGTTCGGTTTCCAGGTTGAACTCGGTCGAGTTGGCATCGGTCATGCCGGCCAGGTGGCGGGCAAACTCGATCACGGCCAGCTGCATGCCCAGGCAGATGCCCAGGTACGGGATCTTGTTCTCGCGGGCGTACTGGATCGCGCGGATCTTGCCTTCCGTGCCGCGCTTGCCGAAGCCGCCCGGCACCAGGATGGCGTCGAGCGGGGCCAGCACTTCGAGGTGGCCCGATTCCAGTTCCTCGGAATCGATGTACTCGATGTTGACGCGCGTGGCGGTGTGCATGCCGGCGTGGCGCAGGGCCTCGATCAGCGACTTGTACGACTCGGTCAGGTCGACGTACTTGCCGACCATGCCGATGGTGATCTCGTGCTCGGGATTTTCCTGGGCGTTGACCAGCTTCTGCCACATCGACAGGTCGGCGGGCTTGGGATCCAGGCGCAGTTCCTCGCAGATCAGGCGGTCCAGGCCCTGCTCGTTGAGCATCTGCGGGATCTTGTAGATGCTGTCCGCATCCCACACCGAAATCACGGCGTCTTGCGGGATATTGGCGAACAGCGAGATCTTGGCGCGCTCGTCGTCCGGGATCGGGCGGTCGGCGCGGCACAGCAGCGCGGTCGGCGAGATGCCGATTTCACGCAGCTTCTGCACCGAGTGCTGGGTCGGCTTGGTCTTGAGCTCGCCAGCGCTGGCAATGAACGGCACCAGCGTCAGGTGCACGAAGGCGCAGTGGTTGCGGCCCATGCGCAGGCTCATCTGGCGCGCGGCTTCCAGGAACGGCAGCGATTCGATGTCACCCACGGTGCCGCCGATTTCCACCAGCGCCACGTCGGCCTTGCCGTCGTGCGACGCCGCGGCGCCCCTTTCGACAAAGGCCTGGATCTCGTTGGTGATATGCGGGATCACCTGCACGGTCTTGCCCAGGTATTCGCCGCGGCGCTCCTTGCGGATCACCGATTCGTAGATCTGGCCCGTGGTGAAGTTGTTCGACTTGCGCATCTTGGCCGAGACGAAACGCTCGTAGTGGCCGAGATCGAGGTCGGTTTCAGCACCGTCTTCCGTGACAAACACCTCGCCATGCTGGAAGGGGCTCATCGTGCCGGGATCGACGTTGATGTAGGGATCTAGCTTGAGGAGGGTGACTTTGAGGCCGCGCGACTCAAGAATGGCCGCGAGCGAGGCAGCAGCGATGCCCTTGCCGAGAGAAGAGACGACGCCACCGGTGACGAAGACGAATTTGGTCATAAACCGAGCTTGCCGGGGAAATCGGGATTATACATGAGAGCCCGATTCCCGCCGACCCGGAAATTGTGACAGCACCCCTCCTCGGCGGGGCTGCAACAGGCTTTCCCGGTGCGTTGCGGCGCATGCGCCGCACCCCGCCTCAGCGCCCCTCGCGGCGCATCGCGCCGATCAGGTCGCGCACCAGCTGCGCCGTCTCCTGCGGCCGCTCCATCGGGTACAGGTGGCCGCCCTCGATAAAGCGCAGATTCGGGCCGACCAGCTTGCGGGTGGCACCCAGCCCACACTGGCGCACCTCGCGCGAACGCGTGCCGGCGACAAAGCCGACCGGCACCGGCGCGCCGCGCGCCACCTTGCGCCCCAGGCTGGTCGGCAGCGTGCGGTAGATCCAGTATTCGACCTCGCGGTCAAAGCGCAGCCGCCGCTCGTTGTCCTTGCCGGTCGGCTCGGTGCCGTGGATGGCGTAGTCGCGCAGCACCTCTTGGTCCCACACCGCGAAGTTGGGCTTGGCGCGGAAGTGTTCCCAGACCGCCTCGGCGTCCGGCCAGTGGGTGCGCCGGTTTTTGGTCACCGCCGCCGGGCCGGGCTTTTCGTCCATGCCGAACATCTGGGCGGTCTTCAGCAGCGACGCACGCCAGCCGGCAATGATCGGCGAATCCAGCATCACCACGCCGCGCACGCGCTCCGGGCGCCGCAGCGCCGCCATCAGCGACAGGAAGCCGCCCAGCGAATGGCCCACCAGCCACACCGGCTCGTGGTACTGGCGGTCAATCTCGCCGAGCAGCTCCTCCACCAGGTGCGGCCAGCCGCGCGTCACCGGGAATTCAGGCTTGTGCCCGTAGCGGTCCACGGCGCGGAATTCGAAGTCGCCGTCCAGTTCGCCGAACAGCTTGCGGTAGGTGGTCACCGGGAAGCCGTTGGCATGGGAAAAATGAATGATCTCGCGCATCGCTTGTTTCCTCGCCCGGCCTCAGTCCTGGGTACGCGACGGATTGCGCTTGGCGCGCACCGGCTGGCCCCAGCGGTCGGCCTCGCCGGGACGCGCCAGCGAGAATTCCGCGGGCGCGCCGGGATCCCACTCGGGATTGTGGATCTCGCCGAAGACCTGGCGCAGGCGCTGCCCCCAGGTGTCGCGGATCATGCGGAAATAGGCGTTGCGCTCGTCGATGTTGACGAAGCGCGTCACGCACAGCGTATCGGCCTCATAGACCAGCAGGTCCAGCGGCAGGCCGACCGAGATATTCGACTTGAGCGTCGAATCCATCGAGATCAGCGCGCATTTGGCCCCCTCGGCCAGCGGCAGCGACGGGTGCACCACGCGGTCGATGATGGGCTTGCCGTACTTGGCCTCGCCGATCTGGAAGTAGCAGTTCTCGGGCGTGGCCTCGACAAAATTGCCGGCCGCGTAGATGTTGAACAGCCGCACGCGTTCACCGCGCACCTGGCCGCCGAAGATCAGGCTGACATTGAATTCGATGCCGGCATCGCGCAGCGCATGCGCATCGCGCTTGTGCACCTGGCGCACCGCCTCGCCGACGATGGAAGCGGCCTCGAACATGTCGCGCGCGGTCCACAGCGAGCGCTTCTCGTCATGGTTCTCGGCCAGGATCTGGCGCACCGACTGGCTGATCGCCAGGTTGCCGGCGGTCATCAGCACCATCACGCGGTCGCCGGGCTCTTCGAACACCGTCATCTTGCGCGACGTGGAGATGGCATCTACCCCCGCATTGGTGCGGGAATCGGACAGGAATACCAGGCCGGCATCCAGCCGCATGGCTACACAGTAAGTCATGGTCTTGTTTTGGTGTGCTTTGCGGCGGCCGGAAGTGGCCAGCCGATGGCCTGCATACCCGGGATTCTAGCGCCCGTACTGCGGCACCGCGCCCTGTCTGGAATCAGGCACCTAATCAGGTAAAAAGCGGCGTGATGCTCACATCAACTTCGAGCGTCTCGCCGGAACCCCCTTCCAGGATGCCCCTGACTGGTGCAGCCGACGCATAATCGCGCCCCACCGCGAGGCGTATATGACGCTCGTCGGTCAGGCAGCCGTGGGTGATGTCGACGCTGCACCACACCTCGCGCGCCGGGTCCAGGCATACGTCGGCCCAGGCATGGCTGGCCATCTCGATCGCGGCCGGATCGTAGAAGTATCCGCTCACATAGCGTGCCGGGATACCGAGCGCCCGGCACGCCGCCACCATCACCTGCGCCTGGTCCTGGCACACGCCGCTGCCCAGGCTGAAGGCCTCGGCCGCCGAGGTGCCGACGTCAGTGGTGTTGGGCTTGTAGCGCACCCGCTCCGCAATCCCCTGGGCCAACGCCAGCAGCGCCGGAATCTCGTGCCCGGCCGCCAGGAACGGCGCGGCAAACGCCTGCATCTCCGGCGGAGCCGAGGTCAGTGGCGTGCTGCCGAGGAAGTACAGCGGCGACACCCGGGACTCGCCGGGGGGCGGAGCGTCGCAGAACGCATGGTGGCCGTCCCGGTCGAGGTCGCCATGCGGCGGCAGCACTTCCACCTCGCCGCTGGCTTCGATCGAGATGGTGCCGGTCGGTCCGGCCACCGTGAAGTTGTGCACGATATTGCCGAATCCGTCGCGCGCCGCCGACGGATTGCCAGGCGCGACCAGTTGCCAGCGGTGCACCGTCTGCAGCGGGCCCGAACGCGGCTCGAGCCGCACTTCGTGCACGCTGCGGCGCACCGGCTCGGCGTAGCGGTAAACAGTATGGTGGTGGATCTTGTATTTCACGGTATCAGGGCGCGGCGGCGGCACATGGAGGCTGCCGGCGGCCCATTTCAGGCAGCCAGCAGCGGCACGAGGAAGTCCCGGCTGATGCCATTGCCGAGATCGCCGATGCGCTCCAGGAAGCTGGTCAGGTACGCGTGCAGGCCGACCGCGAAAATATCGTCGATGCGCGCGTACTTCAGGTCGGCGTGGAGTTTACCAGCCTGGCGCTCGGTTTCCGCCGATTGCTGGTTGCGCACCGTATGCAGGATGGCCACCACCTCGTCCATGCTCGACACCAGCGAGCGCGGCATGTCGGGCCGCAGGATCAGCAGCTCGGCCACGCGCTGCGGCGTAATGACCGCGCGATAGACCTTGCGGTAGACCTCGAAGCCCGAGACCGAGCGCAGCACCGCGGCCCAGTGATAGAAATCGTTCTGGTCGCGGTTGGCATCGCTCTCGTCGCTGCCCGATGCCTGGAACTTGACGTCGAGGATCCGCGCGGTGTTGTCGGCGCGCTCCAGGAACGTGCCCAGCCGCATGAAGTGGAAGGCATCGTCCTTGAGCATGGTGCCGAACTGGACCCCGCGCGCCAGGTGCGAGCGGAACTTGACCCATTCGAAGAACGCCGACGGGTCCTCCTTCAGCACGCCGTCGGCGATCAGGCGCTGCACCTCCAGCCAGGTGGTGTTGACGGTCTCCCAGACCTCGGTGGTCAGCGAGCCGCGCACCGCGCGCGCATTCTCGCGCGCCGCGCGCAGGCAGCTCATGATGGACGAGGCGTTGGTCATGTCGCGCACCATGAAGTCGATCACATCGTCGCGCGACAGCAGTCCGTACTTGTGGTCGAAGACATCGGTCAGCTCCGAGATATCGAGCATGGCCCACCAGCCCTGCTCGGCCACCTCGGCCGATTGCGGCAGGAGCGAGGTCTGGTAGTTGACGTCGAGCATGCGCGCGGTGTTCTCCGCGCGCTCGGTATAGCGGGCCATCCAGAACAGGTGGTCGGCGGTGCGGCTCAGCATGTGGGCTCTCCTGGCGTGGCGGCGGTCGCCATGGCGGTCGTTGCGGCGGTCATCATGTGGTTCGCGTTCATCGTTCCAGCACCCAGGTGTCCTTGGTGCCGCCCCCTTGCGAGGAATTCACCACCAGCGAGCCCTCGCGCAGCGCCACGCGGGTCAGCCCGCCAGGCACCATGCGCACCTCCTTGCCCGACAGCACGAACGGGCGCAGGTCGATATGGCGCGGCGCGATGCCCGACTCCACATAGGTCGGGCAGGTCGACAGCGCCAGCGTCGGCTGCGCGATGTACTGCTCCGGGCGCGCCTTCACCACTTCGCGGAAGGCATCGATCTCGGCCCGCGTGGCGGCCGGGCCGACCAGCATGCCGTAGCCGCCGGCGCCGTGGGTCTCCTTGACCACCAGTTCTTCCATATGGTCCAGCACGTACTGCAGGTCGTCCGGGCGCCGGCACATATAGGTCGGCACGTTGCTGAGGATGGCCTCTTCGCCCAGGTAGAAGCGGATCATGTCGGGCACGTACGGATAGATCGACTTGTCGTCGGCCACGCCCGTGCCGATGGCGTTGCAGATGGTCACGTTGCCGGCGCGGTAGACCGACAGCAAGCCGGCCGCGCCCAGCGAGGAATCGTGGCGGAACACCAGCGGGTCGAGGAAGTCGTCGTCGACGCGGCGGTAGATCACGTCGACGCGCTGCGGGCCCTGCGTGGTGCGCATGAACAGGTGGTCGTCCTCGACGAAGAGATCGCTGCCTTCGACCAGTTCCACGCCCATCTGCTGCGCCAGGAAGGCATGCTCGAAGTAGGCCGAGTTGTACATGCCCGGCGTCAGCACCACCACGGTGGGATCGGCAATGGCCTGCGGCGACACCCCGCGCAGCATGTCGAGCAACAGGTCAGGATAGTGGGCCACCGGCGCCACGCGGTTGCGCGCGAACAGGTCCGGGAACAACCGCATCATCATCTTGCGGTTTTCCAGCATGTACGACACGCCCGAGGGCACGCGCAGGTTGTCTTCCAGCACGTAGAACTCGCCCTCGCCGGCGCGCACCACGTCGATGCCGGCCACGTGCGCATAGATGTCGTGCGGCACGTTGACGCCGAGCATCTCGGGCCGGTACTGGGCGTTGTTGTAGATCTGGTCGGGCGGGATCACGCCGGCGCGGATGATGTCCTGGCCGTGGTAGATATCGTGGACAAAGCGGTTGAGCGCGGCCACGCGCTGGCGCAGCCCTTTTTCCAGCAGCGCCCATTCGTTCGCCGGGAAGATGCGTGGGATCACGTCGAACGGAATGGTGCGTTCGGTGCCGCTGTTGGCTTCATCCTTGTCGCCGTAGACGGCAAAGGTAATGCCCACGCGCCGGAAGATCAGGTCGGCCTCGGCGCGCTTGTTGCCCATCGTGCCTTCAGACTGCCGCGCCAGCCAGTCAGCGAAATGCCGGTAATGCGGGCGCACCGCGCCTTCAGGCAACGCCTGCCCCGCCTGGATAACCCATTGCGCCCCGTCCGTGCGCCAGTCCAGCATCTCGTCGAAATACCGCCCCGCCATGATGGCCGTTCCTCCATGTCGCGGGCTTCCGGTGCTACCGCTTCACTGCGACTTCGTGGTCGCTACCGGCTGCCCTGGTTTTGCCCTGGCTTTCCCGTCCCCAGCCCGCCGCGCCTGCCCGTTCGGGACGCTCACGGCGATACTGTCGAGTCACTGGCCCTTTCAGCATACCCGTACCGGCGAAACCCGCAAGCTGGCGGGTGCCGGCCGGCACGGAAAGTGAACTAGCAAGATGTCTGCCAGCGCACGCAAAAACGGCCGCCAGCCAGGCTGGCGGCCGCTTGCGGGCTGCACGGGAACGGGGCGGCCGGAACGGTCGGCGAGGTCAGCAGGTCAGCGCGCCGCGCCGGCGCCCTGCGGCACCGTGGCCTGCAGGATGGTGGCGACCAGCGCCTCGGGCGACTGGCGGATGTCGAGCACCAGCGCGTCGCTGGGCTCTTCCAGCGTATCGAACTGGCTTTGCAGCAGGTCGGGGTTGAAGAAGTGTTCCGTGCGCGCGGACAGGCGCGTGCCGATCAGCGATGCATCGCCCTTCATGAAGACGAAGGTCACGCCGCCGTCGGGCGGGGTCAGCCGGTCGCGGTAGGCCTGGCGCAGTGCCGAGCAGGTGAACACATGGGTGCGGCCTTCGGCCCGGGCCGCGTCGATGGCGGCGCGCATGGCCGCCAGCCATGGCCAGCGGTCTTCGTCGGTCAGCGGGACGCCAGCGTGCATCTTGGCCTTGTTGGCGTCGCTGTGGAATGCATCGGCGTCATGGAAGCCGCAGCCCAGTCGCTGCGCCAGCAACTGGCCGACCGTGGTCTTGCCGCTGCCGGAAACGCCCATCAGGATATAGATCATGTCTGCTCCGTCGGTCTTGGTATCGGATGGTGTCGCCATCCTTGTCTGTCCTTGTCGGTCCAGCTGGACGTCCTTGCGGCGGCGCAAAGACGTCCGGGGGGCGCTGCCGCCCCGCAGGGAACTTCAGGGGAAAATCGGCCTCAGGCCTGGCTATTGTGCGACGGTTTGCGCCGCTGCGGTACGTTGGCGCCCGCCTGCGCCGGCCCCAACATCCGCCTCGGACAGGTCAAGTGCGCTGCCGCCCTCTTCCGCGATGCGCGCGTGGCGCCGGAACAGGCCGAACAGGCCGCGCCCCAGGCTGAATTGCGCGAAATCGTCGTCCGGCGCCGCGGCCAGCTCGCGCGCCGCGAATTCACGTTCGTCGCCCAGCCACTGCAGCGTGCCGGCAACGGCATCGACACGGATGCGGTCGCCGTCGCGCACGCGCGCGAGCGCGCCGCCGGCCAGCGCCTCGGGGCCAACGTGGATCACCGCCGGCACCTTGCCCGACGCGCCGGACATGCGGCCGTCGGTCACCAGCGCCACCTTGTGGCCGGCGTCCTGCAGCGCGCCCAGCACCGGGGTCAGGCGGTGCAGCTCGGGCATGCCGTTGGCGTTCGGCCCCTGGAAACGCACCACCGCGACCAGGTCGCCGGTCAGCTCGCCCGCATCGAAGGCCGCCTGCAGCGCCTCCTGCGCATCGAACACCCGCACCGGGGCTTCGACCACGCGGTGCTCCGGCGCCACCGCCGAGACCTTGATCACGCCGCGGCCCAGGTTGCCCTGCATCAGCCGCAACCCGCCCTCGGCCGAGAAAGGCTCCGCGACCGTCGCCAGCACCTGCGCGTCGCCGCTGTGCGCCGCGCCGTCGCGCCAGCGCAGCAAGCCGTCGGCCATCACCGGCTCCTGCGCATAGCGGGCCAGCCCGGGGCCGGCCACGGTCTGCACGTCCTCATGCAGCAGGCCGGCCTGCAGCAGTTCACGGATGACGAAACCGGCGCCGCCCGCGGCATGGAAGTGGTTCACATCGGCCGAGCCATTCGGGTAGACGCGCGCCAGCAGCGGCGTGATGCGCGACAGCAGGTCGAAATCGTTCCAGTCGATGACGATGCCCGCGGCGCGCGCCATCGCCACCAGGTGGATGGTGTGGTTGGTGGAGCCGCCGGTCGCCAGCAGGCCGACCATGGCGTTGGCAATGGCGCGCTCGTCGACGATGCGCGCCAGCGGCAGGTATTCGTCGCCGCGCGCGCGCAGGGCGATCGCGCGTTGCGCGGCCGCCGCGGTCAGCGCATCGCGCAGGCCGCTGTCCGGGTGCACGAAGGCCGCGCCCGGCAGGTGCAGGCCCATGATTTCCATCAGGAACTGGTTGCTGTTGGCGGTGCCGTAGAAGGTGCAGGTGCCGGCGCCGTGGTAGGCCTGGCATTCGGCTTCGAGCAGCGCATCGCGCCCGACCTGGCCGGTGGCGTAGAGCTGGCGCACGCGCGCCTTCTCCTTGTTGGGCAGCCCGCTGGCCATCGGGCCCGCCGGCACGAACACCATCGGCAGGTGGCCGAACTGCAGCGCGCCCATCAGCAGGCCGGGCACGATCTTGTCGCACACGCCCAGCATCAGCGCCGCATCAAAGGTGTTGTGCGACAGCGCCACCGCGGTGCCCATCGCAATCGCATCGCGCGAGAACAGCGACAGCTCCATGCCCGGGTTGCCCTGCGTGATGCCGTCGCACATCGCCGGCACGCCGCCCGCCACCTGCGCCACCGCGCCCACCGCGCGCGCGGCCTCGCGGATCACGGCGGGGTAGCGCTCGTACGGCTGGTGCGCCGACAGCATGTCGTTGTACGCGGTGACGATGCCCAGGTTGGGGGCATGGTCGACGCGCAGCTTCAGCTTGTCGTTGGCCGGCAATGCGGCAAAGCCGTGCGCCAGGTTGGCGCAGGACATGCCGCGCAGCGGCCCCAGTTCAGCCTGCGCGCGCTCGCAGCGGGCAAGGTAGGCGGCGCGGCTGGCGCGGCTGCGCGCGACGATGCGCTCGGTGACGGCAAGAAGCTCGGCATGGACGGCAGAAGGCATGGCGGAGACGTTCCTTGTGGGCTTGGTGGCGGCGCGGCAATGCCGCGCCATCGCATGTAGATTTTCTACAGATCGCCGCCATTATACCGAGCGCGAGCACGCCGTCGACCCGCTCATGCATCACAATTGCGCAGAAATTCCCGGAATCAGGGCAAACCCCGAGGGCGGGCGACGCACCATTTCGGGCAAGATGCGGCGCCATCCGATGTAGAATCTCTACATATCCGCAACCCCCGACACTGCTTCCCGCCGCCATGCGCGACCGAATCCTAGCCGTCTACGACACGCTCCGCCCTTCTGAACGCCGCCTGGCCGACTATGTCGCCCGGCATGGCGCCGCCGTGATCCGGCTGTCGATGCCCGAGCTGGCCGAGCGCGCCGGCGTGTCGCAGCCCACCATCGCGCGCTTCTGCGCGGCGCTGGGCTACGACGGCTTCCGCGAATTCAAGCTGCAGTTCGCGCAGAACGTTGGCGGCGGCACGCCCTTCGTGCACCAGGACGTCGCGGCCGACGACCGCCCCGCGGACATCGCCGGCAAGGTCTTCGACCGCACCATTGCCACGCTGATGAGCGTGCGCAATGCGCTGTCGGCCGACCAGATCGAGCATGGCATCCAGCTGCTCGCCGGCGCGCGCCGCATCGAGTTCTACGGCTGCGGCAACTCCGGCATCGTCGCGCTGGATATCCAGCACAAGTTCTTCCGCCTGGGCATGCCGACGGTTGCGTATTCCGACCCGCACGTGTTCAGCATGTCGGCCGCGCTGCTCGCCCGTGGCGACGTGGCCGTGCTGGTCTCCAACAGCGGCCGCACCTGGGACATGCTGACCGCCGCCACGCTGGCGCGCAGCAGCGGCGCCAGCGTGCTGGCAATCACGCACAGCGGCTCGCCGCTGGCGCGGCTGGCTGACGTCTGCGTGTTTTCCGACGTCGAGGAAGACAGCGAGGTCTACACGCCGATGACCTCGCGCATCAGCCACCTGGTGCTGGGCGACGTCCTGGCCGCCGGCGTGGCGCTTGCGCGCGCCGACACCGTCGCCCCCCGCCTGCAGCGCGCCAAGGCGCATCTGCGCGAACGACGCATTGCCGGTGCGGAGCCGGCCCGGCCAGTACCGCCGGCACGAAACCGCGCCAGGCCCGCCGCAGCCGAGCCAGCCACGCCCGCGCTGCCCGCCACCCGCACGCGCCGCCGCAAGGCCAGTTGACGCTAACGCGGCGCCGGCGGCCGCGCCCGCCAGTAGCGCGGCTGCGCCTGCCGGAACACCGACAACGCAAAGCCCCCGGGCGCAGTGTCCATGGTCACCGCGCCGGTTTCATCGGTCCGGTAGCGCAGGACGCCCGCGCGGCCGTAGCGCTCCCACACCTCGCCGCTCGGGTGGCGATAGCGGTTGGCATAACCCAGCTGGAACACCGCCGCCGACGGGCGCACTGCCTCCAGCCAGGCTGCGCCGGATGAGGTGCCGCTGCCATGGTGGGCCACCACCAGCACGTCGGCACGCAGCACCTCGGCCGGCAACCTGTCGATCAACGCACGCTCCTGCGCCACGCCGATGTCTCCGGTCAGCAGCAGGCTGTGCGCCGCCGCATCCACGCGCAGCACGCAGCTGCGCGCATTGCTGGCAATGGCTGCCTGCTGCGCCTGCTCCGCGAGCGGATGCAGCACGGTAAAGCGCACGCCGTCCCACTCCCATTGCTGGCCCGCCGCGCATGGCGACCAGTCATTGGCCGCCGACCCAAGCAGAACGTGACCGGCAGGCGCTCCGGTGCTGCGCGCGGACACGGCCACCGCCGCCGTGATGTCCGCCACGCCGCCGGCATGGTCGGTGTCTTCATGGCTGACCATCAGGTGGTCGATCCGGCCAACCCCCTCGCCCCGCAGCAATGGCACCACCACCTGCGCACCGGCGCTGGATCCCGACGCGTAAGACGGCCCGGTGTCATACAGCAGCGCATGGGCGCGCGTTCGCACCAGCACCGCCGTGCCCTGCCCCACGTCCATCATCACCGCGCGGAACTCGCCATGCGCAACCGGCGGGCCGCGCGCCAGCAGCATCGGCAACATCAGCAGCCCGCCGTGCAGGCGCGCGCGCGCGGTGGCGACCGGCGCGACCAGCAGCCCGACACCGAGCGCCGCCAGCACCAGCGCCAACGGCCCCGCGCTGGCCGCTTCCCACATCGCCCATGGCAGCGCCGAAAGCCAGCCCAGCACCGCGGCCAGCGCCACCATAGCCAGGTGGGCCACCGCCAGCACCGGCCCGGCCAGCGCCATCGGCAAGGCGGCGCCGAGCAAAGCCAGCGGCGTCACCAGCAGGCTGACGACCGGGATCGCCACCGCATTGGCCAACGGCGACACCACCGATACCTGGCCGAACAGCAGCAACGTCAGCGGCACCAGCCCGATGGTCACGGCCCACTGCGTGCGCGCCCCGGCGGCGAGCACGGACCGCAGGCGTTGCCAACGCCCTTCCGTCGAAGCATCCCGGCCGGGCCGGGCCGCGAAGAAGATCACGGCCACCGCGCCGAAGGACAGCCAGAAGCCGGGCAACATCACCGCCCACGGATCCAGCAGCAATGCCACCAGCGCCGCCCACGCCAGCACCACCGAGGCGGGCGGCGCACGCGCACTCCATACCGCAATGGCCGCCACGCAGAGCATGGCCACGGTGCGCAGCGCCGGGACCTGCATGCCGGCCAGCAGGCCGTAAGCCAGCGCACTGGCCACGGCCGCCACCAGCGCGGCCTGCCGGGCCGGCAGCCACAGCGGCAACGGCCGGCGCAGCCAGCGGCCGAGTCCGAACGAATGCCGCCACAACAGCCCGGCAAGCGACGCCGCCATGCCGGCGATCAAGGTGATATGCAGCCCGGAGATCGCGACCAGGTGGCTGACGCCGGTGCGCCGGAACAGTTGCCAGTCGTCCGCATCGATACCGCGCTGGTCGCCAATGACCAGCGCGGTCAGCACCGCGCCGAAGCGCGCATCGGCCGGCAGCGCCGCGCGCAGGTGATCGCGCACGGCGGCGCGCACGGCCTCAATGCGCCATGCCAGCCGCTCCGCGGACGCGTCCTGCGGCGGCCCTTGTGCGCGGCGCACATAGCCGGTGGCGCCATAGCCCTGCGCCAGCAGCCAATAGGCGTAGTCAGAACCAAAAGGATTGGCGAGTCCGCGCGGACGCCGCAGGCGCAGGGTCAGCGTGAGGCGCTGCCCGGGACGCAGGTCGGGCGGTGCGCCACGCCAGTTGAGGATCACGCGGCGCGGCAGAGGCTGGCCCGCATCACCCTGCTCCACAGTCAAGGCAAAACGCGTCCCGGTGGCGGCATCCGCCGGCAGCCCCGACACCACGCCGCGCACGTCGAGGTCGCGCGCCTCCAGCGTGGCCGGCAGCCAGTCGCGCATGCGCAGTTCGGCCCGCCAGGCCGCCCAGCAGAAGGCGGCGCCGAACACCAGCCCGGCAAGCGCCAGGCCATGCAGCACGACGTGCAGGCGCCTGCCCCACAAGGCGATGCCGAGAGCGACCAATGTCAGCGCCACAGCACCGAGGCGCAGGCCATCCTGCGGCGGCAGCATTGACTGCTGCTGCAGCGTCCAGCATCCCGCGACGAAAGCCACCACGAACCAGCGCACCACAACTCTCCTGCGTGTTCTGCACAGAGACGGTTGTACCGCCGCAGTGGGGCTGGAACCTTGTCAGGCTGTCAGGAGGAAGTGAAGTTGTGTGACTGGATTCAGTACAGCACGCCGGTGATTCGGATGGGGTGAGAGCGGGCGCATCGACGAAGTCTGACCGGCGAAGTCCTGTCTACCTCAGGCCCGGTCGTGGCGCCATGCTTTCGGCAAAGGTTCCTAGCCGCGGCATCGCATCCACGGCGTTGCGCCATGTCGCGTGCGCCAGCGTCATCGCATCGATGCCGCGCAATTCAGCCATCACACGCGCCACGCCCGCCACCTCCGCCGGCGTGTTGCGCGCCTTGTGCTGTTCGCCGAACTGATCGTCAGACAGCCAGGCCGGCGCCATGTCGGGTGCGTCGGTTTCCAGCACCAGCGCCTCCAGCGGCAGCTCCGTCGCCAGCCGGCGGATCTGCCGCGCACGGCTGAAAGTGACGTTGCCGCCGAAGCCGAGCTTCAGGCCCTGCTCGACAAAGCGCCGCGCCTGTTCATTGCTGCCGTTGAAGGCGTGGGCAATGCCGCGCTTCACGCCCAGCTTGCGCAGTTGCGCGCCAACCTGGTCCTGCGACTTGCGCACATGCAGCAGCACCGGCAGGTCAAATTCGCGCGCAATCTTCAGTTGCTCCGCGTAGAGCCAGGTCTGGTGCTCAGCATCCAGCCCCGCGACGAAGAAGTCGAGCCCGATCTCGCCGATGCCGACAAAGCGCGGGTCGCCCATGCTCGCCGCCACCTCGCGCCGCAGCGTGTCAAGGTCGGCCTGGCCGGCGCCGGGCGAGCACAGCGGATGGATGCCGAGTGCATAGACGCAGCGCACATCGTGGCGCGCCAGCGCGCGCACGGCCTCGAAGTTCCACGCTGCCACCGCCGGCACCACGATGCCGCGCACGCCGGCGGCCTCGGCCGCGTCGGCCACCTGCTGGCGGTCAGGGTCGAACTCGCTGGCGTCGAGGTGGCAGTGGGTGTCGATCCACATGGGCCGGCCCGCTCAGCGTTCCTGGTGCAGGTGCCCGTCGCGCAGCCGCAGCACGCGATCGCAGCGTCCGGCCAGGTCCAGGTCGTGGGTGACGATGATGAAGCTGGTGCCGAGCGTGCGCGACAGCTCCAGCATCAGGTCATAGACGCCGCCGGCGGTGTGGTCGTCGAGGTTGCCGGTGGGTTCGTCGGCCAGCACGCAGGCCGGCTGCCCCACCAGCGCGCGCGCGATCGCCACGCGCTGGCGCTCGCCGCCGGACAGCTCGCCCGGGCGGTGCTTCGCGCGCCCGCCCAGGCCCACGCGCTCCAGCATGGCCTGCGCCACGCCGCGCGCGTCATGCTGGGTCAGGCCGCGGATGCGCATCGGCATGGCCACGTTGTCCAGCGCGGTGAATTCCGGCAGCAGGTGGTGGAACTGGTAGACGAAGCCCAGCTGGCGGTTGCGCACCACGTTGCGCTCGCGCTCGCGCAGCGCCGTGAAGGGCTTGCCGAGCAGCGCGACGCGGCCGGAGTCGGGCTCATCCAGCCCGCCCAGCACATGCAGCAGCGTGCTCTTGCCCGAGCCCGAGGCGCCGACGATGGCAACTTTCTCGCCGGCATCGACGCGCACATCGACGCCGCGCAGCACGTCCACGTCGAGTTCGCCCTGGCGGAAACGCTTGGTCAGGCCCTCGGCCACCAGCACCGGCGAGCCGGTGCGCGGCTGGTCCGCGGCGGGCGTGGGGGTATCGGCATGCAACACGGCTTCACTCATAGCGCAGCGCCTCCGCCGGGTTGACGCGGGCGGCACGCCAGCTGGGATAGAGCGTGGCCAGCGTGGCCAGCACGAAGGAGATGATGCCGATGGTGGCAATGTCGTTCACGCGGGGATCCGAAGGCAGTTCGCTGATGAAATAGATGTCGCGCGGCAGGAACTGCACGTGCAGCAGCCGCTCGATGAAAGGCACGATCACGTCGATATTGGTGGCGATCAGCGTGCCGCCGGCCACACCCAGGACGGTGCCGATAAAGCCGATGGCCACGCCTTGCACGATAAAGATCTTCATGATCGAGCCCGGCTGCGCGCCCATGGTGCGCAGGATGGCGATATCGGCCTGCTTGTCGGTGACGGTCATCACCAGGGTCGACACCAGATTGAACGCGGCCACCGCGATGATCAGCGTCAGGATGATGAACATCATGCGCTTCTCGGTCTGCACCGCGGCAAACCAGTTGCGGTTCTGCTTGGACCAGTCGCGCAGGTAGAGCTCGCCCGACATGGTGCCGGCCAGCTCGTTGGCCACCTGCGGCGCGCGCTGCATGTCCTGCAGCTTCAGGCGCACGCCGGTGGGGCCGCTCAGGCGGAACAGGGTCTCGGCGTCATGCATGTTGACCAGCGCCAGCGCGCTGTCGAACTCGAAGTGCCCGGACGAGAACACGCCCACCACGGTGAACTGCTTGAGCCGCGGCAGCACGCCCGCCGGCGTGATGGTGCCCTGCGGCGCCACCAGCGTGACCTTGTCGCCGACCTGCACGCCCATGGCGTTGGCCAGCTCGTTGCCCAGCGCGATGCCGAAGCCGCCCGGCTCCAGCGCCGTCATGCTGCCGGCCCGGAACTGGCTGCCGATGTCGGAGACCTTGGGCTCCTGCGACGGCTCCACGCCGCGCAGCAGCACGCCGCGCACGGCGTCGTCGCGGGTCAGCATGGCCTGGGCCGCGACATAGGGCGCGGCGCCGGTCACTTCCTTGTTCTGCAAGGCCTCGGCCGCGGTCTTCTGCCAGTCCGGCAGCGCCGACGGGCCGATCACTTCGATATGCGCCAGCACCGACAGCATGCGGTCGCGCACTTCCTTCTGGAAGCCGTTCATCACCGACAGCACCACGATCAGCGCGGCCACGCCAAGGGCGATCCCGAACATCGAGATCATCGAGATGAACGAAATGAAGGTGTTGCGGCTGGCGCGCTTGCTTGCGCGGGTGTATCGCCAGCCGATCTGCCACTCGTAGGGAAAGTTCAAGAGGATTCCTGTTGTTTCGGGAAAGCGCCGGTGCCCGGTGGAGGGGCGCCGGCGGCACGCATGCGGGCCATCGGGTGCGCCGCCTGCCTCTCGCAAGACTGGCGCCGGCCAGCCGGGAGTTTACAATCTCGCCACCATGATGACGCACCTGACCCTGATTGTGCCCTTTTCCGTCCCGCCGGGCGCCGGCGACGACGGCCGGGACGATGTCGTCCCCGGCGCGCTGCTGCGGCAGTTGGAGCTGCCCGCGCTCGGAAAGTTGCTGACCCGGGCCGAGCCCGGCCCGCGCGAGCGGCATGACGACCCCTTCCTGCGCAGCCTGCCGCAGGAGCGCTGGCTGGCCGGCAAGGCGGGGTTGGACCCGGTCCGGGTGCCGCTGGCGCCCTATATGCGGCTGGCCGACAGTGGCGGCGCCGTCCCCGCCACCCCCGATGGCCAGTCCTGGACCTGCCTGCAGCCGGTGCACATCCACGCCGCGCGCGATCACCTGGTGCTGATGCCGCCCGCCCAGCTGGGCATCCGGCCGCAGGAAGCCGCGGCCCTGCGCGCCGCCATCGACGAACTGCTGCTGGAATCGGGCATCGCGCTGGAATCGCCCTGCCCGCAGCGCTGGTACCTGCCCGAAGCCGTATTCGGCCCGCTGGAGGCGACCACGCCGCTGCGCGCGGCGGGCCGCAATATCGATATCTGGATGCAGGCCGGCGAACGCGCCCGCGACTGGCGCCGCCTGCAGAACGAGATCCAGATGACCTGGTACGACCACCGCGTCAACCAGGCCCGCGAGGCCGCCGGCGAGGCGCCGGTCAATTCGGTCTGGCTGTACGGCGGCGGCGCGCTGCAGCCGGTGCCGCGGCTGGCCGATACGGTGCTGAGCAACGATCCCTTCCTGAGCGGGCTGGCCCTGGCCGCGGGCAGCCGCGTGCTGCCGGTGCCGGCCGGCCTGGCTGGCGCCAGTGCGGTGGAGGGCACGGTGCTGGCCATGCTCGACAGCGCCACCGAAGCGCATATCGCCGAAGACTGGGGCCTGTGGCTGGACCGCATGCATGCGCTGGATGCCGACTGGTTCGCGCCGGCACTGGAAGCACTGGTGGCCGGCCAGGTCGGCGCCATCACGCTGGTGCTGGCCGGCGAGAATCACTTTGCCGAGTTCACCGTGCGCCGTGCCGACCTGCGCAAGTTCTGGCGCGGAATGGGCCAGCGCGGCGACTGGCGCGCACTGCTGTCCGACCTCGCCTATGCCGCATAAAGCCGCCTGACACGCGCCGCCCCTACTGAAACATCACCTGCCGCCCCGCCCATGACCCGGATCGCCATCCGCCAATACTCTCCCGAACACGCCAGCTCGCTGGCGGCCGCCGGCCTGCACCCCACGCTGGCGCGCATCCTGGCCGCGCGCGGCGTGGCGCGCGCGGCCGAGCTGGCCACCGACCTGCCCGAACTGGTGCCGCCCGCGGCCATGAAGGGCATCGGCCACGCCGCAGCCTACCTGGCCGACGCCATCGCCGCCGGCAAGCGCCTGCTGATCGTGGCCGACTATGACTGCGACGGCGCCACCGCCTGCGCGGTGGGCGTGCGCGGGCTGCGCATGCTGGGCGCGCGGGTGGAATACATCGTGCCGAACCGCTTCGAGTACGGCTACGGCCTGACCCCGGAGATCGTGGCGCTGGCGGCCAGGCAGCAGCCGGACGTGATCGTCACGGTCGACAACGGCATCGCCAGCGTCGACGGGGTGGCCGCGGCCAATGCGCTGGGCATCGACGTGGTGGTGACCGACCACCACCTGCCGGGGTCGGAGCTGCCGCAGGCCGCGGTGATCGTCAACCCGAACCAGCCGGGCTGCGAATTCCCCAGCAAGAACCTGGCGGGCGTGGGCGTGATGTTCTACGTGCTGCTGGCGCTGCGCGCCGAACTGCGCCAGCGCGGCGTCTATACCCAGGCCACGCAGCCGCCGCTGCAGACGCTGCTGGACCTGGTGGCGCTGGGCACGGTGGCCGACGTGGTCAAGCTGGATACCAACAACCGCATCCTGGTGGCACAGGGCCTGCGCCGCATGCGCGCAGGACGGATGCAGCCGGGCGTGGCGGCGCTGTTCCGCGCCGCCGGGCGCGAGGCGGCGCGCGCCAATACCTTCGACCTGGGTTTCGGGCTGGGTCCGCGCCTGAACGCGGCCGGCCGGCTGGCGGACATGTCGCTGGGCATTGAATGCCTGCTGACGGAAGATGCCAACCGCGCATGGGAGATCGCGCAGGAGCTGGACAGCATGAACCGCGAGCGGCGCGACATCGAGGCCGGCATGCAGCAGGAGGCGCTGCAGATCCTGGAGCAGCCGCTGGCCGGCCCGGACCCCTCAGCGCGCTTCACCGTCAGCGTGTTCAACGACACCTGGCACCAGGGCGTGATCGGCATCGTGGCGTCGCGTCTGAAAGACAAGTTCCACCGCCCCACCATCACCTTCGCCCCGGGCGACGAGACCACCGTCAAGGGCTCGGGCCGCTCGATCCCCGGCTTCCACCTGCGCGATGCGCTTGACCTGGTGTCCAAGCGCCATCCCGGCATGCTGCTCAAGTTCGGCGGCCACGCCATGGCGGCCGGGCTGACCGTGCGCGCCGAGCGTTTTGCCGAGTTCCAGGAGGCCTTCGAGGCGGTCGGCCGCGAATGGCTGACCGACGACCAGCTGGCGCGCGTGATCGAGACCGATGGCGATATCGAGGACCAGTGCTTCAGCCCGGAATTCGTCACCCTGCTGGAGCAGCAGGTATGGGGCCAGGGCTTCCCGGCGCCGACCTTCTGCGGCGAGTTCGACGTGCTGCGCCAGAGCGTGCTCAAGGGCAAGCACCTGAAGCTGCAGCTCGGGCGCGGCAGCCAGCGCTTCGACGCGATCTGGTTCAACCATGCCGACTCGCTCGGCGCCAGCGCACAGGTGGCCTACCGGCTCGACAACAACACCTTCAACGGCGTCACCCGCGTGCAGCTGGTGATCGAACACGCGCAGTAGCGTGCTCCCGGGGGCTTCCGCCCCCCGTTCAGCCCCGCGACGGCAGGTAGGCAGCGGGATCCACTGGCTTGCCGTTGCCGCGCACCTCGAAGTGCAGCTCGCTCGGGCTCGCGCCCATGCGGCCCACGTCCTGCCCTGCCGAGACCTGGGCGCCTTCCGTGACCAGCGGCTGGTCCAGGTTGCCGTAGACGGTCAGCCAGTCGTCGCTGTGCTTGACGATCACCAGCATGCCGTAGCCGCGCAGGTTGCCGACGTGGATGGCGCGCCCGGCGGCGGCGGCGCGCACCGCGCCGTTGGCCGGCACCGCGATGCTCAGGCCCTTGCTGGCCGGCGGCGCGAAGCCGGCGGTGACGCGCCCGTCGGCCGGCCATTGCAGGCGGATGCTGCTGGCGGGCGGCCGGGAGGCCGGGCCGCTGTCGACACGCGGGGTATCGGTCACGGCCTGGCCGGCCGAAGCACTGCCTGAGGCACCACCCGGCGGCCGCACGCGGATCAGCTGGCCCACCTCAATCTGGCTGGGGCTGGTGATGTCGCTGTTCCAGCGGGTCAGGTCGCGTACGCTGCGGCGGTGCTTGCGCGCGATCGAATACAGCGTGTCGCCGCGCTCGACGCGGTAGTAGCCGTCCGGCACGGGACCGCCCGTGGTGCCGCAGCCGGCCGCGACCGCGGCCGCGGCGGCCAGCAGCAGGCCCAGCGCGCGGCGCCGGCCTGGTTCGATGTCATGTCTGGTTTGCGTCATTCGTCCCTGTTCTTTGTCGTGCCGGGGGCGGCTTGCGACCCGTATTATCGCCGCGTGCGTCGCCCGGCACCGGCGGATAGACCGCGCCGCGGCCAATCCGTTCGGTCCGCGGCCCGCCGAGGCGGTCCGGAAGCCCCGGGTTGCCGCGCCGATCCGCTATAATTCGAGGTTTTCGAAGCGCAGGAACATCATGGAAGCAGAACGCCTCAACGCCATCTCCGGTGCCATCTCCGATCTCCGTTCGCGAACGGAAGATCTACGGGGGTATCTTTGACTACGATGTCAAAGTAGGAAGGCTGGACGAAGTCAACGGTTTGCTGGAAGACCCCGACGTCTGGAACAACCCCAAGCGGGCCCAGGACCTCGGCAAGGAAAAGAAGGCAATCGAGGGCGTGGTAAGCGTGCTCAGCAAGCTCACCGACGACCTCAGCGGCGCCGAAGAGCTGTTTGAGCTCGCCAGGGAAGAAGGCGACGACGACACCCTCGAAGCGATCGAGGCCGACGTCAAGGGCTTCGAGGAGATCGTCGCGGGCATGGAATTCCGCCGCATGTTCTCGGGCGAGATGGACCAGGCCAACGCCTTTATCGACATCCAGGCCGGCGCTGGCGGCACCGAAGCGTGCGACTGGGCCTCGATGCTGCTGCGCCAGTACCTGAAGTACTGCGAGCGCAAGGGCTTCAAGGCCGAGGTGCTGGAAGAGTCCGAGGGCGACGTGGCCGGCATCAAGAGCGCGACCATCAAGATCGAGGGCGAATACGCCTTCGGCTACCTGCGTACTGAAACCGGCGTGCACCGCCTGGTGCGCAAGTCGCCGTTCGATTCGTCGGGCGGGCGCCATACCTCGTTCTCGTCGGTGTTCGTCTACCCCGAGGTCGACGATTCGTTCGAGGTCGAGGTCAACCCGGCGGACCTGCGCGTGGACACCTACCGCGCCTCGGGGGCGGGCGGCCAGCACATCAACAAGACCGATTCGGCCGTGCGGATCACGCACATCCCTACCGGAATCGTGGTGCAGTGCCAGAACGACCGCTCACAGCACCGCAACCGTGCCGAAGCCATGTCGATGCTGAAATCGCGCCTGTACGAGCACGAGATGCGCAAGCGCCAGGCCGAGGCCGACAAGCTCGAAGCCGGCAAGACCGACGTGGGCTGGGGCCACCAGATCCGCTCCTACGTGCTGGACCAGAGCCGCATCAAGGACCTGCGCACCAACGTGGAAATGTCCAACACCCAGAAGGTGCTGGACGGCGACCTGGACCCGTTCATCGAGGCCAGCCTCAAGCAGGGACTGTAAGGCCGTACCGGGCCGCCCGCGGCGGCACAGCAACATCACCGCAATCGCTGGATCATCGCTGTACCGCCGCAGCTGCGGCCTTTCCGACCGGGGCACCATGAGCGAAGCCAATCACCTCTACATCATCACCGGCGCCTCGCGCGGGCTGGGCGCGGCACTGACCAATGCCCTGCTCGTGCCGGGCAACCGACTGATCTGCGTGGCGCGCAGCCGCAACAGCGAGCTCGAGCGCATCGCCACCATGAGCGGCGTGCCGGTGGCCTGGCACCTGCAGGACCTGTCGCAGGCCGGCCCCGCCGCAACCTGGCTCGCCAGCGTGCTCGATACGCTCGACATCCCGCCGACCAGCGCCACGCTGATCCTGAACGCGGGCGTGGTCGAACCGATCGGCCCGGTCACGCGCCTGCAGGAGAAAACCCTGGTGCCGCACCTGCTGACCAACCTGGCGGCGCCGATGACGATGACCGCGGCGTTCCTGGAGCGCACCGAGAAGTTCGACTGCCCGCGCAAGGTGCTGGCGATCTCCTCCGGCGCGGCGCGCCGCCCGGTCGAAGGCTGGAGCGCCTACTGCGCCGGCAAGGCCGGGCTGGACATGTTCATGCGCTCGGTCAACGCCGAGTACGCCCAGGCCGAAGCCCCGCGCACCGTGCGCGCCGTGGCGCTGGCCCCGGGCGTGATCGACACCGGCATGCAGGCCACCATCCGCAATGCCGACTTCGCCCAGGTGCAGCGCTTCCGCGAGCTGAAAGCCAATGAACAGCTGGCGTCGGCCGAGGAAACCGCCGGCCGCATCGTCGCCTACCTGCACCGCCCGGATTTCGGCAGCACCGAGCTGGACGATCTCCGCAACTACTAAGCCGCACCCATCAAGCCATCTGAATCCGCGCGCGGCACGCCGCGCGCGATCCGACAAGACATCATGACTGAACCGAACCGCGCCCAGGCCAAGCCAGCCGCCGCAGATACTCCCGCCGTCGACGAGAACAAGATCATCGCGGAGCGGCGCGAGAAACTGGCCGCGCTGCGCCAGCAAGGCGTGCCCTTCCCCAACGATTTCCGCCCCACCCACCAGGCCGCCGCGCTGCAGGCGCAATACACCGAGACCGAGCAGGCCACGCTCGAGGCCGCGCCGGTCGAGGTCGCCATCGCCGGGCGCATGATGCTCAAGCGCGTGATGGGCAAGGCCAGCTTTGCCACGGTGCAGGACGGCAGCGGCCAGATCCAGTTCTACATCACCCGCGACAAGGTCGGCGAAGAGGTCTACGCGGCCTTCAAGCACTGGGACCTGGGCGACATCATCAGCGCCCGCGGCGAACTGTTCCGCACCAACAAGGGCGAGCTGTCGGTGCAGGTGCGCGAGCTGCGCCTGCTGTCCAAGTCGCTGCGTCCGCTGCCGGACAAGTTCCACGGCCTGGCCGACCAGGAAATGAAGTACCGCCAGCGCTATGTCGACCTGATCGTGTCGCCGGAAACACGCAACACCTTCCGCGCCCGCACCAATGCGATCTCGTCGCTGCGCCGCCATATGGCCGATGCCGGCTTCATGGAAGTGGAAACGCCGATGCTGCACCCGATCCCGGGCGGCGCCGCGGCCAAGCCCTTCATCACGCACCACAATGCGCTGGACATGCAGATGTTCATGCGCATCGCGCCCGAGCTGTACCTGAAGCGCCTGATCGTCGGCGGCTTCGAGCGTGTGTTCGAGATCAACCGCAACTTCCGCAACGAAGGGGTGAGCCCGCGCCACAACCCCGAGTTCACCATGATGGAGTTCTACGCGGCCTACACGGACTACCGCTGGCTGATGGACTTCACCGAGGACCTGATCCGCAAGGCCGCGATCGATGCGCGCGGCAGTGCCGTGCTGACCTACCAGGACCGCGAGCTGGACCTGTCCAAGCCGTTCCATCGGCTGACGATCTGCCAGGCGATCCAGAAGTTCGCACCGCAGTACACCGATGCGCAACTGGCCGATGCCGGGTTCCTGCGCACCGAGCTGAAGAAGTTCGGCGTCAACACCAACGCGCCGCAGTTCCTCAACGCCGGCCTGGGCACGCTGCAACTGGTGCTGTTCGAGGAAACCGCGGAAAGCCAGCTGTGGGAGCCGACCTTCATCGTCGACTACCCGGTCGAGGTCTCGCCGCTGGCACGCGCCTCGGACACGGTGCCTGGCATCACCGAGCGCTTTGAACTGTTCATCACCGGCCGCGAGATCGCCAACGGCTTCTCGGAGCTGAACGATGCCGAGGACCAGGCCGACCGTTTCCGCAAGCAGGTCGAGCAGAAGGACGCCGGCGATGAAGAAGCCATGTACTTCGACGCCGACTACATCCGCGCGCTGGAATACGGCATGCCCCCGACGGGCGGCTGCGGCATCGGCATCGACCGCCTGGTGATGCTGCTGACGGATAGCCCGAATATCCGCGACGTCATCCTGTTCCCGCATCTGCGCCGGGAAGACTGAGCAAGCGCTTTGGCAAGATGAAGCCCCACCGAATCGGTGGGGCTTTTTCCTTGGGGCGCCGCCAATGTCATGCCAAGCCGCCGAATGTTACAGCCTGGCCCCGTGATATGCGCCCCAACCAACCATAAGGCATTGATATAAAAGATATTTTCCGCCTACATATATTTACAAAAACAAACGGAAAACCCCACCCGCTTCGGCCACACTGGTTCCATCCCAACGCGGCCTTCGCCGCACCGGAGCCATAGCAATGCAAAGCCAAGCCACCCCGAACGACAACACCCCTGCCCCGCTGCCGCCGCAACGCCGGCTGCATCCGCTCGTCGGTGCGGCAGCCGTCGCCGTGGTGATCGCCAGCCTGACCGCGGTCGCCGCCGTCACTGGCGTGCTGCCGATCGGCAAGGCCAGCCCTGACCTGCCGGCGCAGGCCGGTGCGCAGGCAGACCCGCAAGGGCCGCTGCCGGTCACGGCAGCGCCCGCCCCGGGCAGCACCACCCGGCCGCCGGTCTACAACGACGGCCAGCAGCGCCCGGCCGGCCAGGATGCCACCGGTTCGTCGCAAGCCGCGCCACGCACCGCCCCGGCACGCCAGGCCGCGCAGCGCGACAGCGAGCCGCGCGCCAGCCAGCGTGCCGACACCGAGCGCCAGGCTGCCAAGGGCAGCCCCTACGCCGGCCGTATCGTCTCGGTGACGCCGATCCAGACCCAGAAGCCCAACACCAGCGGCCTGGGCGCGCTCGGCGGGGCCGTGGTGGGCGGGCTGCTGGGCAACCAGGTCGGCAAGGGCAATGGCCGCATCGTCGGCACCGTGGTGGGTGCCGTGGGTGGCGGCGTGGCCGGCAACCAGATCGAGAAGACCGTCAGCAAGGACACGCACTATGAAGTGCGCGTGCGCATGGATGACGGCAGCCACCGCACCTTCACCTACGAGAAAGACCCCGCCGTGCAGCCAGGCGAGCGCGTGCACCTGGAGAACGGCGCGCTGATGCGGGGCTGATCCGGCTCTCGCGCAGCAGCAAAGCAAAAGGCCGGCAATTTGCCGGCCTTTTGTCGCCATCCCGATACTGCGTCGCTTATTCGGCTTCCTGGATCCAGGCCTGCTGGATCGCCTCCAGGATCTTCTCGCCCGAGCGCTCGGGCGCGTCGGCAAAGCCGTCGAGCTCCAGCACCCAGCGGCGCAGGTCAGTGAAGCGCACGCCCGCCGGATCGACATCCGGGAACTTGTCATACAGCGCTTCGGCAATGGCGTAGGTATCGGTCCACTTCATGGGATTGTTCTCCGCTGAGATTTGCCGGCCGCTCAGTGGCCTTCCTTGGCGTGGTTGATGGTGTACTTCGGGATTTCGATGGTCAGGTCTTCATCATCGACGATTGCCTGGCACGACAGCCGCGAATTCGGCTCCAGCCCCCAGGCCTTGTCGAGCAGGTCTTCTTCCTTCTCCTCGGCCTCGTTGAGCGAATTGAAGCCCTCGCGCACGATCACGTGGCAGGTGGTGCAGGCGCACGACTTCTCGCACGCATGCTCGATCTCGATGCCGTGCGAGAGCAGCGCGTCGCAGACGCTGACGCCCTTCTCGGCTTCGATCACCGTCCCTTCCGGGCAATATTCAACGTGGGGCAAAACAACGATCTGTGGCATGTGGTGTCCTGATGTCTGTATGTCGGTGCGGGCCCGGTGATCAGCCCAGCTCCTGCACCTTGCGCCCGGCCAGCGCGCTCTTGATCGAACGGTCCATGCGGCGGGCGGCGAATTCGTCGGTACCGTGCGACAGCTTCTCCACCGCGGCGTGGATGGCGTGGTGGTCTTCGCCGGTGGCGATCTCGCGCACCGTAGCCATCAGCGCCTCGACCGCGGTGCGCTCTTCCGCCGACAGCAGGTCGCCATCGGTTTCCAGCGCGCGCTGCGTGGCCTCGACCAGCCGGTCGGCTTCCACGCGCTCTTCGGCCAGCGCGCGGCTCTTCATGTCGTGCTCGGCCTCGCGGAAGCTTTCCTGCAGCATGCGCGCGATATCGTCGTCGGCCAGGCCGTACGACGGCTTGACCGTGACCGAGGCTTCCACACCCGAATGCGTTTCGCGCGCGGTCACCGACAGCAGGCCGTCGGCATCGACCTGGTAGGTCACGCGGATGCGCGCCGCGCCCGCCACCATCGGCGGGATGCCGCGCAGCTCGAAGCGCGCCAGCGAGCGGCAGTCGCTGGCCAGCTCGCGCTCGCCCTGCAGCACGTGGATCGCCATCGCGGTCTGGCCATCCTTGAAGGTGGTAAATTCCTGCGCGCGCGCCACCGGGATGGTGCTGTTGCGCGGGATGATCTTCTCGACCAGGCCGCCCATGGTCTCGACGCCCAGCGACAGCGGGATCACGTCGAGCAGCAGCCAGTCCTCGCCCGGGGCATGGTTGCCGGCCAGCAGGTTGGCCTGCATCGCGGCGCCCAGCGCCACCACGCGGTCCGGGTCGAGGTTGGTCAGCGGGGTCTGGCCGAAGTAGTCGCCCACGGCCTTGCGGATCGACGGCATGCGCGTGGCGCCGCCGACCAGCACCACGCCCTTGACCTCGTCGGGCGCGACGCCCGCGTCGCGCAGCGCCTTGCGCACCGGCGCCAGGGTCTTCTGCACCAGGTGCGCGGTGACCTGGTCGAAGATCTCGACAGTCAGCGTCAGGTGGACGATCTCGCCGGACTCCAGCACGGCGTCGATTACGGTGCTGTCGCTTTCCGACAGCGCTTCCTTGGCCGCGCGCGCACGCACCATCAGCAGGCGCATGTCCTGCGCCGATAGCGGCTGCAGGCTGGCCTGCTCGACGATCCAGCACAGCAGGCGCTGGTCGAAGTCATCGCCGCCGAGGGCCGAGTCGCCGCCGGTGGCCAGCACCTCGAACACGCCCTGCGTGAGCTTGAGCACCGAGATATCGAAGGTGCCGCCGCCCAGGTCGTAAACCGCGTAGATGCCTTCCGAGGCATTGTCCAGGCCGTAGGCAATGGCCGCGGCAGTGGGCTCGTTGAGCAGGCGCAGCACTTCCAGGCCGGCCAGGCGCGCGGCGTCCTTGGTCGCCTGGCGCTGGGCCTCGTCGAAGTAGGCCGGCACCGTGATGACGGCGCCGACCAGGTCGTCGCCCAGCGTGTCTTCAGCGCGCTGGCGCAGCGTGGCCAGGATCTCGGCCGAGATCTCCACCGGGCTCTTTACGCCGGCGGCGGTCTTGATCTGCAGCATGCCCGGCGCGTCGACAAAGTCATACGGGCTGTGCTCGATATTGGCCACGTCGCGCAGGCCGCGGCCCATGAAGCGCTTGACCGAGACGATGGTGTTCTTGGGGTCGCGCACCGCTTCTTCCTGGGCCCGGTAGCCGATATGGGCGGTACGGTCCGGCAGGTAGCGCACGACCGACGGCAGCAGCGCGCGGCCGCGCTCGTCGCCCAGCACTTCGGGAATGCTGCTGCGCACCGCGGCCACCAGCGAATTGGTGGTGCCGAGGTCGATGCCGACGGCCAGGCGGCGTTGGTGGGGCGCCGGCGACATGCCGGGTTCGGAAATCTGGAGCAGTGCCATGGTATTTCTTTGCTGTCTTGTGCGGCAGTGGAAACCGCCATGCGGGTGGCATTGGGGAGCGGTTTTCGCGCCGGGCGCCATTGTGTCACGGCCCCGGCAAACGTGCCGGTCAGTGTTCCAGCCGGTCGATGGCCTCGCTGGTATCGTGCTCGATCTTCTCGATAAACATCAGTTGCCGCACCGCGCCGCCAGCCGCCTCGTTGTCGCCGGAATCCAGCAACGCGCCCAGTGCTTCGTGGCGCTCACGCTTTTCCTGGCGCAGCTCGCGCAGCAGCGCA
The DNA here is from genome assembly GCF_058794355.1 of Cupriavidus sp. GW823-FHT07B10. NCBI lineage: Bacteria > Pseudomonadati > Pseudomonadota > Betaproteobacteria > Burkholderiales > Burkholderiaceae > Cupriavidus > Cupriavidus sp. GW823-FHT07B10. Next base: position 279,269 of record NZ_JBXAGS010000006.1, read on the forward strand.
TCGAGCCGGTCCACTGCGCGCTCTTCCACCGCTTCCTGCAGCGCTTCGCGCCATTCCATCTGCTGCATCAGGAAGGCCGGAGTCATGGCCGTGTTGTTCTCGGCCTGCACATCGACGCCGCGCAGCTTCAGCAGGTAGGTCGCGCGCCGCAACGGCTGGCGCAGCGTACGGTAGGCTTCATTGGCATGCGCGGCCCATTGCATGGCCACGCGGCGCTCGGCGTCGCCCGCCTTGGCAAAGCGGTCCGGATGCGCCTGCGACTGCACGGTGCGGTACGCCGCATCCAGCGCGGCGTCATCGACGCCGTACTGCGCCGGCAGGCCGAACAGCGCAAAAAAATCGTCTTTCAACTGCTTCCCCAAGAAAAAAGAGCGGCCGCGCCGCCCCTTTGTCCATTGCCGCCACGGCGCCGCTCAGGCGGGCTTGCGTGCCCACTCGGCCGGCGGTTCGTTGCGGTCGCACTTCAGGCAGTTCACCCGCATGCCGATCATGCCGGCGCGGCCCTGCTCGCTTTGCGTCCATGGCCGCGACTGCCATGGCGGGTCGTGCCGCATATGCTGGCCGTGCCCGCATTCGAGTTCGGCCACCCAGTGGCCTTCCTCGTCCCGGCGGAACCCGACGATGCTGCGCTCCACCGGGGCTTGCTTGCGCTGGCGCGCCTCAGACCGTGAAGGACTCGCCGCAGCCGCACTCGTCCTTGACGTTGGGGTTGTTGAAGCGGAAACCTTCGTTCAACCCTTCACGTGCGTAGTCGAGTTCGGTGCCGTCGATATACGGCAGGCTCTTGGCGTCGACGATGACCTTGATGCCGTGCGATTCGAACACCGCGTCTTCCGGCAGCAGCTCGTCGACGTATTCCAGCTTGTAGGCCAGGCCCGAGCAGCCGGTGGTCTTCACGCCCAGGCGCAGGCCCACGCCCTTGCCGCGGCGTTCCAGGTAGCGGGCCACATGCTTGGCCGCCTTCTCGGTCATGGTGATCATCGTTGCGTCTTCCTTCGTCGATGCCGTGGTCAGTGCGACAGAATCAGGCAGCCTTCTGCTCGGCGCCGTGCTTCTTCTTGTAGTCTTCGACGGCGGCCTTGATCGCGTCTTCGGCCAGGATCGAGCAGTGGATCTTCACCGGCGGCAGCGCCAGTTCTTCGGCGATCTGGGTGTTCTTGATCTCCAGCGCCTGGTCCACGGTCTTGCCCTTGACCCACTCGGTCACGAGCGAGGACGAGGCAATGGCCGAGCCGCAGCCGTAGGTCTTGAACTTGGCGTCTTCGATCACGCCCGCCTCGTTGACCTTGATCTGCAGCTTCATCACGTCGCCGCAGGCCGGCGCACCGACCATGCCGGTGCCGACCGCATCGTCGTTCTTGTCGAACGAACCGACGTTGCGGGGGTTTTCATAGTGATCGAGAACCTTGGTGCTGTATGACATTTTGCTTACCTCTTGCGTATCTTTGCGGGGGTATTGCGTTTTGTTCTGATGATCTGTGCGGGCGCGTCAGTGCGCGGCCCACTGGATCGAATTCAAATCGACGCCGTCCTTGAACATTTCCCACAGCGGCGACAGGTCGCGCAGCTTGCCGATCTTGCTCTTGAGCAGTTCGATGGTGTAGTCGATCTCCTGCTCGGTGGTGAAGCGGCCCACCGTGAAGCGGATCGAGCTGTGCGCCAGTTCGTCGTTGCGGCCCAGGGCGCGCAGCACATACGACGGCTCCAGCGAGGCCGAGGTGCAGGCCGAACCCGACGACACCGCCACGTCCTTGATCGCCATGATCAGCGACTCGCCTTCGACGAAGTTGAAGCTGACATTCAGGTTGTGCGGCACGCGCTGTTCCAGGTCGCCGTTCAGGTAGACCTCTTCCATGTCCGACAGGCCGTTCCACAGGCGGTCGCGCAGCATGCGGATGCGTTCGTTCTCGGTCGCCATCTCTTCGCGGGCGATGCGGAAGGCTTCGCCCATGCCGACGATCTGGTGCGTGGCCAGCGTGCCCGAGCGCATGCCGCGCTCATGGCCGCCGCCGTGCATCTGCGCCTCGATGCGCACGCGCGGCTTGCGGCGCACGTACAGCGCGCCGATGCCCTTGGGGCCGTAGGTCTTGTGGGCCGAGAACGACATCAGGTCGCACTTCAGCTTGCCCAGGTCGATCGCCACCTTGCCGGTTGCCTGCGCGGCGTCGCAATGGAAGATGATGCCCTTCTCGCGGCAGATCTCGCCGATCTGCGCGACGTCCTGGATCACGCCGATCTCGTTGTTGACCAGCATCACCGACACCAGGATGGTGTCCGGGCGCAGCGCCTGCTTGAACACTTCCATGTCGAGCAGGCCGTTTTCCTTCACGTCCAGGTAGGTCACTTCAAAGCCCTGGCGCTCCAGCTCGCGCGTGGTGTCGAGCACGGCCTTGTGCTCGGTCTTCAGGGTGATGATGTGCTTGCCCTTGCCCGAATAGAAGTTCGCGGCGCCCTTGATCGCCAGGTTGTTCGATTCGGTCGCACCCGAGGTCCACACGATCTCGCGCGGATCGGCGCCGACCAGTGCGGCCACCTGCTCACGTGCTTCTTCCACCGCGCGCTCCGCTTCCCAGCCGTACGCGTGGCTGCGCGAGGCGGGGTTGCCGAACTGCTCGCGCAGGTACGGAATCATCTTGTCCGCCACGCGCGGGTCCACCGGCGTGGTGGCCGAGTAATCCATGTAGATGGGGAAATGTGGGGTGCTCATCGTTATGACTGCCTTGTTAGGGACCGCTGATCGCTGTTTTGCTGTCGTTGCCTGGGCGCGCTCAGGACTGCGCCAGGCTGAAAACTGAATTCACCATTCTGGCCCGGACCGGCTTTTCCTGCTTGTCGGCCTTGCCGCGCGCAGCGGCCGCGACCGGCTGCGCGGCGTCCTCGCGCATGTCGTGCAGCACGGCCGGCTGGCGCTCGCGCTGCTGGTCCACCAGGTTCTTGAGGGAAACGGAGTCGAGGTACTCGACCATCTTCTGGTTCAGCGTGGCCCACAGTTCATGGGTCATGCAGCGCCCGGAGCCGTCATCTCCGTTACAATTGCCCTTGCCGCCGCACTGGGTGGCATCCAGGGGCTCGTCCACGGCGATGATGATGTCCGCCACGGTGACGTCTTCGGCCTTGCGCGCCAGACTGTAGCCGCCGCCCGGGCCGCGCACGCTTTCGACGATCTCGTGCCGGCGCAGCTTGCCAAACAACTGCTCCAGGTAGGACAGCGAGATCTTTTGCCGCTGGCTGATGCCGGCGAGCGTGACCGGTCCCTGGTCCTGGCGCATGGCCAGGTCGATCATCGCAGTGACCGCGAAGCGGCCTTTGGTGGTCAGTCTCATGGTGCAGGGCTCTGGGGGTGAAGCTAATACTTGATCGTTTCCGTCAAGTATAAAGGTACCCGACTAAATCAGTCAACTACCCCTGCCGCAGCGCACCACGCCCCGATCACGCTTCGCGCCCGCCCGCGGCCGTCTCCGGGCCTGCCGTGCGCGGCGGAATCACCAGCGACAACGGGTGCTTCAGGATGCGCCGCCGCACGGCCGCGCTCAGTTCGGCGCGGTCCAGGCGCCGCAGGTTGCGTGACCGCAGCGCCATATTGAACGCCAGCGCGAAGCTCACCGCCACGTTCAGCATCCCCATCAGCGCAATGCCCGCCGCCGCCAGCCACAGCGACGGCATGCGCAGTGCATCCAGCCCCAGCACGCCGATGGCGGCGCCGACCGAGCCCGTCGACAGCGTCACATGGCGCACTTCCATATGGGGCCCGAAGAAGCTCAGGATTTCCGGCCCCAGCCCCAGCAGCAGGCCCAGCGACACGTTGGCGGCTATGCCCGACAGGTTGCGCTTCCAGAAATCCGCCAGACGGGTGGCGCCGCGCGCACCCAGCACGTACTGGAGGCGCCGGTTGTAGGCCATCACGTCGTGCACGCGATGCAGCGCGAACCAGTTGTCGGCCCAGCCGGCAATCAGGCTGGACAGCCACAGCAGCACGCCGGTGAAGGCGGCATAGAGCGGCGTCGGGCCCAGGATCGAGAACGACTCGATGGTGGCAATCGCCTTGGCCGGCGTGATCAGGTTGGCGCCGAGCAGTTTGTGCGCCAGCCACTGGATCCCCAGCGCCACCGGGAACACCACCGCCAGGTTGCCGACGATCGCCGCCGCGTTGGAGCGGATCATGGCAATGGTGTCGTCGACGAATATCTCGCGCCCTTCCGGCCGCCCTGCCCCGTCCAGCCGGTGCGCCAGCGCCGGCCCGGTCATGGCCGGCTGCTTGGTCGCCAGCGTGAAGTGCGCAAAGTGGATGGCCAGGAAGCTGCCGGCGTAGTTGAGCGAGGCCAGCAACCCTTCACTGAACTTGTCCAGGTGCAGGCCGTAGATCAGGAACTTCAGGTACACGGTGGCGACCGAGACCAGGCCGCCGCCGGCCGCGGCGCGCACCAGCTCGGCGTATTCCTTGCGGTCGCGCGTGATGTAGTGCTCGCCGGTCTCGGCCGAGCGCTCCACCACCTTGCGCGCCAGCTGCGCGAACGAGGTGCCGGCCAGGTGCGAGATGCTGCGCCGGGCCTGGGTCGATCGGATCAGCTCCGCCACCAGGTGCGCATGCATGCCGGGCCGGCGGGGCTCGACCCAGGCCGCCAGCAGCAGCTCGATGCGGCTGAGCTGCACCTTCATGCGCTCGATCTGGAACACCACCTCGACCGACACGCCGTTTTCTTCCAGGTCCTCATACACCTGGCGGATCGCGGCATGGCAGCCGTCCAGCAGCGCGCGGAAGTAGTTCAGGCGGTGGCCAAAGCTGTTGTCGTCATGGCGCAGGCCCTCTTCACGCAAGGCCTGGATGGCCTCGTCCAGGCGGAAGAACGGTGTCTCTTCCACGCGCCCGGCCAGGCGCGAACGGATCGCCTGACTCAGGCCGGTGGCGCGCACCTGGCTGACCAGCACCGCGATGCTGGTGGCCAGCGTCTGGCCCAGCGCATCGCGATAGTGCGCCATGCCCGCCACTTCGCCCCCGGCGCTGCCGGCCTGCAGCACGCGCGCCAGCCGCGCCAGCAGCCCATCGTCGATGGCCTCGACCCACTCCGCGTCCTCATCCCCGACGAACACCAGCGCAAACAGCCCCGCCATGTCGCTGCGGTTGGGCGGCGGCGGCAGGAAGCGGTTCTGCAGCCGGCCCACCATCTCGCTGACGAAGCCCGGGTGCAGGGCCACGCCGGTATCGCAGAACAGTCCGGTGGGGTCGTTCTCGCGCACCAGGCTGCGCACCGTCAGGGCGAAACGCCCGGCCCAGTCGGGATGCCGCTCCAGCACCTGCAGCAGGTAGCGCAGCCGCACATGCTCGGGGTGGCGGCGGTCCGTGCCAGGTTCCTGGCTGTCAGCATCGGCGCCCAGCCCGCCATCGCGGCGGATCCAGAAGCCCAACTCGATCAGCCAGCCGTTGCGCTCGGCCAGCGGCGCCTCAGGATCGGCAGCGGCCAGGATGGCGTCGAGCTGCAGGCTTGCATTGCGCGATTCGCGCCATTTGCGGAACAGTTTGCGAAGCATGGATTCTCGTGGGATCGGTCCGCCGGCCGCGGCGCCGGAGGCGGCGCGGCGCGGGCCGCAGAAAGGACGATGGAGCGGGCGCCGGGATCAGCCGGCGTTGCCTTGCAGGCGCTGGCGCAACTCGGCCACCAGGCCGTCGCAGGCATCTTCGATGTAGTCGAGCACGCGCTCGAAGCCATCGCCTTCGCCGTAGTAGGGGTCCGGCACCTCGTCGGCGTCGTGGCGGGTGGCGAAGCTCATCAGCAGGCGCAGCTTGGCGCCGGCATCGGGGCGCAGCCGCGCCAGGCCGGCCAGGTTCTCGCGGTCCATCGCCAGGATCAGGTCGAAGCGGTCGAAGTCAGGCAGGCCGACCTTGCGCGCGCGCAGCGCGGACAGGTCATAGCCGCGCTGCAGCGCGTGGCGCTGGGTGCGGGGATCGGGCGCGCGGCCCAGGTGGTATTCATGCGTGCCCGCCGAATCCAGTTCCACCAGTGCGTCCAGCCCCGCCGCAGCCAGCTTGGCGCGCAGCACGCCCTCCGCCGTCGGGGAACGGCAGATGTTCCCCATGCAACACATCAGGATGGCGTATGTCTTCATCGGATCACGGCTTGGCGGGAGTGGAACGGCGGGCGCACCGGCACACGGCAGGGCCGCCGGCCGGACAGCCGCAATTCTACCCGCAGCCCTTCAGGCCAGCTGCTTGGCCAGCCGCTCGCCGTGCGCAAACCCGGCCACTTCCGCGGCCTCGCGCGATTTGTAGTGCTCGGTGATGCGCGAGGTCTCGGTCAGCGTGCCGGCGGCGCGGATATTGGTGCCGGGGCGGCAGACGCGCACGGTGTAGGACCATTCGCTCTGTGAGCGCTGTTTGACCTGGACCTGCACCTCGTGGGTTTCATAGACCTTCTTCTTCCATTCACCGATATCGCTCATTGTGGTTCTCCACGGAAAATGGGTGATGCCTGGCTAGTTGACCTCGCCGGCGTCGATCGCGCGCATGGCGCCGGCCTCCGCCAGGGCGATGGCCCCTTCGGGCGTGGGCGCGTCGCCCGCAATCGCCTCGTAGCTGGGGCCGGATGGCTCGCCGAAGGCATCGGCGATGCGCATCTGCGCCGCAAACCCGCCGGCGGCATTGGGGACCGCGCTGACCACGACCGCGTAGCCGCCGTATTCAAACTGGCGTTCCATCTTGCCTCCTTCGCGGCAGCCTTCGCGCTTTCACCCTTCATGACCGGCGCCGCCGCGAATTTCACTATAGGCGAAGCGCGCGTGGCGGTGCGGCGTATCAGGCAGGCGGCAGCGCGCCCTCTCCGCTGGCGCCGAACACCTGCGCCTTGAGCTTGGCCAGCTGGTCGCGCACCTGCGCCGCCTGCTCGAACTCCAGGTTGCGGGCGTGGTCGAGCATGAGCTTCTCCAAACGCCTGATTTCCTTGGAGACCTGCTTCTCGCTCATGTCCTCGTAGCGGGCCTGCTCCTGCGCCGCCAGCAGCTCGGCCCTGGCATCGTTGACGCTATAGACGCCGTCGATAATGTCCTTGATGCGCTTGACCACGCCGCGCGGCGTGATGCCGTTGGCCTCGTTGAAGGCGATCTGCTTGGCACGGCGGCGCTCGGTCTCTCCAATCGCCTTCTTCATCGACTCGGTCATGCGGTCCGCGTACAGGATCGCGGTACCGTTGACGTTGCGCGCGGCGCGCCCGATGGTCTGGATCAGCGAGCGCTCGGCGCGCAGGAAGCCTTCCTTGTCCGCATCGAGGATCGCCACCAGCGACACCTCGGGAATATCCAGGCCTTCGCGCAGCAGGTTGATGCCCACCAGCACGTCGAAGGTGCCCAGGCGCAGGTCGCGGATGATCTCCACGCGCTCGACCGTGTCGATGTCCGAGTGCAGGTAGCGCACCTTGACGCCGTTCTCGGACAGGAACTCGGTCAGCTGCTCGGCCATGCGCTTGGTCAGCGTGGTCACCAGCACGCGTTCGCCAACCTCCACGCGGGCGTGGATTTCCGATAGCAGGTCATCCACCTGCGTGGTCGCCGGGCGCACCATGATGATGGGATCGACCAGCCCGGTCGGACGCACCACCTGCTCCACCACCTGCCCGGCATTGTCCTGCTCGAACTGCGCCGGCGTGGCCGAAACAAACATCACCTGGCGCATCTTGCGCTCGAATTCGTCGAACTTCAGCGGCCGGTTGTCCAGCGCCGAGGGCAGCCGGAAGCCGTACTCCACCAGCGTGGTCTTGCGCGCGCGGTCGCCGTTGTACATGCCGTTGAGCTGGCCGATCAGCACGTGCGACTCGTCCAGGAACATCAGCGCGTCGGGCGGCAGGTAGTCGACCAGCGTCGGCGGCGGCTCGCCCGGCTTCGCGCCGGACAGGTGCCGCGAATAGTTCTCGATGCCCTTGCAGAAGCCCAGCTCGGACAGCATTTCCAGGTCGAAGCGGGTGCGCTGCTCAAGCCGCTGCGCCTCCACCAGCCGGTTTTCCTTGTGGAAGAACTCCAGCCGCTCGCGCAGCTCCGACTTGATCGCCTCGATCGCGCGCAGCACGGTCTCGCGCGGGGTCACATAGTGGCTCGACGGATAGACCGTGAAGCGCGGGATCTTCTGGCGCACGCGGCCAGTCAGCGGGTCGAAGAACTGCAGCGACTCGACTTCGTCGTCGAACATCTCCAGCCGCACCGCCATCTCGGCATGCTCGGCCGGGAAGATGTCGATGGTGTCGCCGCGCACGCGGAAGGTGCCGCGCTGGAAATCGGTCTCGTTGCGGGTGTACTGCATCGCGATCAGGCGCGCGATCACATCGCGCTGGCTGATCTTGTCGCCGGCCCGCAAGGTGAGAATCATCTGGTGGTATTCGGTCGGGTTGCCGATACCATAGATCGCAGAGACGGTCGCCACGATGATCGTGTCGCGGCGCTCCAGCAGGCTCTTGGTCGCCGACAGCCGCATCTGCTCGATATGCTCGTTGATCGACGAGTCCTTCTCGATAAACAGGTCGCGCTGCGGGACGTAGGCCTCGGGCTGGTAGTAATCGTAGTAGCTGACGAAGTACTCGACCGCGTTGCGCGGGAAGAACTCGCGAAACTCGGCGTAGAGCTGGGCCGCCAGCGTCTTGTTGGGCGCGAACACGATCGCCGGCCGTCCCATCCGGGCGATCACATTGGCCATGGTGAAGGTCTTGCCCGAACCCGTCACCCCCAGCAGCGTCTGGAACGACAGGCCGTCCTCGACCCCCTCCACCAGTTGCCGGATGGCCTCCGGCTGGTCGCCGGCGGGCGGGAACGGCTGGTAGAGCTGGAACGGGGAGCCGGGGAATGTGACGAATTTGTCTTCGTCCAGGGCCGGCGCGGCTTCTGCAAGGTTCGACATAGGGGGCGAATTTACGGGCGGAATTAGGGAAATACCTCAGGAATACGGGGCGAATACGCTAGAATCTTGGGGTTGCCAGCCCCCGCTTCAAGCCGGAAGCGTCACGGGGGCCTGTCAGCCCCCAGCGCAGTCCGAAGCATTCTACGCCTTCCCGTTTTCTTACATAGCCGACCACGAGATTCCAAATGAGTTTGTTTTCTGCCGTCGAGATGGCCCCGCGCGACCCGATCCTGGGCCTCAACGAAGCCTTCAATGCCGATACCCGCCCGACCAAGGTCAACCTGGGCGTTGGCGTGTACTTCACCGACGAAGGGAAAATCCCCCTGCTGCGCGCCGTCCAGGAGGCAGAAAAGGCACGTCTGACCACCGCCACGCCGCGTGGCTACCTGCCGATCGAAGGCATTGCCGCCTATGACCAGGCCGTGCAGACGCTGCTGTTCGGCAAGGAATCGCCGCTGATCACGGAAGGCCGCGTGGTGACGGCCCAGGCACTCGGCGGCACCGGCGCGCTGAAGATCGGCGCCGACTTCCTGAAGCGCCTGTATCCGGACGCCAAGGTCGCCATCAGCGACCCGAGCTGGGAAAACCACCGCGCACTGTTCGAATCCGCCGGCTTCCCGGTGGTCAACTATGCCTACTACGATGCCCCCAGCCACGGCCTGAACTTTGCCGGCATGGTGGAATCGCTGAAGTCGTTCCCGGCCAACACCATCGTCGTGCTGCACGCCTGCTGCCACAACCCGACCGGCGTGGACCTGTCGCCCGAGCAGTGGAAGCAGGTGGTGGAACTGGTCAAGGAACGCAACCTGATCCCGTTCCTGGACATGGCCTACCAGGGCTTTGCCGACGGCATCGACCCGGACGGCGCCGCCGTGCGCCTGTTCGCGGACTCCGGACTGCCCTTCTTCGTGTCGAGCTCGTTCTCGAAGAGCTTCTCGCTGTACGGCGAGCGCGTCGGCGCGCTGTCGATCGTCACCACCAGCAAGGAAGAAGCGCAGCGCGTGATGTCGCAGGTCAAGCGCGTGATCCGCACCAACTACTCCAACCCGCCGACGCACGGCGGCACCGTGGTCGCGACCGTGCTGAACAGCCCGGAACTGCGCGCCATGTGGGAAGAAGAGCTGGCCGAGATGCGCGACCGCATCAAGCTGATGCGCCATGCGCTGGTCGACAAGCTGGCCGCCAAGGGCGTGCCGGGCGACTTCTCCTTCGTCAAGGCGCAGCGCGGCATGTTCTCGTACTCGGGCCTGACCTCGGCCCAGGTGGACCGCCTGCGCAACGAGCATGGCATCTACGCCGTCGGCACCGGCCGCATCTGCGTGGCCGCGCTGAACAGCCGCAACATCGACGCCGTCGTCGATGCGATCGCAGCTGTGATGTAAAAGGCTTTTGCAATCGCCATCCCGCAACGGGTGGCGACTGGCGCAAGCGTCACAAAGCAATGCACAAAAAGCGGCTTCGGCCGCTTTTTGCATTTGTTTACGATTTATCAGCCAATGTCATCAAGAAATCAGCCTTTTACCTTATTGTTTTCCGCAGCAACGGATGTACTTTAAGGTATATGCTGCAGAGCAAGATCGTTAGCACGGTCGTTCGGTTAAAGGCATAATCGGCGCCACGATCCCCCGGTGTATTGTCAGTACATTAGTACTTGGTAGTACGTACCTCTTAGCTAGACCCAGGCAGAAAAGGCATGCTCTACCAATTGCATGAGTTCCAGCGCTCGATCCTGCACCCGCTGACCGCGTGGGCCCAGGCGACCGCCAAGACCTTCACCAACCCCCTCAGCCCGCTCTCGCTGGTTCCCGGCGCACCCCGCCTGGCTGCCGGCTATGAACTGCTGTACCGGCTCGGCAAGGAATACGAAAAGCCGGCATTCGACATCAAGTCGGTGCGCTCCAACGGGCGCGACATCCCCATCGTCGAGCAGACCGTGCTTGAAAAGCCGTTCTGCAAGCTGGTGCGCTTCAAGCGCTATGCCGACGACCCGGAGACCATCAAGCTGCTCAAGGATGAGCCGGTGGTGCTGGTGGCCGCGCCGCTGTCGGGCCACCATGCCACGCTGCTGCGCGACACGGTGCGCACGCTGCTGCAGGACCACAAGGTCTACGTCACCGACTGGATCGACGCACGCATGGTGCCGGTCGAGGAAGGCGCGTTCCACCTGTCGGACTACATCTACTACATCCAGGAATTCATCCGCCATATCGGCGCCGAGAACCTGCATGTGATCTCGGTATGCCAGCCCACCGTGCCGGTGCTGGCCGCGATCTCGCTGATGGCCTCGGCCGGCGAGAAGACGCCGCGCACCATGACCATGATGGGCGGCCCGATCGACGCCCGCAAGAGCCCCACCGCGGTCAACTCGCTGGCGACCAACAAGTCGTTCGAGTGGTTCGAGAACAACGTCATCTACACCGTGCCGGCCAACTACCCCGGCCACGGCCGCCGCGTCTACCCGGGCTTTTTGCAGCATGCCGGTTTCGTGGCGATGAACCCGGACCGGCACCTTTCCTCGCACTATGACTTCTACCTGAGCCTGGTCGAGGGCGATGCGGATGACGCCGAAGCCCACGTGCGCTTCTACGACGAATACAACGCGGTGCTCGACATGGCCGCCGAGTACTACCTCGACACCATCCGCGAGGTGTTCCAGGAATTCCGCCTGGCCAACGGCACCTGGGCCATCGACGGCAATCCGGTGCGGCCGCAGGACATCAAGAGCACCGCGCTGATGACCGTCGAGGGCGAACTGGACGACATCTCGGGCGCGGGCCAGACCGCCGCGGCGCACGACCTGTGCGCCGGCATCCCGAAAACCCGCAAGCAGCACCTGAACGCGGCACACTGCGGCCACTACGGCATCTTCTCGGGCCGGCGCTGGCGCGAAGAGATCTACCCGCAGCTGCGCGACTTTATCCGCAAGTACCACCAGGCCTCGGCCACCAGGTAAGAAGACGCCCGCGATTGCGGGCGTTTCTTCTTGCGGGGCCGGGCCGGGATGCTCAGTGCTTCTTCAGGTAGCTGAGCAGCATTTCCGAGTGCAGCTCGGCAAAGCGCTCATGCTCCTGCTGCGAGGCCACGTCGCGGCCGATCACGGCACTGATGGTATAGCGGTTGGACAGCACGTAGTAGCCCAGCGCGGAAATCGTCAGGTAGAACTGCGGCACGTCGATATCGTCGCGGAACACGCCTTGTTCCTGCCCGCGCCGGATCACGTCGGCCAGCACATCCACCACCGGGTTGATCAGCTGCTGCAGCTGCGCCGACTTCTTCAGGTGCCGGGCCTCGTGCAGGTTCTCGCTGTTGACCAGGCGGATGAACTCCGGGTGCTCGTAATACCAGTCCCAGACGAAACGCGCCAGCGTGCGCACGCCCTGGACCGGGTCTTCGTCGACCAGGTGCAGCTGCTCCTCGTCGGCGCGGAAATTAGCGTATTGCTTCTCAAGCACCGCCAGGAACAGGCCTTCCTTGCTGCCGTAGTAGTAGTACAGCATGCGTTCGTTGGTTTCCGCGCGCCGGGCAATCTGGTCGACGCGGGCGCCGGCCAGACCCCCCTTGGCGAATTCCTCGGTGGCCGCAGCGAGGATGCGTCGGCGCGTCCCTTCCGGGTCGCGTTTGGTCTTGGGCTCAGTTGACATGGGGTGGCTGGTCGATCGTTGCGCGGATTATGGCATAGGCCGGAATGCGGCAATCCGGCGGTGCGCGCATCATCGCCGTTTCTGCCCGCCGGCGAAATCGGGGATAATCCTTGCGGCGCGATGGCTCGCAGGGGTCCACAGAGATCCCGGTGCCGCAGGGTCGCTGGCCTATTGTCCGCCGCCGGGTTCGGCTGTTATGTCGCCAAACCCTCACAGCGCCCCGTAAATATCGTGTCTTGACCGTTCTGATCCGGCCTTGGTCCCTGTCTTGTCCCCTGATTTCCTGCCCGTAGTCGTGAATCCCGCCGTCAAGTCCCTTGCCGACCGCATCGAAGCGCTGCTGCCACAGACCCAGTGCACAAAATGCGGCTTCAACGGCTGCCGCCCCTACGCCGAAGCCATGGCCAGCGGCGAAGCCGCCTGCAACCGCTGCCCGCCCGGCGGCGCGGAAGGAATCGTGCGCCTGGCCGCGGCGCTCGGCACCGAACCACTGCCGCTGGACCCGGAGCGCGGCAGCGAACAGCCGCGCGCGGTGGCCCGCATCGACGAGAGCCTTTGCATCGGCTGCACGCTTTGCATCCAGGCCTGCCCGGTCGATGCGATTGCCGGCGCCGCCAAGCAGATGCATACGGTGATCCCTGACTGGTGCACCGGCTGCGACCTGTGCGTGGCGCCCTGCCCGGTCGACTGCATCGACATGGTCCCGGTCACCGGCGCGCGCACCGGCTGGGCCGCGTGGTCGCAGGCGCAGGCCGATGCCGCGCACGCGCGCTACCTGGCGCGCAATGCGCGGCTGGTGCGCGAGCGCGAGGAAAACGACGCGCGCCTGGCCGCCAAGGCCGCCGCCAAGCTGGCCGCGGTGCAAGCCGAAGCGCCGGAGAACGATGCCGAGCGCGCCGCGCAGGAACGCAAGCGCGCCATCATCCAGGCCGCCATCGAACGCGCCCGGCAGAAGCAGCAGGCCGCGCAGCCGCGCAATACGGAGAACGTCTCGGCTGCGGTGCAGGCCCAGATCGACGCCGCCGAAGCACGGCGCGCGCGCGCGGGGCTTGCCAGGCCTGGATCCAACCAGAACGCCAATACCGACCCGGAAGAAAAACAATGAACGCCGCCAAGTGCCGTGCCATCTTTGAGACGCTGCGCGAAACCAACCCTGCCCCGGCCACCGAACTGGAATACAGCTCGCCGTTCGAGCTGCTGATCGCCGTGCTGCTGTCGGCGCAGGCGACCGACGTCGGCGTCAACAAGGCCACGCGGCGGCTGTTCCCGGTAGCGCATACCCCACGCCAGATGCTGGACCTGGGCGAAGCCGGCCTCAGCGAGTACATCAAGACCATCGGGCTGTACAAGACCAAGGCGAAGCATGTGATCGAAACCTGCCGCATCCTGGTCGAGCGCCACGGCGGCAAGGTCCCGCCCGAGCGCGAAGCGCTGGAGGCGCTGCCGGGCGTGGGCCGCAAGACCGCCAACGTGGTGCTCAACACCGCGTTCGGCGAGCCCACCATCGCGGTGGACACGCATATCTTCCGGGTAGCGAACCGCACCGGGCTGGCGCCGGGCAAGACCGTGCAGATCGTCGAGCAGAAGCTGCTCAAGTGCGTGCCGCATGAGTTCCTGCACGATGCCCACCACTGGCTGATCCTGCACGGCCGCTACGTGTGCAAGGCGCGCAAGCCAGAGTGCTGGCACTGCGTGATCGAACCGCTATGCGAGTTCAGGGAAAAGACGCCGGCGCCGCAGCTGTAACCCGGGCCTGGTGTCCTAGTCCGGCTCGTGCGCCAGCACCAGGGCCAGCTGTAGCGCGGTGCGCGCGACCACCTCCACCTCGGGCGCGTAGCCGTGCGTGATCCAGCGCAGGGCGATGTGGACCACCCCGCCCGCCACCCCCGCCGTCAGCAACGGATCGAGCTTGCGTCCCGGCGGCAGCAGCGCTTGCGCGAGCAGCCCGCCGAATTCATCCAGCGAATCCGCCAGCGCCCCGTCGACCAGCTTGCTGACGCCGCGGATTTCCACCAGGAACACCCGCGCTGAACGCGGCTCGCGCCGCAGCGCCCCGAAATAGGCGCGCAGCATGGCCAGCGCGCGTTGCTGGCCCTCGCCTCCGGCCCCCTCGCCCGCCAGGGCGAGGGTGTGCAGCAAGCGGTGGGTCACCGTTTGAAACGATGCCAGCAGCAAGGCCTCGCTGTTGGCGAACGACTCATAGAAATACCGTTCGGTCAGGCCCGCGGCCTCGCACACGGCCTTGACGGTGGCGTTCTGGTAGCCGCGCTCGCCGTAGACCTGCACGGCCGCGGCAATCAGCTGCACACGGCGTTGGGCACGTCGTTCTTCGGCTTCGGCGCCGCGGTAGCGACGCGCGGGGGTGAGCTCGGTCGTCATGCGCGCCATTATGACATTCCCTATTGTCAGATTCCTTGCCGGATCGCTTCTGACAATCTATGTTGTCAGAAGCGCCACTCGCCCGGACCCCCCCATGACCGCCTCAAGTCCCGATGACGCAGTCCTTGATGTCCTGATCGTAGGCGCCGGCCTGTCCGGCATCGGCGCCGCGCGCCAGCTGCAAATGCGCTGCCCCGGCAAGCGCTACGCCATCCTGGAGGCGCGTGAGGCCATGGGTGGCACCTGGGACCTGTTCCGCTACCCGGGCATCCGCTCGGATTCGGACATGTACACGCTGGGCTACCGCTTCAAGCCCTGGCGCGGCGCCAAGGCCATCGCCGACGGGCCGTCGATTCGCGCCTACATCCGCGAAACCGCCGAAGAGGCCGGCATCACGTCACATATCCGCTTCGGCCATCGGGTCATCAGCGCGGCATGGGACAGCGCCGCAGCCTGCTGGACGGTCGAAGCCGAACGCACCGCGGACCACAGCCGGCTGCGCCTGCGCACACGCTTTCTCTATGTGTGCGCAGGCTATTACAGCTATGCCGAGGGCCACCGGCCCGAATTTGCAGGCGAAGCGCAATTCCGCGGCAGCATGGTGCATCCGCAGTTCTGGGACGAATCGCTCGACTATGCCGGCAAGCGCGTGGTGGTGATCGGCAGCGGCGCCACGGCGGTCACGCTGGTGCCGGCCATGGCGAAAAGCGCCGCGCACGTGACGATGCTGCAGCGCTCTCCCACCTATATCGTGACGCGCCCCGGCGAGGACGCCATCGCCCACAAGCTGCGCCGCGTGCTGCCGGAGCGGCTGGCCTACGCCGCCACGCGCTGGAAGAACGTGCTGCTGGGCATGATGTTCTTCCAGCTGGCGCGGCGCCGGCCGGACCGCGTCAGGCAGCGCCTGATCGGCATGGCGGCAGCGCAACTGGCGCCGGGCTATGACGTCGGCACCCACTTCACGCCCCGCTACCGGCCCTGGGACCAGCGCCTGTGCCTGGTGCCCGACGGCGACCTGTTCCGAGCGATCCGCGACGGGCGCGCATCGGTGGTGACCGACACCATCGACCGGTTCACCGAGAACGGCATCGTGCTGGCCAGCGGCAAGACGCTGGCCGCGGATGTCGTGGTGGTGGCCACCGGCCTCAAGCTGAACATGCTGGGCGACATTGCGCTCACCGTGGACGGCCAGCCGCGCCGCCCCGCCGAATGCCTGGCCTACAAGGGGATGATGCTGAGCGATGTGCCCAACCTCGTGCTGGCCTTCGGGTACACCAATGCCTCGTGGACGCTCAAGGCCGACCTCACGGCCGAGTACGTCTGCCGCCTGCTGCGTCATATGGATCGCCACGCCCACCGCATTGCCGTGCCGCGCGCCCCGGCTGACGTTGAGCCGACCCCGTTCCTGGATTTCACCTCCGGCTACGTGCAGCGTGCCGCCACCGTGCTGCCCCGGCAAGGGCATCGCAAGCCATGGCGCGTGCACCAGAACTACCTGAAAGACCTGCTGACGATCCGGCACGGGCGCATCGCAGACGGCGTGTTGCAGTTCGATGTCCCGCCTCCCTCTCCCCTGGCACACCGGGCGCACCGGGACGGCCAGGACACCACCGACAACAACACGGTGCCGGCCGTTGCCGCCAGCGAGGTGCAATCATGACCATCGTCCTGACCGTTTTCGCGGTGCTGATCGGGCTGATCCTGGCGCTGGGCGCGTCGCTGTATCTGTACACGTGGCGCACCGCGCGGCGCATCGAAGCCGCCATGCCGCCGCACGGCCGCTTTGTCGACGTGCCCGGCGCGCGGCTGCACGTGGTGGAGCGCG
Organism: Cupriavidus sp. GW823-FHT07B10; assembly: GCF_058794355.1. NCBI lineage: Bacteria > Pseudomonadati > Pseudomonadota > Betaproteobacteria > Burkholderiales > Burkholderiaceae > Cupriavidus > Cupriavidus sp. GW823-FHT07B10. Next base: position 295,986 of record NZ_JBXAGS010000006.1, read on the forward strand.
GCCAGGGCCCGGCGGTGCTGCTGGTGCATGGCCTGTCCGGCCAGCTTGAGAATTTTGGCTACGGCATGATCGGGCCGCTTGCCGAGCACTTCCGCGTGATCGCCGTCGACCGCCCCGGCGCGGGCCACTCCATACGCACGCCGGGCAGCGCCGCGGACCTGCCGGCGCAGGCCGCAGCGCTCGCCGCGCTGTGCGACAAGCTTGGCCTGGAGCGTCCGCTGGTGGTGGGCCATTCGCTGGGTGGCGCGATTGCGCTGGCACTGGCCATCCACCACCCCGAGCGCGTGGGCGGGCTGGCACTGATCGCGCCGCTCACGCACCCGCCCAAGGCGATCTCGCCGGTGTTCCAGGCCATGACCGTGCCCAGCGCGTGGCTGCGCCGGCTGATGGCATGGACGCTGGTGGTGCCGATGTCGATTCGGCGCCGCGAAGCCGTGATGGACATCGTGTTCGGCCCGGACCCGGTGCCGGACGACTTCCCGACGCGCGGAGGCGGGCTGCTGGCGCTGCGGCCGCGCCACTTCCTGGCCGCGTCCGAAGACCTGATCGGCGCCGCGCAGAGCCTGCCGGCGCTGCTGCACCGCTACGGCACGCTGCGCGTGCCGGTCAGTGTCCTCTACGGCCGCGAAGACCGCATCCTGGATTTTGCCGAGCATGGCGAAGCGCTCGCCGCCACGGTTCCGGGCGCCACGCTGACATTGGTCAGCGGCGGGCATATGCTGCCGGTGACCGCCATCGACACCAGCGTCGATTTCGTCCGCGACGCCGTCGCCCGGCTTCAAGTCCCCGCGCCGGCCCAGGCGCAGGTCGCCTGATCCACGGAGCCCCGCCCATGGCCACCACCACCGCTTCCAACCCCTACAAGCACAATGTCTTCGCCGCGTTCCAGGCCGTTCGCAAGCTGATGGCGAACGGCAACGACACGGAGCAGGTGTTCCGCATCATGCGCGCGCTCAACGGGCCGTCCATGCCCCGCAACTTCAACCGGCTGCTGAGCACGCCCGACGGGCGGCGCATGGTCTACCAGCGCATCGAGCTGGCGGAGCGCCTGTCCGATCCCGCCTACGTGGCCAGGTTCGCACCGGGCACGGTGGGCGCGGCCTATCGCGCGTTCCTGGAACAGACCGGCTACAGCGCTGACGGGCTGGCCAAGGTCTCGAACCTGGACCAGGAACCGTTGATCGAGGACGCCTACATGTGGTTCGGCCGGCGTACCCGCGACATCCACGACATCTGGCATGTGCTCACCGGCTACCGGGCCGATGAAAGCCTTGGCGAAGCCGCACTGGTGGCATTCAGCTATGCGCAGACCGGCGGCAAGGGCTGGGCCTTCATCGCCATCGCGGCGTCGCTGAAAAGCCTGCGCGTGAGCGGCAGGCTGGCCTTTGCGCGGGCCGTGCTGGAAGGCTACCGGCTGGGCCGGCGCGCCCTCTGGCTGTTGGGCGAGGACTACGAGAAGCTGCTGCACGAACCCATCGGCGCGGCCCGCGCGCGGCTTGGCATTGCCGAACCCCAGCGCTACCTGGCCTGCAATCCCGATCCCCTGCAGGAGTGGACGGCCTGAAGCGCTGCTGCGTGCCCCAAAAAAAAGCGACCACGGCCGGGTCGCTTTTTTGATGGTGCGCAGCGCGATCAGACGATGCGGCAGGCTTCGTCGAACGACAGGCGCGGGCCGCGCGGGAACAGCTTGTCGGCCTCGCCGTAGCCCAGGTTGCACAGGAAGTTGACCTGCCACTTGCCATCGGGGAAGAAGGCTGCGTTGACCTTGTCGGCATCGAAGCCGCCCATCGGGCCGCAGTCCAGGCCCAGCGCGCGCGCCGCCAGGATGAAGTAGCCGCCTTGCAGCGAGCTGTTCATCAGCGCGTCGCGGGCGATCTTCTCGTCGTTGCCGGCGTACCAGGAACGGGCGTCGGCATGCGGGAACAGCTTGGGCAGCTGGTCGTGGAAGGCGGTGTCGAAGGCGATGACGGCCGTCACCGGCGCCGAACGGGTCTTGTCGACGTTGCCGGCCGACACGCAGTCCACCAGACGCGCCTTCTCGGCAGCGCTCTTGACGAACACGATGCGCGCCGGGCTGCTGTTGGCAGCGGTCGGGCCGAACTTCATCGCTTCATAGATCTGGTGCAGCACGGCGTCGTCCACGTGGCGGTCCTGCCACACGTTGTGCGTGCGGGCTTCGGTGAACAGCTGCGCCAGCGCGGCGTTGTCGATCTGGGACATGCGCTTCTTTCCTGTAAGGGATTTGAGGGAAGGGGCGATTGTACCCAACGCTTTGTGCGCGCCACGACAGCGCCTTTGAGCAACCCGTTCAATTCCCTTGCATATCGGCGCGGGCCGGCACCGGCGCACTGCCCCTGCGGGTCAGCCACAGCACGCCGGCCAGGATCAGCCCGCCGCCCACGGCCTGCGCCGTGCCGATATGCTCGCCCAGCAGCAGCGCCGCCAGCAACACGGTGACCACCGGCTCCAGCGTCGACAGCATCGACGCCTGCGCCGCGCCCAGTCGCTGCAGGCCGGCGAAGAAGGTCAGGATCGCCAGCACCGTCGACAGCAGCGCGATGCCCGCCAGCGCCAGCCAGCCGCCGGCAGTGGCCGGGAACTGCGGCGGCGCGCCCGCCCCCATCCGCAGCAGGCCGACGGCGCCGTAGACCAGCGCCGCCGCGGTGCAGATCACCGTGGTGGTGGCAATCGGGTTGACGCCAGCGGTCACGCGCGCGCCGACGATGATATAGACCGAGTAGATCACCGCCGCCGCCAGCCCCAGCGCGATCCCCAGCGGCGAGCCCTCGCCGCCGCCGACGGTCAGGCCGGCGCCGACCGAGCACAGCACCAGCGCGATCACCGCGGCGGTGGTCAGCCGCTCCTTCAGGAAGATGGCCGCCAGGATCGTCACGAACAGCGGGTACAGGTATAGCAACAGCGCCACCAGGCTGGCCTGCGCATGGTTGAGTGCGCTGAAGAAGCAGAACGACTGGCCGACATAGCCGATGCCGCCCATCGCCGCCAGCGCCAGCACGCGGCGCCACGGCGGCAGGCCGATGCCGCGCGTGCGCATCACCCAGGCCAGTGCCGCGGCGGCCAGCACGAAGCGCACCAGCAGCAGCCCGTAGACATCCGCGCCGGCCGCGTAGGCAAAGCGCGCGAAGATCGCCATGGCGCCAAAGGCGCTGGCCGACAGCGCGATCAGCAGCACGCCGGCCAGCTTGTCGCGGGCATGGTCCGGGGCGGTTTGGGCGGAAGCGGTCATCGGGCGGGCGGGAAGTCGGCGATCCCGCATTCTACTTGGCGCCGTCTGCAGCAACCGGGCCGCCAGCGCGGGCCGCGGCCCTCGTTTACAATGTCGCCACCATGTTTAATCCCTCACGAGAAGAAGTCCGCCGGTTCTTCTGCGATGCCTGGCAGAAGCAGCTCACAGGCGGCGTGCTGACCCCGCTGGAAGCCATCGCCGTCGACTGGATCGGCGAGCACCCCGAGTACCACGGCCTGCTGCGCGACACCGAAGGTGCGCTGTCGCAGGACTACACACCCGAGCAAGGCCAGACCAACCCCTTCCTGCACCTGTCGATGCACCTGTCGATCTCCGAGCAGGTCTCGGTCGACCAGCCGCGCGGCATCCGCCAGGCCTATGAGGCGCTGGCACGCCGCCTGGATTCCCCGCACGAAGCGCAGCACCAGGTGATGGAATGCCTGGGCGAAATGCTGTGGCAGGCACAGCGCACCGGCCAGCCGCCCGACGGCGACCACTATGTCGATTGCGTCAAGCGCCGCGCCAACCGCTAAGTCCGGTACGCGTCACGCATCAAGTGCAGCGTACAATTCGTCACAACCCTCCGATGGGTGCGTGGTAGTCTTTGCGGGTCCGCATTTTCCCTAGCCGCGTTGCCGTCACATGGCGGCGCGGTGCCCGCAAGCCATGTCCCGTATTGCCCTCCCCCGCCGGCGCCGGCTCGCGCCCGCCGGCCGCGCCGTTGCCCCGCTCTGCCTGTCGCTGATGCTGGCCTGGCCCCTCGCCGGCCACGCCGGCGTGGCGCTGTTGCAACCGCCGCGCGTGATCGACGGCAACCAGCCGCTCACGCTGACGCTGGTAGTCAGCGCCGACGACGCCACGCGCCGCTACCGTATTCCCGACACGCTCGAAGTGACCGCCTCGGGCGACCTGCAGGCGCCGGTGCGGCTGGTGCTGTGGCGCGAAGTCTCGGGCCCGGCCGTGGTCAACCTGCGCCGCGGCGAGCACCGCGCGATCCGCTACACGGTGGCGCTGCCGCCGGCCCTGCGCGGCCAGGTGCGGCTGGATGCCACCGGCATCGACGCCGCGCCGGTGCTGTTGACGCTGAACCGCCTGCCGCGGCCCGGTGAATCCGCCACCGCTGAACCGCCGGTTGCCGGCAAGGCGCTGGCAGCGAACGGCTTGGAGCCGGCCACCGAAGCCGCCGTACCGGTGACCCCGGTCACCACCGCCGACGCTGCCGCACCCGCTCCGGCCGACCTGCGCGACAGCGCCCGGCTATCGTTCCATGACCCGATGTATTTCATGGTCGGCGCGCATGACGGGGCCAACGCCAAGTTCCAGCTGAGCTTCAAGTACCGCCTGTTCCAGGGCGAAGATCCGGCGTCGAAGCGTCTGTTCGACAACCTCTACGTGGCCTACACCCAGTTCTCGCTATGGGACCTGTCCGAGCAGTCCAAGCCGTTCCGCGACACCAACTACCGGCCCAGCCTGTTCTATTACCTGTCGGATACCGGCGTGCGCAACAACGCCATCAGCCGGCTGTCGCTGGCGGCCGGCCTGGAGCATGAATCCAATGGCCGCAACGGCGACGACTCGCGCAGCATCAATACGGTCTTCGTCAAGCCGACCTTCTACTTTGGCGACCAGAACGACTGGCACTGGCGCGTCGCGCCCAAGCTCTACGCCTACGTGGAAAAGGGCGACAACCCCGACATCGCCCACTACCGCGGTTTCATGGACCTGGGCATTGCCTACGGGCGCCCGGACTCATGGGAGTTCTCCGCCACGCTGCGCAAGGGCACGCGCAAGTGGTACGGCAGCGTCGACGCGCAGCTGACCTACCCGATGGCGCGGCTGATCCCCGGCACCGCGGGCTACCTGATGGCGGGCTACTTCGTCGGCTATGGCGAGAGCCTGCTGGACTACAACCACAAGCTGCCGTGGCAGTTCCGCATCGGCTACGCGCTGTCCCGCTGAACCCACTCAGCCGGCCAGCGGCTTGCCGCTGGCCTTGAGCCGCGCATTGGCCACCGCGGCGGCAAACTGGCCGTGGCCATGCCAGCCGGTGGCGCGGCCCAGCTTCTTGCCGTTCCGGAAGAACATGAACACCGGGATGCCATGCAGGCCAAAGCGCCGGCCCAGCCCGGGATGCGCGTAGACGTTGGCATGCAGCCAGCGCAGTTCCAGCGCGCGGATCGGTTCGGGGTTGGCCAGCATGGCCTTCTTGGCCATCTCGCAGTTGAAGCAGTCCTCCCCCCAGAAGAACACGCACACCAGCGCATCGCCCGCAGCGGCGATGGCGGCGTCGATGCTGCCGTCATCGACCTCGCGCATGCCGAATGCCTCGAAGGCGCGGTGGTCGAGGTGGGGGGCCGGGAATGTCGCCGGGCCGGCGCCTGGTTCAGTGGTCATGCTCGCTCCAGAATGACAAACGCCCGGGCCAGCCGGCACCGGGCGTCAGGTCGCGATCCAGGACGGCACGCCGCCGCCCCAGGCGGCCTTATTTCGGTGCCGCCACCGTCACCAGAGCCGGCCGCAGCACGCGCTCGGCAATGGTGTAGCCGCGCTGGAGCACGGTCACCACGGTATTGGGTTCCTGGTCCGCCGGCACCATCGAGATGGCCTGGTGGCGGTGCGGGTCAAATTTTTCGCCCACCGGGTTGAGTTCAACGATCTTGCCGCGCTCAAAGGCGGCGGCCAGCTGGCGCGCGGTCAGCTCGACGCCTTCGCGCAGCTTGGCGATATCGCCCGAGCCGTCGGCCAGCGCGGCCTGCAGGCTGTCCATCACCGGCAGCAGGTTGTCGGCGAAGTTCTCGATGGCGAACTTGTGCGCCTTGGCGACATCTTCCTGCGCCCGGCGGCGGATGTTCTCGCCCTCGGCAACGGCGCGCATATACAGGTCGTAATGCTCGCGCGCCTTGGCTTCCAGGGCGGCCAGCTGGGCCGCCACGTCGTCCACGGCAGCGGTTTCCGGCGCGCCGGCCTCCTGGCTGGCGTTGGCCGCCTCATCGCCAGCGGGCGTAGGCGTCTGGGTGGTTGGCGTCTGCTTCTGTTCTTCCATGTCGATCCGTATCAATGCATTGTCGCGGCCCGCCATGGGCCTGGCCGCGGGTGGTAAATCGGCGCGTGTTCCGTGCAGGTGGTGGCAAGGCGCAGGTTTTCAAGAGTGGCGCTGGCGTGACGCGGAAACACACGGTTACAAAGGCCAGGCATATGCAATCGACGCCTTATTGCTTTGCTGCATCGCAATCACTAAGATTCCCAGTAATAAAAATGACAAAAATGCCGGGGGTTGTGGAGATGGTTCATCTTTGTGCCTCTTCCGGAAGGTTGGCCATGCATAAGCTGCCAGTCGTGACACTCTGCCTTGTGGCCGCATTGGCGGTCATGACCGTCTTTATCTGCCTTTCCGGCGCATTCACCCCGCGCGATACGGAGTATGGCAGCGGCAAGGCGGTGTTCAAGCACTACATCGTCCCTATCGTCAGCCAGGAAGTCACGCAGGAATAAGCGCCACCTGACCCTGGTCCAAGCGCGCGGCGGCAGCGGGGGCTTCCCGGTGCCGCCGCATTGTCATTTCAGCTCTTCAGGTGGTCGATGCGGCGCCGGTCCCGCTTGGTCGGGCGCCCCTGGATCTGCGCGGACGGCTCCGGCTGCAGGCGCCGGCGCTCGGCGTCGGCCAGCCGGCGCGACTGGCTTTCGGCACTTTCCTCGTACAGCGTCTGCGCCACCGGCGCCGGCCCGCGCGCCGGGGCAATGCCTTTCACCACCAGTTCCCAGCGCTGCTGGTGCGCTTCCAGCACCACCATGTCGCCGGGCTTCACCTCGCGCGAGTTCTTGCATGGCTGGCCGTTGACGGTCACCTTGCTGCGCTCCACCGCTTCGGCCGCGAGCGAGCGCGTCTTGAAGAAGCGCGCGCACCACAGCCATTTGTCGATGCGCTGGCGCGCATCCGGCTCAAAGTCGACATTCATGCCGCCGCTCCCCGGGTCTGGGCGCGCGTGCGCCGTGCTTCCAGTTCATGCGGATGCGGCGTGGCCAGCGGCCAGCCTTGCAGGTGCTGCAGCGCGATCTCGGCCATGGCCGCGACCCACGGATCGGCGTCATTCAGGCACGGGATGAAGTGGAAATCCTTGCCGCCCGCGACCTTGAACTCGGTCTGCCCTTCCATGGCGATTTCCTCCAGGGTCTCGATGCAGTCGGCCGGAAAGCCGGGACAGAAGACATCGACCCGGCCCGCGCCGACCTTGCCCAGCTCGGCCAGCGTCGGCGCGGTGTACGGCTGCAGCCATTCCGCCTTGCCGAAACGAGACTGGAACGTCACCTGGTACTGGCCCGGCTGCAGGCCCAGCGCCTCGCCCAGCAGCCGGCCGGTCTTCAGGCATTCGCAGTGATAGGGGTCGCCCAGCTCCAGCGTGCGCCGCGGCACACCGTGGAACGACAGGATCAGCTTGTCGCCGCGGGCAAAGTCCGGCATGCCGTGGCGCGCCCAGTAGGCGCCGACCTGCTGGTGCAGCGCCGAGATATAGGCCGGATGGTCATGGAAATGCTTGACCAGCCGCAGCTCGGGCTGGTTGCGCCACTGGCCCAGCACCCGGAACACCTCGTCGAAGGCCGTGGCCGTGGTGGTGCCGGAGTATTGCGGATACATCGGCAGCACCAGCACCTGCTCGCAGCCCTGCCGGCGCAGCGCCTCCAGCACCGAGGCGATCGACGGGTTGCCGTAGCGCATTGCGCACGCGACCGTCACCTCATGGCCGTGCTGGTTCATCAGCCGCTGCAGCGCATGGGCCTGGCGCTCGCTGTAGACCAGCAGCGGCGAGCCCGTCATATGGGCCTCGCGCAGCCAGATCGATTCGTATTTCAGCGCCGAGGCGCGCGAACGCAGCGGCAGGATCACCCCATGCAGCAGCGGCAGCCAGGCCGCGCGCGGGATCTCGACCACGCGCGGGTCGGACAGGAACTCCTTCAGGTAGCGCCCCACCGCCTTGGGCGTGGGAGCGTCCGGGGTGCCCAGATTGACCAGCAGGATCGCCGTGCGCGGCGCGTGGCCGTGCTGGTAGGCCGGTTCGGGAGAAAACGTCATGTCGCTTCCGGGTTGACACGGTGCCGGGATGGCGCCGGTGCGGCGCACCGGCGATTGCCGCGCTCGGCAGGAATGGGGCCGCTTGTCAGACCAGCCAGTCTTTGCACTAGTTCTGGCTCAGGGCGCTGGACAGCAGGCGCGCGGTGATGTCGACGATGGGGATCACGCGCTCATACGCCATGCGCGTGGGGCCGATCACGCCGAGCGTGCCGACGATCTGGCCGTCGACCTCGTACGGGGCGGTGATGACCGCCATGTCTTCGATCGGCACCAGCCGGCTTTCGCCGCCGATAAAGATCTGCACACCCTGCGCATGGCTGGACACGTCCAGCAGCTGCAGCAGGCTGGTCTTGTGCTCGAACACGTCGAACAGGCGCCGCAGCTTGTCCATGCTGGAGGCCAGGTCTTCCACTTCCAGCAGCTTGCGCTCGCCACTGATGAAGACGTGGTCGTCGTCCTCGTCCTCGGCGACGCTGCCGGCCTCGACCGCGGCCTGCATCAGCTGCGACATGTCGCGGCGCAGGTCCTGCAGTTCCACCCGCAGGTGGCCGCGCACCGCGTCGAAGCTCATGCCGGCATAGTGCGAGTTGAAGAAGTTGGCCGCCTCGATCAGCTGGGCCGGCGTGTACGACAGCTCGGTCTGGATGATGCGGTTCTGCACGTCGCCCTCGGGGCTGACGATGATCAGCAGGATGCGCTTGTCCGACAGCCGCATGAATTCGATCTGCCGGAACGCCTGCGCGCGGCGCGGCGTCATCACCACGCCGGCGAAGTGCGACAGGTTGGACAGCGTGCGCGCCGCCGCCGTGATCATGCGCTGCGGCCCCAGCTGCTGGCCGCCGAGCTGGTCCTGGATCTGGCCGGTCAGCTCGGCCAGGTCGGCGTTGCGCTCCAGCGGCTTGGCCGTCAGCATCGAATCGACGAACAGCCGGTAGCCGCGCGGGGTCGGGATACGGCCGGCCGAGGTGTGCGGACTGGCAATAAAGCCCATTTCCTCCAGATCGGACATCACATTGCGAATCGTCGCAGGCGACAGGTCCAGCCCCGAGTATTTCGACAAGGTGCGGGAACCGACCGGCTGCCCTTCGGCAATATAGCGCTCGATCAGGGTCTTGAGCAGCGTTTTGGAGCGTTCATCCATGATGCCCCGATTTTACGCAAGTTTTGGACCTTCTGGCGGCCGGCCTGGCCCGCCCGCTGGCGCCTGCTGACAAGCGTCATGGCGGTATGGTCTAATCCACGCATGTCCGCCCCCCCGAAAGCCAGCGCCGTGCGCACTTCGTTCAAGACCGTCGCCCTGGTGGGCCGGTACTCCACTGCCGGCATCGAAGGGCCGCTGGAGGAGATCGCCTCTTATATCCTGCGCAACGGGCAGGACGTGGTGTTCGAGCGCGAAACCTCGCTCGCCACCGGGCTGACCGCCTACCCTGCCCTGTCCGCCGAGGAGATCGGCCGGCAGGCCGACGTGGCCGTGGTGCTGGGCGGCGACGGCACGCTGCTGGGCATCGCCCGCCAGCTCGCCGGCTATGACGTGCCATTGATCGGCGTCAACCACGGGCGGCTGGGCTTCATGACCGACATCGCGCTGGAAGACGCGCACACCGTGCTGCCCGACATGCTCGACGGCCGCTATGAGGCCGAGACCCGCCTGCTGCTGGAATCGCGCGTGGTGCGCGACGACATGAACATCTTCTCCGCGCTGGCCCTGAACGACGTGGTGGTGAACCGCTCGGGCATCTCCGGCATGGTCGAGCTGGCGGTGTCGGTGGACGGCCACTTCATGTACAACCAGCGCTCGGACGGCCTGATCGTGTCGACCACCACCGGGTCCACCGCCTACGCGCTGTCCGCCGGCGGCCCGATCCTGCATCCGACGCTGTCGGGCGTGGTGCTGGTGCCGATTGCCCCGCACGCGCTGTCCAACCGCCCGATCGTGCTGCCGCACGACGCCGAGGTCACCATCGAGGTGGCCAGCGCGCGCGACGCCAGCGTCAACTTCGACATGCAGTCGCTGACCTCGCTGCTGCCGGGCGACCGCATCGTGGTGCGGCGCTCCGAAAAGACCATCAACCTGCTGCACCCGGTCGGCTACAACTACTACGCCACGCTGCGCAAGAAGCTGCACTGGCACGAATACCCGTCCGAGGATAACCGCCTCTGAGCCAGTATCAAGCCGCCCTCCAAGCCTGAGCCCGAACCCATCGGACCGACTACCTTCCACGCCACGATGCTGCGCAGCCTGTCCATCCGCGATTTCGTCATCGTCGATACGCTCGACCTGGACTTCACCACTGGCTTCACCGTCTTCACCGGCGAGACCGGCGCCGGCAAATCCATCCTGATCGATGCCCTGGCGCTGGTGCTGGGCGAACGCGCCGATGCCGGCGTGGTGCGCGAAGGCGCCCCGCGCGCCAGCGTCAGCGCCACCTTCTCGACCCACCCGGCACTGGATGCCTGGCTGGCCGAGCGCGAGCTCAACAGCGAAGCGGAAGACGGCGTGCATACCGTGCTGCTGCGCCGCACGGTCGATGCCGGCGGCCGCAGCAAGGCCTTTATCAACGGCGCCGCCGCCACCCTGGCGCAGCTGCGCGAAGTCGGCGACCAGCTGGTCGACATCCACGGCCAGCACGCGCACCAGCTGCTGCTGCGCCCCGATGCGCAGCGGCTGCTGTTCGACGCCCACGCCGGCCTCACCCAGCAGGCCGGCGCGGTGGCCGAGGCCTGGCGCGCCTGGCGTGCCTGCGTGCGCCAGCGCGAGGCGGTGGAACACCAGTCGCGCGAGATGCAGCTCGAACGCGAGCGGCTGGAATGGCAGGTCGGCGAACTGGACAAGCTCAACCCGCAGCCGGGCGAATGGGAAGAGATCCAGTCCGAGTACAACCGGCTGTCGCATGCCGCCGGCCTGATCGACGGCAGCCGCGCCGCGCTGGACGCACTGTCCGAGGCCGACGGCTCGGTGCTGTCGGCGCTGAATACCATCGTGCACAAGCTGCAGCAGCTGGCCGATGTCGATGGCGCGCTGCGCGACGTGCTGGCCGCGCTCGAGCCCGCGCAGATGCAGGCCGAGGAAGCCGCGCACTCGCTCACGCGCTATGTCGACCGGCTCGAACTCGATCCCGAGCGGCTGCAGGCGGTCGACGAACGCATGCAGGCGCTGCACGCCACCGCGCGCAAGTACCGCCTGCCGCCCGAGCAGCTGCCCGACGAGCTGGTGGCCCGCCGCCAGCAGCTGGACGACCTGCAGGCCGCGCAGGACCTGAACAAGGTGATGGCGCGCGAGGCCGCGGCCAAGGCCGCCTACCTGACCCTGGCGCAGCATCTCAGCCACGCCCGCAAGCAGGCCGCGCAGGCGCTGTCCGCCGCGGTCACCGACGCCATGCAGGGCCTGTCGATGGCCGGCGGCAGCTTTGTCGCCGCGCTCAATGCGCTCGACGAAGGCCAGAGCCACGGGCTCGAGCAGGTCGAATTCCTGGTCGCCGGCCATGCCGGCGTGAGCCCGCGGCCGCTGGCCCGGGTGGCGTCGGGCGGCGAGCTGGCGCGCATCAGCCTGGCGATCTCGGTGATCACCAGCGAAGCCTCGCCCACGCCCACGCTGATCTTCGACGAGGTCGATACCGGCATCGGCGGCGCGGTGGCCGAGGTGGTCGGCCGGCGCCTGCAGGAGCTGGGCCGCGCGCGCCAGGTGCTGTGCGTGACGCACCTGCCGCAAGTGGCGGCGCAGGCCGGCACGCACCTGCTGGTGAGCAAGGAAACCACCGATGCGGGCGACGGTTCGGTCACGCGCTCGCGCATCAGGGTGCTGGACCCCGCCGGGCGCGTGGTCGAGACCGCGCGCATGCTGGGCGGCGCCACTGTCACCGCCACCACGCTGCAACATGCGGAAGAAATGCTGGCGCAAGGCATGGCCGGCGGCCAGGGCAGCCAGCCCGCGCGCGGTGCGGGCGGCAAGGATGGCCGGCGCAGCCGCCGCGCCGCCGGCTGACGGCCCCGCCCGCCCCGCACGTGCGCCAATCCATACACTGACAGGAGCTTCACCATGACCCGCCAAGCGCAAGCCGGCCTCCGGCAACGACCGCGCGCATCGCTGCGCGCCGTGCTGGCCATCGCCACCGCCGCATCGGCCGCACTGCTGGCGCTGTCCGCCTGCCAGGCCCAGCCCAAGTCCTCGGCCCCGCCGCCGGGCAGCATCAGCGATGACCGTTCCCTTGGCGACATCATGGTGCGCTTCAAGCCGCCCGCGGTGAACCTGTCGGAGGACGCCGGCGAGCTGCTGGCCGGGATCAAGGGCCCGATCCGCTATGTGGTCAAGCGCCCGATGTCCGGCGGCGTCTGGCTGGTCACCGCGATCTCGCCGTCGGCGGATGCCACCATCGACCAGGCGGTCGAAACCCTGCGCGCCACGCCCCGCATCGAGACCGCCGAGCCCGACCGCGTGCTCAAGCCTAACCGCAACATTCCCACCAGCCGTGACATGCCGCAGAGCTGAGCCCGACTGCAGGACGGTTCTTAAGCCTTCGGTCGCCCTTGCGCAACGACGCTGAATCGTATTCGCTACATAACAAGCCCCCGCGCGCTACGCCCCAGGAGGTATGCATGCCGCAACCCGCGCAGTCCGACTTCCGTAGCAGCCCCGTGGCCCGCCGCTGGCGGGCCATCGTCATCGCCGCCGCCGCTGTGTGCGGCGCAATACCGGCCAGCGCGGCACTGGCTGCCGGCGTCCATGCCGCACCCGCCTACACCGGCCAGATCATCGTGCGCTGGCGTGACGGCGCCGATGGCACAAGCAAGACGCCCGCAGCCGCGGCGGATGCGCTCAAGCAGCTGAGCGCGCGCACCGGCATTGCCGTCACGGCGCGCCGCGCCATGGGCGGCAACCTGCAACTGCTGCAGGTCCCCGACGCACTGGCAGCCGACCCGGAAGGCGCGGCGGCCCGGCTGCGCCAGGACCCGCGCATCGCCGATGCCGTGCCCGACCGCTGGCTGAAGCTGCACGACACCCTGCCCAACGATTCCGAGTTCATCTCGCGCCAGCCTTACCTGATGGGCACCGGCACGGCGGTGGGCGGCGTCAACCTGCCGCGCGCGTGGGACCGCAGCCGCGGCAGCAGCGGCGTGGTGATCGCGGTGGTGGACACCGGCATCCTCCGTCATCCCGACCTGGCGGGACGCGTGCTGTCCGGCTACGACTTTATCAGCAGCGATAGCATATCCAACGATGATCAGCCCGGACGTGATATTGATGCCACTGATGCCGGCGACTATGTGCCGGAGGATGCCACGTGTCCTAACCAGCCAACGCCATCGCGGCGGAATACCTGGCACGGTACCCGCGTCGCGAGCGTGCTGGGCGCGTTGACCAACAACGCGCAGGACATCGCGGGCGTCGACTGGAACGCGCGCATCCTGCCCGTGCGCGTCTCGGGCCGCTGCGGCGCGCTGCTGTCCGACACCGTCGACGGCATGCGCTGGGCCGGTGGCCTGCCAGTGCCAAACGTGCCAGACAACTCGACTCCCGCTCGCGTTGTCAATATTAGCCTTGGTGGCGGCAGCTGTAGCAGCATCGAACAGCAGGCCGTCAACGACCTGAATGCACGCGGCGTGGTGGTGGTGGCCGCCGCCGGCAACAACGGCAGCGCGGTGGAGGCACCGGCCGACTGCAGTGGCGTAATCGCGGTCACCGCACATGCCAATGATGGCGAGAATGCCAGCTATGCCATCGTCGGCCCGCAGGTAGCGATCAGCGCTCCGGGTGGCGGGTGCGGCAAGTCACAAGCTGGATGTCCGGCGCCCTCGGTCATCCGCACATTGAGCAACTCTGGTACGACTTCGCTGGGCAACTACGAGGTGTCATCCTCCGCGGGCACCAGCTTCGCCGCACCGATGGTCTCGGGCGTGGTGGCCATGATGTTCGCGGTCAATGGCTCGCTGACCCCGGCCCAGGTCACCGCGGCGCTGAAGTCTTCGGCACGCCCGCATCCGTCCGGCACCTATTGCACCACCAATCCGGGCGTCTGCGGCGCCGGCCTGCTCGATGCCGACGGCGCACTGGCGGCCGCGGCGGGCATGCCACCGGCGCAGGCTGCGCCGGCACCGGCCTCGGGCAACGGTGGTGGCGGTGGCGGCGGCGCCGTTGCGCCCTGGACCTCGGTGCTGCTGGCGCTGTCCGGCCTGCTGGCCTTCGCGCTGCGGCGCCGCATGTAAGCCCGGCGCCTGGTCGGTTCAGGCGTCGTCGCCGCGGGCCGGGCGCCGCGCCAGCCACCACTCCTGCAAGACCCAGCACAGCAGGCCGGCGACGGCGCCGGCCGCGTGCGCGACGCGCACCACGCCAAAACCCCAGGCCGGATCGAACACCACCGGCGCCAGCCACGACTGTTCCACCCAGACCTTGGCCAGCACGCCCAGGCACAGCAGCACGCCGGTGACGCGCGCCAGGCCCGATGCCCGCAACAGCCCGAGCGCGCCCCACAGGGCCAGCCCGTGCAAGGCGCCTGAGAGCCCGCCATACCATGCAATCGCCGGCACGCGCAGCAGCACCACCTGCACGCCGATGCCGCAGGCAATCAGCACCAGCAACAGGGTGCGCGCACGCGCCACGCGCGCGGCGATGGCAAGCACGCCGGTGGCGGCCAGCGCGTCGGCCAGCCAGTGGTGTCCGTCCAGGTGCACCCACATGGCGGTGGCCAGGCGCCACCACTGGCCGTCCAGCCGCACCGCATCGCGCAGGTAGAGGCCGTGCGCATGCCACCACGGCATGAAGGTGAACCAGGCCGACAGCGCCCACACCAGCGCGATCGCCGCCAGCAGCCCCGGCCACGATGCGCCGGCGGGTGCCGGCGGAACTGCCGCGTCAGGCCTCACCGAACACGGCCTGCCACAGCGCGCGCACCTGTCCGGTCTGCTGCGCCACCGACTCGGGCGCGACGCGCGCATGCGCCTGCCCCTCGAGCCGCAGCTGGTGCTGGCGCGCGCGGAACAGCCGGTAGGCATCGCCCACCGCCAGTGCCAGGGTGGCGTCGATCAGGCCCAGCTCGCCCGCTGCGCGCAGCAGCGCGATATTGCCCGCGTTGCGCGTCAGCTGCGGGTGCGCCCGGCTGTGCAGCAGCACCAGGTACTGCACCGTGAATTCGATATCGACCATGCCGCCGCGATCGTGCTTCAGGTCGAACAGGTCGGTCGGGTTGGGATGGCCTTCGGCGACCTTGCGGCGCATCTGCACGATCTCGTCGCGCAGCGCGGCGGCATCGCGGTCCTGGCACAGCACCTCGCCGCGCAGCGCCTCGAAGCGGTCACCGATGGCGGCATCGCCGGCGCAGAAGCGCGCGCGCGTCAGCGCCTGGTGTTCCCACACCCAGGCGGTGTTGTCGCCTTCGCGCAGCTGGTAGCGGCGGAACGCCTCGAAGCTGGTCACCAGCAGGCCGGCCGCGCCGTTGGGGCGCAGCCGAGTGTCGACGTCGAACAGCGCACCGGCGGCGGTATGGCTGGTCAGCCAGGTGATCAGCCGGCGCGCATACGCGGAGTAGACGTCGGGCGCGCGTTCATGGTCATCGTCGTACAGGAAGATGATGTCCAGGTCCGAGGCATAGCCCAGTTCCTTGCCGCCCAGCCGGCCGTAGGCGATCACCGCGAAGCGCGGCGTGTCGCGGTGGCGCGTGGCCAGCTGGCGCCAGACCGTTTCCAGCGTGGCCTCGAGCATGGCATCGGCCAGGTCGGACAGGCGGTCGGCCACCTGCTCCACCGTCAGCATGCCCTGCAGGTCCTGCAGCAGCACGCGGAAGGTCTCGACATGATGCTCGCGCCGCAGGATGTCCATCTGCTGCTCGATCTGGCCTTCGGCGGCCAGCAGCCGCTCATGCAGGCGCTTGCGGAAGGCGGCCCAGTCGGGCGCGCCGGCCAGCGCATCGCTGTCGAGCAATTCGTCCAGCAGCTGCGGATGCCGCGTCAGGTAGGCCGCGGCCCAGCGCGAGGCATGCAGCGTCTGCGCGACGCGGTCCATCGCCTGCGGGTATTCGGACAGCAACGACAGGTAGGAGGCGCGGCGGCTGATCGCCTCGAGGAAGTCGATAAAGCGCGCGATGGTGCTGTCGGCATCTTCCTGGCGCGCGGCCAGGTCGAGCGCGCGGTTCACCAGCTGGTCGAAGCGCGCGCGGCTGGACTCGGACAGCGCGCGGTAGCGCAGCGACGAGGCGATCGCGCGCAGCCGGTCCAGCAGCCCGGTGCAGTCGGTAAAGCCGGCGGCCTGCAGGCGCTGGCAGGGCGCGGCGTTATCGCCGCAGGCCGCGTCGTCCTGCTTCTGTTCCGGGTTGTCCTGCGCTTGCGCGGCGTTGTCGTCGAACACAATGCCCGGCCACAGCGCTTCGCACGGGGCGGCATCGGGATCCGAGAAGGTGGCCTCGAACTGCTGCGCCACCGGCTCCTGCAGCGCCGCCAGGCGCGCCAGCAGTTGCTGCCAGTCGTCGCAACCCATCATCCGCGCCACCGCCAGCTGTTCGTCGGGCGAAGTCGGCAGGTGGTGGGTCTGGGCGTCGTCGCGGTACTGCAGCCGGTGTTCGAGCTGGCGCAGGAAGCGGTAGGCATCGCCGAGCTGCCCGGCCTGGCCGGCGGGAAGCAGCCCGCGCTCGACCGCCACCGCCAGCACTTCCAGCGTCGGGCGCACGCGCAGTGCCGGGTCCTGGCCGCCGCGGATCAGCTGGAACACCTGCGCCATGAACTCGATCTCGCGGATGCCGCCGCGGCCCAGCTTGATATTGAACGACCGCTGGTTGACGCCGTGCCCCGCCAGCCCGCCGCTGCGCTTGGCGGCCTCGCTGCGGATCTGCGCGTGCAGCGAGCGGATCGCGGCGATCACGCCGTAGTCCAGGTAGCGGCGGAACACGAAGGGCGTGGTCAGCCGCGCCAGCAGGCCGGCGGTGCGCTGCGCGTGCGGCGTGTCGAGCGCCGACACCACGCGGCCCTTGATCCAGGCATAGCGCTCCCACTCGCGCCCCTGCACCACCAGGTATTCCTCCAGCATGCCAAGGCTGCACGCCAGCGGTCCGGCGTCGCCGTTGGGGCGCAGCCGCATGTCGACGCGGAACACATAGCCGTCGGCGGTCACCTCGGCCAGCAGGTTGATCAGCCGGCGGCCGAGACGGATGAAGTACTCGTGGTTGGACAGGCTGCGCGAGCCGCCCTGGGTCTCGCCGTCCTCGTCATAGAGGAAGATCAGGTCGATGTCGGACGAGACATTGAGCTCGCGCCCGCCCAGCTTGCCCATGCCCACCACCACCAACTCCTGCACCTCGCCGCTTTGGGCGCCGACCGGGCGGCCGAAGGTGGCGGCCAGGTCGTCGCCCAGCATCGCCAGGCCGTGCTGGATCGCCAGCTCGGCCAGGTCGGTCATGGCGCCGGTGACCTCGCCCAGCGTGGCCAGGCCGCGCAGGTCGCGCTCGATCACCGCGCACATCACTTCGGCGCGCAGACGGCGCAGGCTGCGCTTGGCGGATTCCTCGGCATCGGCCGAGGGCTCGTGCAGCGCCTGCAGCCGCGCCTGCATCCAGGCGCGCGTCAGCGGCTGGGCGGCTGCGGCGGCCAGGATGGCCGGCAAATCCGGCCGGGCCTGCACCACGCGGCGCGCGTAGTGCGAATACGCAGCCGAGTACAATACGTGGCCGCCCGCGTGGCCAGCCTCGTCAGCCGGCTGCAGCGCCTGCGCCGCGGTGATGGCGAAGGCGCCGGCAGCCATGGTGCCGGCGCCCGGCCCCGGCTGCGGGTCCGCCGGATTGGCCGGATCCGGTGTGGCGCGCGCGCCATGTTGGTCAGCAGCGTCGCCAGCGGCGGAACTCGTCGGTTCAGAGGCAGTCATTCCAGTATTTGAAATGCGAGAAAAGGTGCGGCCCGTGGTTGGTCCCGCGGTTCACCTGCTCGCGTCCTGTTGTCCGCGCAGCGGGCGCGCCATCGTGGCTATTGTCGCTTTGGGCGCGCGCAGCTTGCGCGTTCTTGTTTCAGCCGGCCGGGCACCAGATTGGAGAGCGGCTAGTATTGTCGGATAATCTGCGCATGTCCAGCCGCGCCCCACAACCCGCTGATGGTTCCCCCCCCAATGGCGGCGCGGGCGGGCAGGACGCCGCCTCCACCCTGGCCGCGCCACACCCCGTGAATCCCCCGGCCAACGATGCCACCAGCGCCCGGCGCAACGATTCCGCCCGCGCGCACGCCGGCGCGTTCCTGCGCGCCTGCGCGCGCGGCGTGGCGGCAGCCGTGCGCCACCCGTTCTGGCGCGGGCTGGGCCGCGCGCTGGTGCGGCTGGCGCTGGTGCTGGCCGCGCTGGCGCTGGTGGCGGGCCTGCTGATCCGCTTCGTGCTGTGGCCACAGGCGTCCACCGCGCGCCAGTGGCTGGAAGAACGCGGCTCGGTGGCGCTCTCGGCCAAGGTCAGCATCGGCGCGCTCGATACCTACTGGGACGGCTGGCACCCGGCCTTCCGCGCCCGCGGCCTGCGCGCCGTGGACTCCGGACAGCGCGTGCTGCTTGCGGCCGCCACGCTCGACGGCAAGCTGGCGTGGCGCTCGCTGTTCAGCATGAACCTGCAGTTCGTCAGCCTGGGCGCGACCGGCACCGACATCCTGGTGCGGCGCACGCCCGAGGGCCGGCTGCTGGTCGGCGGCATGCTGGTGGACGCGACCGGCGGCCAGCAGGACGACGATCGCTTCCTGGGCTGGCTGATGTCGCAGGGGCGCGTGGCGCTGTCCGACGGCAAGCTGCGCTGGCTGGACGAGAAGGCACGCCTGCCCCAGCTCGATATCGGCGAGATCCGCCTCGACACCCGCCGCGACGGCGCGCGCCACACGGTGACGCTGGAAGCGCGCTCGCCGGCGCTGGGCCCGAGCCCGCTGGTGGTGCAGTCCTCCTTCAGCAACGACTACCTGCACAGCGCCGGCAACTGGCGCTACTGGACCGGGCAGGCCAGCTGGGACCTTGGCCAGCTGCAGCTGCCGGTGCTGCAGCGCTACCTGACGATGTTCGAGCGCGTCGCCAGCGGCACCTTCAGCACCGACGGCAGCATTGAATTCCGCCAGGGCCGCATCGTGCGCAGCCAGACGCGGCTGCGCGCCAGCGGCGTCGACCTGCAGCTGGCCGGCGCCTCCGCCCCGCTGCGCCTGGCCAATGCGCAGGCCTTCCTGCTACACCGGACCGAGCGCGACGGCAGCAACCTGCTGACCGTCGACACCCTGCTCTGGCAACCCCAGCCCGCCAGCGACGACGAGGGCACCCCCGCCGACAGCACCTGGCGCGAAGGCATGCGCAAGGTCACCCTCGGCTGGGCCTCCGGCAAGGACGGCACCCTGCGCAAGTTCTCGCTCAAGGCGCCCACGCTGGACCTGAACACGCTGCGCGCGGTGTCCAGCTCGATGCCGCTGGACACCGCGGTGCTGCGCCGGCTGCGCGCGCTGCAGCCAGCTGGCCACATCGACAACCTCAACGTGAGCTGGAGCCGCGAGCGCGCCGGCATGCTCGAGCGCGGCGACGGCAAGCTGCGCTACAGCGTGCAGGGCACGCTGCGCGACGTCTCGGTCAACGGCCAGCCGGCCGTGCCCGCGGTGGACGCCAGCGGCCACCCCCGGCTGGGCACGCCTGGCTTTTCGCACCTGTCCGGCACCTTCTCCTTCGATGACCAGCAGGGCAATGCCCGCTTCGAAGGCAACGGCGCGGCACTGGTGCTGCCTGGCCTGTTCGAGGAGCCGCGGCTGCCGTTCGACCAGATCGGCGGCGAAGTGCGCTGGACCCATGCCGGAGGCAAGCTCGCGGTTACGCTGGACGGCGTGCGCTTTGCCAATGCCGATGCGGCCGGCTCGGTGCGCGGCACCTGGCGCGCAGGCGGCGACGGTGTATCCGGCATCGCCGACCTGAGCGGTGAAATGACCCGCGCCCAGGTGGCGCGCGTGCCGCGCTACCTGCCGCTGAGCATTCCGGCCGGCACCCGGCACTACCTGGCCGGTGCGCTGGCGGGTGGCGAAGCTGCCGGCGTGAGCTTCGTGCTGCGCGGCGACCTGGCGCATTTCCCGTTCCATGCCCCGCACGAGAAGGCCGGCGAGTTCCATGTCGAGGTGCCGATCGAACACGTCAGCTACCAGATCGCCCCGCACGAGACCGCCAGCGGCACCACCACCGGCGCGCAGGCGTGGCCAACCTTCACCGACATTTCCGGGCGGGTCGTGTTCGACCGCGGCGGCATGACGTTCCTGGCAAGCCGGGCCACGGTCCACGACATCCCCGGCGTCACGCTGCAGGACGTCAAGGGCCGCATCGATGACCTTGGCCCGCACGGCAAGCTGGTGATCGACGGCGGCGCCAGCGGACCGGTGCAGGGCTTCCTGCGCTACATCAGTGCTTCGCCGGTGCGCGAATGGACCGGGCACGTGGCCGATGCGGCGCAGGCCCACGGCAACGGCGAGCTCAGGCTCAAGCTCGACATGCCGCTGGAACACGCCAATGCCGCCAAGGTGGACGGCCGCTTCCGCTTCCCCGGCAACGATGTCGTGCTCAGCCCGCAGCTGCCGCAACTGGGCCATGCCAACGGCACCATCACATTCAATGAACACGGTTTCGGGCTGGAGAACATGCGGGCCCGCTTCCTCGGTGGCGAGATCCGGCTCGGCGGCGGCACCCAGCCGGACGGCGCCACGCACGTCACCGCCAGCGGCAGCGTCTCGGCCGCCGGGCTGCGCGAGGCCGCCGCGGGCTCGGCGCTGGCGCCGGTGGCCGCGCGGCTCGAAGGCAGCACCAGCTACAGCGCCGTGATCGCCACGCGCGAGCGCCAGCTGCAGGTGCAGTTGAGCTCCGAACTCAATGGCATGGCGATCGGCCTGCCCGCGCCGCTGGCCAAGGCCGCGGCGCAAGACCTGGCGCTGCGCGCGGACCTGCGCCCGGCCAGCGCCCCGGACCGCGCCGGCACCAGCGAGCTGGTGCTGCAGCTGGGCCATGCGCTGAACGCGCGCTACCTGCTGCGCCGCGACCAGGGCGGCGGCATCGACGTGCTCGCCGGCGCCATCGGCATGCAGCAGGCGCCGCCGCCGCCCGCGGCCGGCGTCAGCGCCGGGGCCACCTTCGACCAGCTCGATATCGATGCATGGCGGGCGGCCTTCGGCGGCGGTGCCGGCAGCGCGGGCCCCGCCGCGGCGCCCTCACCCTTCCTGCCTGGCCGCATTGCGCTGCGCGCGCGCACGCTGCACGCCATGGGCCGCACGCTCGACGAGGTGGTGCTCGACGCCAACCGCGAAGCCGGCGGCTGGAACGCCAGGATCGACTCGCGCCAGGTGGCCGGCGCGGTGCAGTGGCGTCCGGCCGGGCCCTCGGCCACCGGGTCGCTGCAACTGCGCCTGGCGCGCCTGAACGTGCCCGATGCCAGCGACGAGCGCAACGTGGTGGACGCGCTCGCCAGCAGCATCGACGAGCTGCCCGCGATCGACCTGGTGGTCGACCAGTTCATGCTGCGCGGGCACGACTTCGGCAAGCTTGAAGTCAAGGCCCATACCGGCACCAGCTCCGCCGATCCGGTCTGGACCCTGGAAAAGCTGCAGATCGAGCAACCCGGCGCCACCCTGACCGGCAGCGGCAGCTGGCGCGTGCCGCGCCAGCTGCGCGCCGACGCCAATGCCGAGCGCCGCACCCTGTTGTCCTTCAGCATCGACGTGCGCGATGCCGGCGCCACGCTGGAACGGTTGGGGCTGGCGCACACGCTGAGCGACGGCAAGGGCAAGCTCGAAGGCCGCGTGGCCTGGCGCGGCTCGCCGCTGTCGATCGACTACCCGACGCTGTCGGGCAAGCTGTCGCTGGACCTGGAGAATGGCCAGATCCTGAGCGTGGAGCCCGGCGCGGCGCGGCTGCTGGGCGTGCTCAGCCTGCAAGGCCTGCTGCGCTTTGCCATGCTGGACTTCCGCACCCTGTCGGGCCGCGGGCTGGTGTTCGACCGCATTGCCGGCACTGGCACGATCGAGAACGGCGTCGGCACGATCCAGGACTTCGAGCTCAGGAGCCCGCAGATCATCGCCAGCATGAGCGGCACCGCCAACCTGCTGCGCGAGACCCAGGACCTGCGCGTGGATGTGGTGCCACGCATCAACGCCACCTCCACCTCGATCGCGGCCGCCTTTATCAACCCGGTGCTGGGAATCGGCACGCTGGCCGCGCAACTGCTGTTTGCCGACGAGTTCTCCAAGGTGTTCACCCAGCACTACCGCATCACCGGCAGCTGGGCCAACCCGCAGATCGGCAAACTGGAGGACAATAAGGCGCAAGCCCCGACCTTCCAGAACCGCGCGGACCCCGCCCTCCCGCGCTGAGGAAAACAACGCCGCCTATGACTGCAACCGCCGCCTCCGCCCCGTTCCGCGTTGCCGCCGTCCAGACCGTGACCGGCACCTCGCTCGATGCCAACCTGGCGCGCGCCGACGCGCTGATCGCCGAGGCCGCAGCCGGCGGCGCGGCACTGGTGCTGCTGCCCGAATACTTCTGCATGATGGGCCGCTCCGAATCCGACAAGGTGGCCGTGCGCGAGCATGACGGCGACGGCCCGGTGCAGCAGTTCCTGGCCGATGCGGCACGCCGCCACGGCATCTGGCTGGTCGGCGGCACGCTGCCGATGTGGTGCGACGACCCGGCGCGCGTGTACAACACCTCGCTCGCCTTCAACCCGCGCGGCGAGCGCGTGGCGCGCTATGACAAGATCCACTTGTTCGGCTTCACCCGCGGCACTGAAAGCTACGACGAGTCGCGCACCATCCTGGCCGGGCGCACGCCGGTCAGCTTCGACGCGCCCTGCGGCCGGGTGGCGATGTCGGTGTGCTACGACCTGCGCTTCCCCGAGCTTTACCGCGGACTGGCCGCCGGCGACGGCACCAGCTTGATTCTGATGCCGGCCGCCTTCACCTACACCACAGGGCAGGCGCACTGGGAGATCCTGCTGCGCGCCCGCGCCATTGAAAACCAATGCTATGTGCTGGCCGCGGCACAGGGCGGCAAGCATGAGAATGGCCGGCGCACGTGGGGCCATTCGATGCTGGTCGATCCGTGGGGCGAGGTGCTGGCAACGCTGCCTGAGGGCGAAGGCGTGGTCGGCGGCGTGATCGATCCCGCGCGCCTGGCCGAGGTCCGGCAGAACCTGCCGGCACTGCGACACCGGGTGCTGTAGCATGTACGCAATCGCGGCAGCCTTCACCGGCTCCCGCCCGGAGAATTTTTTGCCGCGCCGGCCGCAAGCCGGCGCGTCCCCAGGAAGAAAGGACATCTCATGAACGCCGGCGATCTCGGAATCCGCAACCTGGCCACCGCGCAGCAACTGCTGCTGGCACCGTACGGCCTGGACGAGGCCAAGCTCCAGCGCGTGCTGGCCGATATCTTCACGCACAAGGTCGACTATGCCGACCTGTACTTCCAGTACACCCGCAACGAGGCCTGGAGCCTGGAAGAAGGCATCGTCAAGTCGGGCAGCTTCAGCATCGACCAGGGCGTGGGCGTGCGCGCGGTCTCGGGCGACCGCACCGCCTTCGCCTATTCGGACGACATCAGCCTGGCGGCGCTGTCGCAGGCCGCGGCGGCCACGCGCACCATCGGCCGTGCCGGCAACGGCCGCGTCAAGGTGGCCGGCGAGCTGGCCACGCACGCCGGGCGCAACCTGTACGCGCCCAACGACCCGCTCGACTCCATGAGCGCGGCCGAGAAGGTGGCGCTGCTTGAGCGCGTCGAGCGCATGGCGCGCGCCAAGGATCCGCGCGTGGTGCAGGTGATGGCAGGCCTGGCCGGCGAATACGACGTGGTGCTGGTGGCGCGCAGCGACGGCGTGATCGCCGCCGACGTGCGTCCGCTGGTGCGGGTCTCGGTCACGGTGATCGCCGAACACGGCGGGCGCCGCGAGGTCGGCTCTTCCGGCGGTGGCGGCCGCTATGCCTATGGCTACTTCACCGACGAGCTGCTGCAGAAATATGTTGACGAGGCCGTCTCTTCGGCCCTGGTCAACCTGGACGCGCGCCCGGCCCCGGCCGGCTCGATGACCGTGGTGCTGGGCCCGGGCTGGCCCGGCGTGCTGCTGCATGAAGCCGTCGGCCACGGCCTGGAGGGCGACTTCAACCGCAAGGGCTCGTCGGCCTTTGCCGGCCGCATGGGCGAACGCGTCGCGGCCAAGGGCGTGACCGTGGTCGACGACGGCACGCTGGCCAACCGCCGCGGCTCGCTCAACCTGGACGACGAAGGCAACCCGACCCAGTGCACCACGCTGATCGAGGACGGCATCCTGCGCGGCTATATCCAGGACACGCTCAACGCGCGCCTGATGAAGATGCCGGTCACCGGCAACGCGCGCCGCGAAAGCTATGCCGCGCTGCCGATGCCGCGCATGACCAACACCTACATGCTCAACGGCGACAGGGATCCGCAGGAGATCATCGCCAGCGTCAAGCGCGGCCTGTATGCGGTCAACTTCGGCGGCGGCCAGGTGGACATCACCAACGGCAAGTTCGTGTTCTCGGCGAGCGAGGCCTACATGATCGAGGACGGCAAGATCACCTACCCGGTCAAGGGCGCGACGCTGGTCGGCAACGGCCCGGAATCGCTGAAGGATGTCACCATGATCGGCAACGACATGCGCCTGGACTCGGGCGTCGGCGTGTGCGGCAAGGAAGGCCAGAGCGTGCCGGTGGGCGTGGGCCAGCCGACGCTGCGCATCGAGAACATGACGGTGGGCGGCACCGCCTGACCAGTCCGGCGATGACGAAGACGGGACCCTGCGGGGTCCCGTTTTTCACGGGATCGCCCCGGCCTTACGGCCGCACTTCATACACCAGGTTGAACGGCGTCTGCGCCGCGCGGCGGAAACTGCTGAAGCCGGCCTGCTCAACCACTGCGCGCATGCGCGCCTCGCCCGCCTGCGCGCCCAGGCACAGGCCGACTTCCTGCGCGCGCGACGCTGGCGTGCAGATGAAGGTGGACGCGGAATAGAACACCCGGCCCAGCGGGTTCAGGTTCTGCTCCAGCGTGTCATTGGCAAACGGTTCCACGATCATCCAGACGCCATCGGCACGCAGGGTCTCGCGCACGTGGCGTGCCGCGCCGACCGGATCGCCCATGTCGTGCAGGCAGTCGAATACCGTCACCAGGTCATAGTCCTTGCCGCCGTAGTCCTTGGCGGTGGCCACTTCGAAGCGCACGCGCTCGGTCATGCCGGCGCGGCGCGCGGCTTCGGCCGCATGGCGCACCGAAGGCTCGTGGTAGTCGAAACCGACAAAGCGCGAGGCCGGATACGCCTGCGCCATGATGATGGTCGACGCGCCGTGGCCGCAGCCCACGTCCGCCACCGATGCGCCCGCCCTGAGCCGCGCCTCCATGCCGTCCAGCGCGGGAATCCATTCCGAAACCAGGTGCGCCGCGTAGCCCGGCCGGAAGAAGCGCTCGGTGCCGTGGAACAGCGCGGGATCGTGCTCGTGCCAGCCCAGCCCGCGGCCGTTGCGGAAGATATCGATCACCTTCGGGATGGCGCGGAACTGCGCCACCGCGATCTGGAACGCGCCCGGGATGAATGCGAGGCTGCCCTCCTGCGCCAGCGCATAGGCCTGCTCTTCGTTCAGGCTGAACTGCCCGGTGGCCGGGTCATAGTCGACGTAGCCGCTGGCCGCCTGTGCCGACAGCCATTCGCGCAGGTAGCGCACGTCGGTATGGGTCTTTGCCGCCAGCACTTCGGCGGTCATTGCTTTTTCCGCCATGGCCTTGTACAGGCCGAGTTCATCGCCCACCACCACGGTCGCGGCATGCATCACCGCGCCGATATCGTTGACGAATTTTTCCATGAAGGCATTCAGCCTCGCTTCATCGACGCTCATGATGCACCTCCCCGTGCTCACTGCTCCCCGGTTCCAATATAGCCCCCGGGTATGTCGGGGAACGCCGAAAAGCAGTGGCGGGACAAGGCTTGGCAAGGCGCCGGGAGATGCGTACGCCAGCGCACCGCGTGGCCTCGTCGACACTTGCCAATTCTGGCAAAAGGCGCTATAAAGATGCTTCGCGGCGCGACAGGCAACTGACGCACGCCGAAAATTGACCGACCGGCGCGCAATTTCCTGCCTTTCTGCTACGCAGTGCAGCATAAATTCGGCGCTCACGACGATAATCGATTCAAGCTGACCCAAGCCAAAGCCTTTTTCCGCCATGTCCGCTAAGTTTTACTTTTACTTTTTTAGCGATCTCACACCGCTGGCGGATAGGGAGGGACGGCTGTAGGCAGCGCCCCGAATACAAAAAAGACCGCCAGCGACCCTGGCGGTTTTTTTATACCTGTTTGTTTCCCCACCCACTCACGACCTCACAAGAATCCCGGAGCCATCATGCTGAAGAACACCGACGACCTGCGCATTCGCGAACTCAAGGAACTGCTGCCGCCCGCGCACCTGATCCGCGAGTTCGGCTGCTCCGAACAGGCTTCGGACGTGATCTACGGCGCGCGCCAGGCCATGCACCGCATCCTGCACGGCATGGATGACCGCCTGATTGTCATCATCGGCCCGTGCTCGATCCACGATACCCGCGCCGCGCTGGACTACGCCAAGCTGCTCAAGGTCCAGCGCGACCGCTTCGCCGGCGAGCTGGAAGTGGTGATGCGCGTGTACTTCGAGAAGCCGCGCACCACGGTGGGCTGGAAGGGGCTGATCAACGATCCGCACATGGATGGCAGCTTCAAGATCAACGATGGCCTGCGCACCGCGCGCGAACTGCTGCTGAACATCAGCGAGATGGGCGTGCCCACCGGCACCGAGTACCTCGACATGATCAGCCCGCAGTACATCGCCGACCTGGTCAGCTGGGGCGCGATCGGCGCCCGCACCACCGAGTCGCAGGTGCACCGCGAGCTGGCCTCGGGGCTGTCGTGCCCGGTGGGCTTCAAGAACGGCACCGACGGCAACGTCAAGATCGCGGTCGATGCGATCAAGGCCGCGTCGCAGCCGCACCATTTCCTGTCGGTGACCAAGGGCGGCCACTCGGCGATCGTGTCGACCTCGGGCAACGAAGACTGCCATGTGATCCTGCGCGGCGGCAAGGCGCCCAACTACGACGCCGCCAGCGTGCAGGAAGCGTGCGACGCCATCGCCAAGGCCGGCCTGGCCTCGCGCCTGATGATCGATGCCTCGCACGCCAACAGCAGCAAGAAGCATGAGAATCAGATCCCGGTGTGCGAGGAGATCGGCCGCCAGATCGCCGGCGGCGACCAGCGCATCATCGGCGTGATGGTGGAATCGCACCTGGTGGCGGGCCGCCAGGACCACGTCCAGGGCCAGCCGGTCGAGCAGCTGACCTACGGCCAGTCCGTGACCGATGCCTGCATCGGCTGGGACGACTCGGTCAAGGTGCTCGAGGGACTGGCCGAATCGGTGCGCCAGCGCCGGCTGGTGTCGGGCAGCGGCAACTGATAGCGCCGCGGGGCCAGGGCCCCGCGCTCGCGCACACAACAAAAAAGCCGCTTCCAGGGAAGCGGCTTTTTTGTTGTGTGCGGCGGCGGCGCGCGTTCTTACTTCTTCAGCACCAGGTCGCCAGGCAGCGACTCGATGTAGGCGGCCATGTCCTTCAGCTCCTTGCGGGTGAACGGGCGCGGCTTGCCGTCCTTGTCGGTCACGGCCGGATTGGCGTTGACCTGGCCCGCCATGATGGCATTGGAGCGGCCCACCAGCGGGTTGCCCGACACCTGGTACGACGCCAGCGCGTGGTACAGGTAGTCGGCGTGCTGGCCCGCCAGCTTGGGGTAGTCCGGCGAGATCGGGGCGTTCATGCCCGCGCCGTGGCAGGCCACGCAGGCACCCTTTTCCACCAGCGCCTTGCCGGCGGCAAGGTCGGCGGCCGAGGCCGGCATCGCGGCAGCACCCAGCACGAGTGCGCCGAGCGCGAACGAAAGCGTCTTGAGCGTATTCATGAGGGGTCTCTTACTTGAGGGAATTGTTCTGCGTGGCGGCCTTCTGCTGCGAGTAGTAGGCCGCCACGTTGGCGATGTCCTGCTCGGTCAGCGTCGCGGCGATGCCGCGCATGGTCGGGTGCTTGCGCTCGCCCTTCTGGTAGGCCTTGAGCGCGTTCTCGATGTACTTGGCGCTCTGGCCGCCCAGCAGCGGCACTTCATAGATTTCGGGGAATGACGCACGGTAGCCCGGAATGCCGTGGCAGCCGATGCACATTGCGACCTTGTCCTTGGCAGCGTCTCCATTGCCCTTGACTTCCTGTGCCTGCGCAGCCGTTGCAGCCGCGCCCAGCACCACCATCGTGAGGAGCTTTTTCATTGTCTTTGCGGATTGGAAGTTAAACCGTGTGACCTGCCCTGCCGGGCGGAGACGGTTTCAGAATGCTGCTGCGGGGAAAACCAGGGCAGCCGGAGGGATTGCCGAGGTGCAACCCGCCAGACATGTCGCATCCGGTCTGTTGCCGGGATGTGGAACACCATTCTGGAACCACCTCTCGCAATCGCCGCGACCCGGAAGGGCCGCTGGGACTTCTGAACGCGGACTGCCGGATGCTGGGAGAACTGGACGTGGGGGCGCGTCAAACCGCCGCATTGTACCGCAGCCGGCACCTGCCAGTCCAGCAACCGGCCCGGGCCGCCGGCGGCCTGTCAGCGCGCCCCAACACGAACCGCAAAGGTCTTTTATACTGGCTGATCCCGGGAATCTGCACGACCGTTCGCGAATGCTGCCGCCAGCAGCGCGCGGGCGCCCTGCACCGGACCCTGTTTCCATAATGAAAGCGCGCATGACAGCGCGAAGAGACCGCGCCAAGCACGCCAACCCGGCCCTCGATCCGAGGCCGTCACCTCAGGTTGCCTCATGTCAAACATCGCCAACGCTTCCGCCCAAGCCTCCATCGCCCAGCAGGCCCGTTTCGAGGGCACCGACCAGTATGTCGCCACCGACGACCTCAAGCTGGCCGTCAATGCCGCGCGCACGCTGCAGCGCCCGCTGCTGATCAAGGGTGAGCCCGGCACCGGCAAGACCATGCTGGCCGAGGAAGTCGCCGCCGCGCTGGGCATGCCGCTGCTGCAGTGGCATATCAAGTCGACCACCAAGGCGCAGCAGGGCCTGTACGAGTACGACGCGGTGTCGCGCCTGCGCGACTCGCAGCTGGGCGACGACCGCGTCCACGACATCCGCAACTACATCGTCAAGGGCGTGCTGTGGCAGGCCTTTGAAGCCGACGAGCAGGTCGTGCTGCTGATCGACGAGATCGACAAGGCCGACATCGAATTCCCCAACGACCTGCTGCGCGAACTCGACCGCATGGAGTTCTACGTCTACGAGACGCGCGAACTGGTCAAGGCGAAGCACCGCCCGCTGGTGATCATCACCTCGAACAACGAGAAGGAGCTGCCCGACGCCTTCCTGCGCCGCTGCTTCTTCCACTACATCAAGTTCCCCGACGCCGACACCATGCAGCAGATCGTCGACGTGCACTACCCCGGCATCAAGCGCGAGCTGGTGGCGGCCGCGCTGGAATCGTTCTACGAGATGCGCAACCTGCCGGGCCTGAAGAAGAAGCCGTCCACGTCCGAACTGATCGACTGGCTCAAGCTGCTGATGGCCGAGGACATCCCGCCCGAGGCGCTGAAGAGCCCGGACAAGAAGGCCGCGATCCCGCCGCTGCATGGCGCGCTGCTGAAGAACGAGCAGGACGTGCACCTGTTCGAGCGCCTGGTGTTCATGAACCGCGCCAACCGCTGAGGCATTGCCCGCCATGACTGCGTTCGTCAAACCCGTCACCCTGGTGGGCCGGCACGTCACGCTGGAGCCGCTGCGCGCCGAGCATGCCGAGGGCCTGCGCAACGCCTGCGCCGACGGCGAGCTGTGGAAGCTCTGGTACACCAGCGTGCCCGCGCCCGAGCGCATGGAGGCCGAGATCGCGCGGCGCCTGGCGCTGCAGGAACAGGGCTCGATGCTGCCGTTCGCGGTGCGCGATGCCGCCGGCGAGCTGGCGGGCATGACCACCTACATGAATATCGACGCGACCAACCGGCGTGTGGAGATCGGCTCCACCTGGTATGCGCGCCGCGTCCAGCGCACGCCGCTGAACACGGAATGCAAGCTGATGCTGCTGGGCCATGCCTTCGACCATCTCGACTGCATCGCCGTGGAGTTCCGCACGCACTGGATGAACCAGCAGAGCCGCGCCGCCATCGCGCGCCTGGGCGCCAGGCAGGACGGCGTGCTGCGCAACCACCAGCGCATGCCGGACGGCTCGTTGCGCGACACCGTGGTGTTCTCGATCATCGCCAGCGAATGGCCGGCGGTGCGTCAACACCTGCAATTCCAGCTCGACCGTCCGCGCTGAAGCGGCCGCCGACTGATAGCGAGGCATCATGCTGATCGATTTCTTCTTCTCGCTGCGCCACGCCAAGCTGCCGGTCTCGGTCAAGGAATACCTGACCATGCTGGAAGCGCTCAAGGCGCAGGTCATCTCGCCGTCCATCGACGAGTTCTACTACCTGTCGCGCATGACGCTGGTCAAGGACGAGAAGCACTTCGACAAGTTCGACCAGGCCTTCGCCGCCTACTTCAAGGGCGTCGAGAGCCTGGTCGACTGGAAGTCCGACATCCCGCTCGACTGGCTGCAGAAGACGCTGGAGCGCGAACTCTCGCCCGAGGAAAAAGCCAAGATCGAGGCCATGGGCGGCCTCGACAAGCTGATGGAGCGCCTCAAGCAGCTGCTCGATGAGCAGAAGGAAAAGCACGAGGGCGGTAACAAGTGGATCGGCACCGGCGGCACCTCGCCGTTCGGCCACGGCGGCTACAACCCCGAGGGCATCCGCATCGGCGGCCCGTCCAAGGGCAACCGCACCGCGATCAAGGTGTGGGAGACACGCGCCTACAAGGACTATGACGACCAGGTCGAACTGGGCACGCGCAATATCAAGGTGGCGCTGCGCCGGCTGCGCCGCTTTGCGCGCGAAGGCGCCGACACCGAGCTGGACCTGGACGACACCATCCACTCCACCGCGGCCAACGCCGGCCTGCTCGACATCAAGCTGCGGCCCGAGCGCCACAACAAGGTCAAGGTGCTGATGCTGATGGACGTGGGCGGCTCGATGGACGACCACATCAAGCGCGTGGAAGAGCTGTTCTCGGCCACCAAGACCGAGTTCAAGCACCTGGAGTACTACTACTTCCACAACTGCCTGTACGACTACGTGTGGAAGAACAACCGCCGCCGCCACGCCGAGAAGCTGGCCACGTGGGACCTGCTGCACAAGTACACGCCCGACTACAAGATCATCTTCGTCGGCGACGCCACCATGAGCCCGTACGAGATCCTGCAGCCGGGCGGCTCGGTGGAGTACAACAACACCGAAGCCGGCGCGGTCTGGCTGAACCGGATGACCGAGCAGTTCCCGCACTTCGTCTGGCTCAACCCCGAGCCGGAAGGGCTGTGGCAGTACCGGCAGTCGATCACGGTCATCAACCAGCTGATGAAGGGACGGATGTATCCGGTGACGCTGGCCGGGCTGGAACAGGCGATGAAGGTGTTGTCGAAGTAAGGCAGCGCTGGCTGCTGAAGCGCGTAAGTGGCGGCATCGACATGCCGCCTTTTTTCATGGGTCAGTCCACGGTGATGCCCGCCTGCCGGATGAACCTGCCATAGCGCGCGCGATCCACGTTCTGCCGCTCGGCAAACGCCTGGATGCTCAGCGGCGCCACGGCGCCGCCCAGCTTGTTGACGTTTTCCTGCAGCTGCGCGCCGGCGAGCGTGCGGTTGATCTCGCGGTTCATGCGCTCGACGATGGCCGGCGGCGTGCCGGCGGGCGCATAGACGCCGAAGGTCGAGTCGCCGTCCACGTCCTGCAGGCCGGCCTCGGCCAGCGTCGGCACGTCCGGGTATTGCGCCGCGCGCTTGGCGCTGGCCACCGCCAGCAGCCTGAGCTTGCCGCTGGCCACGTGCTGCAGGCCGGGGCCGGGATCGAACATGAACTGCACCTGCCCTGCCAGCAGGTCGCTCAGGGCCGGGGCCGCGCCCTTGTACGGCACGTGCACGGCGTCCAGCTTGCCGGCGCGTTTGAACATCTCGGCAGCGATATGCGGCGTGCTGCCGTTGCCGGCCGAGCCGTAGCTAAGCCTGCCCGGATGCTCGCGCACATAGGCGATGAACGCTTCCAGCGTCTTCGCCGGCACCGACGGATGCACCAGCAGGTAGACCCGCACCAGCGCCACCGACGCGACCGGGGTCAGATCCTTGATCGGATCGTACGGCATCTTCTTGTAGAGGAAGGGATCGATCGCCACCGCGCCGCCCGAGGTCAGCAGGAAGGTATAGCCATCGGCCGGCGCCTTGGCCACGGCATCG
Organism: Cupriavidus sp. GW823-FHT07B10; assembly: GCF_058794355.1. Classification (NCBI taxonomy): domain Bacteria; kingdom Pseudomonadati; phylum Pseudomonadota; class Betaproteobacteria; order Burkholderiales; family Burkholderiaceae; genus Cupriavidus; species Cupriavidus sp. GW823-FHT07B10. The sequence continues at coordinate 328,626 of NZ_JBXAGS010000006.1, forward strand.
CCGCCGACGATGCCGTTGGCGCCGGGGCGGTTGTCGATCACCACCGGACGCTTCAGCGCCTCGGACAGACCGGGCGAGATGCCGCGCGCCAGCGTATCCGCGGCCCCGCCGGCCGGGAAGTTGACGACCAGCCGGATCGGCTTGTCCGGCCACGGCTGCGCGGCGGCCGGCGCGCTCACGCCAGCCAGCAGGCCCGGCGCGCACAGTGCGGCGCAAAGGGCGCGCGCGATACGGTGGGGGAATCGCATGATGGTTGTCTCCTGCCTTAGGTTTTGCTGCAGCCTGCCGCAGCGCTCTGCGGCGCCACTCAGAACGGATATTGCCGTGGCGTGGTCTGCACCGTGATCCAGCGCAGCTCGGTGAAGGCATCGATCCCGGCCTTGCCGCCGAAGCGGCCATAACCACTCGCCTTCACGCCGCCGAACGGCATCTGCGCCTCGTCGTGCACGGTCGGGCCGTTGACGTGGCAGATGCCCGATTCGATGCGGCCGGCGACCCGCATCGCGCGCGCCACATCGCCGCCGAACACGGCCGCCGACAGCCCATAGGCCGAATCATTGGCGCAGGCAATGGCCGCTTCCACGCCATCCACGCGCACCACGGCCTTGACCGGCCCGAACGATTCCTCGCGATAGATCTCCATGTCCGGCGTCACGTAATCCAGCACCGTGGCCCGCATCAGCGTGTCGGCCGCCTTGCCGCCGCAGACCAGCCGCGCGCCCTTGGCCAGCGCGTCGTCGATCATGGCGTTGCAGCGCTCGACGGTGCTCATGTCGACCACCGAGCCCAGCACCGCCGGGCCGGTGCGCGGATCCGCCAGCGGCAAGGCGCCGGCGCGCGCGGCAAAGCGTGCCACGAAGGCGTCCGCGATGCTGGCATCCACCACGATGCGCTCGGTGGACATGCAGATCTGGCCCGAGTTGGCGAAGGCGCCGAAGATGGCACCGTCCACCGCGGTGTCCAGGTCGGCATCGTCCAGCACCACCAGCGGCGCCTTGCCGCCCAGTTCCAGCACCGCGGGCTTCAGGTGGCGCGCGCAGGCCTGCGCGATCAGCCGCCCCACGCGCGTGGAGCCGGTGAAGTTGATGCGGCGCACTGCCGGGTGGGCGATGATGGTCTCGACCACGGCGGCGGCATCGGCCGGGGCGTTGGTGACAAAGTTGACCACTCCCGCCGGGAAGCCCGCCTCCGCCAGCGCATCGACGATCAGGCCATGCGTGGCCGGACAGATCTCCGAACCCTTCAGGATGACCGTATTGCCGCACGCCAGCGCCGTGGCCACGGCGCGCACGCCCAGGATCACCGGTGCGTTCCACGGCGCGATGCCCAGCACCACGCCCGCGCCCTGCCGCACCGCCATGGCCAGGCTGCCCGGCACGTCGGAGGGAATCACCTCGCCGTTGATCTGCGTGGTCAGCGCAGCGGCCTCCTGCAGCATGCCGACGGCAAGTTGCACATTGAAGCCGGCCCACATCGCCGACGCACCGGTCTCTGCCGCCATCGCGGCGGTGAGCGCCCCGGCCTTGCCTTCAAGTGCCTGCGCCGCGCGCATGAGCAAGGCGCGCCGTTCGCCCGGCCCGGTGTCGCGCCAGGCCGGGAAGGCGCGCGCGGCAGCGTCGGCAGCGGCCAGCGCATCGGCGGCGGTGGCTGCCGGCGCCCGCGTGGCCACGCTGTGGTCAAGCGGGTTGCGGCGCTCGAAGGTGGCACCGTTGGCGGCCTGCGTGCGCTCGCCGTTGATCAGCATGGTGATGCTTTGCATCCTGGAGTCTCCTGGAAGGGGTACTTCGTCTGTCGTCTGTCGTCTGTCGTCTGGCGCCGCGGCTCAGGCCACCTCGATCTCCACCACGGTCGGCACACGCATCCGCAGGGCTGTCGCCAGCGCTTCGCGCAATGCGGCAGGATGAGCCACTCGCGCCGCCTCGCAACCATGCCCGAGCGCAATCGACACGAAATCCAGATCGGGCAAGGCCGTGCCGACCAGCGGATCATCGCTGCCAAGGCCGAAGGTCGGCGCAAACTCCTGCAGGGCGGCGTAGCGCCGGTTGTTGAGCACAATGAACGTGATCGGCAGGCCCAGTTGCGCGGCGCTCCACAGCGCCTGGATCGAATACATGCTGGAGCCGTCGCCGACCAGGCCGATCACCTTGCGCCCCGGCTTGCCCAGCGCGACGCCCACTGCCGCGGGCAGGCCGTAGCCAAGCCCGCCGCTGCACATCGTATAGAAGGTCTCGCTGCGCAGGATGGGCAGGTGGCGATGCATCACCGGGCGCGCGCTGGGCGCTTCCTCGACCACGATGGAATCAGGGTCGCGCAGCTCCGCCAGCGTCTGCAGGACATAGGCGACGCTCATCGGCATGCCGGGCTCGGCGCGCGGTGCCGGCACGCGCGGGCGCGGGGCTTCGCGCCGCGGCGGCGCCGGGCGCGCCAGCAGGTCGGCCACGCCCTGACGGATGCTGCCGACTGCGGCAGTGCCCACCGGGGCCCATGCGGCGATATTCGGATCGTCGATCAGCTGCACCACCTGCGCCCCGGGCGGCGCATGGGGGCCACCCCCCTCGACGTGATAGGTGAAGGCTGCCGCCCCCAGCGCGAACACAAGGTCGTGGCCCGTGAGCAGCCCGACGATCTTCTCGCGCATCGCCGGCAGGAAGCCGGCAAACAGCGGATGGTCTTCCGGAAAGCCGCAGCGCCCCGACATCGGCGCCACCCACACCGCCGCCTGGTGCCGTTCCGCCAGCCGCACCACATCGTCCCAGGCGCCATCGCGGTCCACGGCCGCGCCCACCACGAACGCCGGCCGGCGGCTGGCATCGAGAGCGTCGCCGATCTGCGCCAGCAGTGCCGGCTGCACGCGGCTTTCAGTGCTGACCGTGCGCGGCAGCACCGGCTCGCACGGCCGGGCCCAGTCATCGGCGGGAATCGAGATCAGCACCGGCCCGCGCGGCGGCTGCATGGCGATGTAGTAGCCGCGCGCAATCGCCAGCGGCACGTCTTCGGCCCGCGCCGGCTCGCAACTCCACTTCACGTAGGGCTTGGGCAGCTCGGTGGCTTGGGCCGAGAACAGGAAGGGTTCGAACGGCAGGATCGAGCGCGCCTGCTGCCCGGCAGTGATCACCATCGGGGTGCGGTTCTTGTGGGCGGTGAAGATGCTGCCCATGGCATGGCCGACACCGGCCGCCGAGTGCAGGTTGACGAAGGCCGCATTGCGGGTGGCCTGGGCATAGCCATCGGCCATGCCCACCACCACGGACTCCTGCAGGCCGAGGATGTAGCGGAAGTCGTCGGGAAAATCGAGGAACAGCGGCAGCTCGGTCGAGCCGGGATTGCCGAAGATGGTGGTCATGCCGAACGCGCGCAGCAGGTCCAGCACAGCGGTGCGCACGGTCGTGGGAGTGGCGGAGGCGGCAGGCGTGGCGGAAATGGCCATGGTCGTGGAGGCTCCAGTGCGGAATCAGTGACAAAGCTTGCGGACCAGTATGGACAATCAGGCCTTGCCCAGAAATTGCCGTTTTGGGGCAAAGTCATTACGATTCGGCATGACCCTCGATCTGCGCCAGCTCCTTGCCTTCCTTGCGGTGTGCGAACACGGCAGCCTGGGCCGCGCCGCCGCACAGCTGAACCTCACCCAGCCGGCACTGAGCCGCACCATCCAGCGGCTGGAAGCCCAGCTGGACGCGCCACTGTTCGAACGCTATGCCACCGGCATGGTGCTGACGGCCTACGGCGAGGCCCTGCTGCCGCACGCCAACCTCTTGCGCCACGAGGCCGAGCACGCCACCGAGGCCGTGCGCGCGCTGCGCGGGCTGGCCGCCGGCACCATCCGCGTGGGCACCGTCGCCAGCGTCGCCAGCGTGGTGCTGCCGGAGGCGATCGAGGCGGTGCTGGCACGCTGGCCTGGGCTGCGCGTGCGCATTGTCGAAGGGGTGGGAGATTTCCTGGCCGATGCGCTGCTGCGCCGCGAGATCGACCTGGCCATCGGCATCGCCCTGCCGGAGAACGAGGAAATCTGCGCCGTGGCGGATGTTGGCTGGAGCGACAGCAGCTTCGTGGTCGCCGCCGCCGGACATCCGCTGACGGGCAGGACGGCGCTGCGGCTGGCGGATACCGCCGCTTGCCGCTGGGTCATGCCGCCGCGCGGCACGGCGCCCTTCGACGAACTGCAGCGGCTGTTTGCGCGCGCCGGGCTGCCGCCGCCGGACATCGTCGCCGAAACCCGCTCGATCATTGCGCTCAAGGCGCTGGTGGCACGCGCGGGCTTCCTCAGCTGGATGGCTGCGCCGATGTACGAGGCCGAGCAAAAGGCCGGCATGATCCTGCCGCTGCCCATTGAAGGCGCCCAGGCGCCGCGCCGGCTGGCGGTGTACCGGCGCCGCCAGGGCATCCTGCCGGCGCCGGCGGCGAAGCTGCTGGAGCAGTTGCGCCGGTTGACATCGGACGTGGGCTGAACGTCAGGTGGGCCGCGCCAGGTCGGCCCCTTCCATCACCCATGCGCGGAACGTGCGCAGCGCCGGCAGGTGCTGCTTCTGCTCCGGATAGCACAGGTAATAGCCCTTCTTGGCCAGCACCTGGGCCGGATGCGCCACCACCAGCGCCCCGGTGGCCAGCTCTTCCTCGATCAGGCAGCGCGGGATCAGCGCGATGCCCAGACCCGAAAGCGCGGCCTGCGTGAGCAGCGAGAACTGGTCGAAGCGCGCGCCGCTCCAGGCCTCGCGGGTTGGCACCCCCAGCGTGGCGAACCAGTCGGGCCAGGCTTCGGGCACGGTGGTGTGGTGCAGCAGCGGATAGCGCAGCAAGGCAGCGGGCGTGGGCGCAACGCCGCCGGGCTCGGACGCCAGCAGGCCCGGACGGCACACCGGCAGCACCTCGCGCCCGGTCATGTAGTCGGCCAGGCTGCCGGGCCAGACGCCGTCGCCGAAGCGGATCGCGGCGTCCAGGTCCGGCTCGGAAAAATCGTAGCCCTGCGCGTGCGGCACGAATTCGAGCTTCACCTCCGGATGGCGCGCGAAAAACTGCGGCAGGCGCGGGATCAGCCACTTGGCGCCCAGCGTCGGCATGCTGGCGATATGCAGCACGCCGCCCCGCCCCTGCCGCGCCATCAGCTCGACGGTGGCGGCCTCCAGCTCGTTCAGGCTGGGGCCGATGCGCTCCAGGTAGCGCTCGCCCGCGGTGGTCAGCATCAGGCGCTGGCGCACGCGCTGGAACAGCTCCACGCCCAGGTAAGCCTCCAGGCTGCGCACCTGCTTGCTGACCGCGCCTTGCGTGACATGCAGTTCACGCGCGGCTACGGTAAAACTGTTATGGCGTGCCGCGGCCTCAAAGGCCTGCAACTCGGTCAGCGACGGACATAAGCGTCGCATAAATCACCTCTAATTCACGACCAAATGGAATGAGCTAAGGATTTTATTTCGTTTGCGGCACGCTTGCTCGGGCGCGCAGAATCGTGAAATCCACTTTATTCCTCCCCTCGCCCTGGATCCCCCCATGCAACGTCGCCATCTTCTCCGCCTCCTGGCCGCCGCTTCGGCCGCCGCCGCTGCCGGCATCTCCTTCAGCGCCATGGCCCAGGCCGGCTATCCGACCAAGCCGATCACGCTGGTGGTGCCCTTCCCCGCCGGCGGCACCACGGACATCGTCGCGCGCATCGTCGCCGACAAGCTCGGCCAGCAACTGGGCCAGGCCGTGGTGGTGGACAACCGCGGCGGCGCCGGTGGCAGCATCGGCACCGCTTTCCTGTCCAAGGCGGCGCCGGACGGCTACACGCTGGGCATTGCCACGGCCTCGACCCATGGCATCAATCCGGCGGTCTACCCGCGCCTGTCCTACGATGCAACCAAGGACTTCACAACCATCACCAACCTGGCCTCGGTGCCCAACGTGATGAGCATCAACCCGGCGGTCAAGGCCACCGACATGAAGTCCTTCATCGCGCTGGCGCAGTCGCAGCCCAACAAGCTGGCCTATGGCTCGGCGGGCAACGGCAGCGTCTCGCACATGATGGGGGAACTGTTCAAGATGAGCAGCAAGACCGAACTGCTGCACGTGCCCTACAAGGGCGTGGGCCCGGCGCTGAACGACGCGCTGGCCGGCCAGGTGCAGGTGCTGTTCGACAACCTGCCGTCGTCGCTGCCGTTCATTGAAGGCGGCAAGCTGCGTGCGCTCGCCGTGGCAGCGCCCAAGCGCGTGGCCGCGCTGCCCAACGTGCCGACCTTCGCCGAGCTGGGCCTGGGCGAAGTCAACGACGCCGCCTGGTTCGGCCTGATCGCGCCGGCCAACCTGCCGGCGGATATCCAGACCAGGCTCCACACCGCCGCGGTCAAGGTGCTGGCACTGCCGGAAGTGAAGGCCAAGCTCGAGAAGCTGGGCGCGACCCCGGTAGGCGATACGCCGGCGCACTTTGCCGCCCAGATCAAGAGCGAAGTGGCCAAGAACAAGCGCGTGGCCGCCGCCGCCAGGATCTCGCTCGACTGACTTTACGGCAACACCATGACCGACACCGACCGAACCACCGCGGACAGTCCGTTCTACCTGTACCAGCCCGAGGGCGAGCCCGCGGCGCTGTTCCTGGACTCGCCGCACAGCGCGACGACCTACCCGACGGACTTCCGCCCCGACCCCGCGCTGCCGCTGCCGCTGCTGCGCCAGGCCGAAGACACTTTTGTCGACGAGCTCTACGCCGGCGCCCCGGCGCGCGGCATCGCGCTGCTGTGCGCGGGCTTCCCGCGCAGCTACCTGGACGCCAACCGCGCGCTGGAAGAAATCGACGAAGCCCTGCTCGACGCACCCTGGCCCGGCGCCCGGCAGGAGACCGCCAAGACCCGGCTGGGCAAGGGCCTGGTCTGGCGCGTGCTGGACACCGGCGAGGCCATCTACGACCGCAAGCTGAGCGTGGAAGAAGTGCAGGCGCGCATCAACCGCTGCTACCTGCCCTATTACGCGCAGCTGCAGAAGCTGGCCGACCGCGCCGTCGCCAGCCACGGCAGCGCCTGGCATATCAACTGCCATTCGATGCCGAGCCACGCCGCGCCATTCGCCACCGAGTTCCCGGGGCTGGAGCATCCGGATTTCGTGGTCGGCGACCGCGACGGCACCACCTGCGACAAGCGCTTCACCGACCGGGTCGAGGGCGTGCTCAAGGAGATGGGCTACGACGTCTGGCGCAACCACCCGTACAAGGGCGTGGAGATCGTGCGCGTGGTGGGCCAGCCCCAGGCCGGCTGCCACAGCCTGCAGCTGGAGGTCAACCGCAAGCTCTACATGGACGAGGTGGGCCTGACGCATACCGCGGGCTTTGCCAGGCTGCGCCATGACCTGAACCTGCTGCTCGACGAGCTGCTGCGCTTTACGCGCTCGATGCCGTCGCGCGTGGCCTGACCCGGGCCGGGGCTGCGCCACGCAGCCCCGCACAAGCTGCGGGTTCACCGCAGTTGTGCGAGACAGGGGATTCCTGCTAGCGCACAAGTCACTTGTTGCACGACATCATGCGTTAGAAGAATGGGTAACAAGATTTAGGAACTTTGTCAGATAGGTTTCCTCTATCATGGCATTCCTTTGCGAACCCATCTTGCCTGCCGGCCCTACGGCGCCGCGGGCAAACCCAAGAACGCACACACCGCTCACACCGTGATCCGACGAATCTCCGAACTGCTCGGCAGCCGGCTCCGCATGGTGGCTGCCGCAGTGGCCGGTGCGATCGCGCTGGCAGGCTGCGCCAATATGCCGGCCGATGATGCCAGCGCCGGCCCGGCACCTGCCCCGGCACCCGCCGCCGCGCCCGCCCGATCTGCCGCCGCCCCGGCACCCGCCACTCCCACGCCACCCACCAAGACCGTCACCCTGCCCGACCGCGGCCGCGTCAGCCTGTCCGAGTACCGGACCCGCATGCGCGAACAACTGATGAAGACCGAGAACGCCACCAGCGACGTGGCGGACTGCGCCGCCCACGCCAGCTGGGTGGTGCCGCGCTCGGCCAGCTACGATGCATTGAAGATCCCCACCGGCGCGCTCGCCGCGGGACAGGCCACGACCGAGCCATGGAGCGGACGCTTCTCGCCCGGCAAGCAGGCCGTACCGGTCAGCTCGGTGGTCACCTTCGCCGCCACCGCGCACAAGCGCCGCGGCAGCGACGACTGGCAGCCGGTGAAGGTGCGCTGCGGTTATGACGACGGGATGATGCTGGCGTATGAGCTGCTGGACAGCGGCGGCGCCACCATCAGCGAACCGGCTGCCGCGCCGGCCGTGCCTGCTGCTACGCAAGCTTCGGCAAGCAAGAGCCGCAAGGGGGCCAAGGGCAAGAGCACGGCATCGAAGTCAAGCAAGGCGACGGCGTCCAGGTCGTCGAAGTCAACGAGCGCCAAGTCCACCTCCGGCTCGGCCAAGACGACCAGCAAGGCCAAGAAGAAGCAATAGGCGCAAAGCGGGCGCACCGCGTCCGCGCCAACGCCGTTCCGGCCCACCCGGTTTCGTCCGGTTGGGCCGTTTGCGTTGGCTCAGCCCAGGTAGTCCAGGATCGCCTGCAGCATCGCCATCCCCAGCAGCGCACTGCGCGCCCCGTTCCAGCCGACCGCCGGATCCGGCAGGTCGGCATTGTCCTTGAACGGCATCTCCAGCGTCAGCGCCAGGCAGCCGAAGGTATGCCCGATGTGCTTGGACGCCAGCTTGAGCGCATCCGCGTTGTACTTGCTGGCCGCGTAGCCGTGCACATCCTGGAAATCCGGCGAGACCCGCTTGAAGGCCTCGATAAAGCGCTGCTGCTCGCGCCGGCGCGCCTCGGTAAAGCCCGGCAGCATCTCGCTGCCGGCGACGAAGTTGTACGGCAGTCCCTCGTCGCCATGGATGTCGAAGAACATGTCGCAGCCGCTGGCCTCGATGGCGCGGCGCACGTGGTAGACCTCGGGGCTGGTATCCGGGCTCGGCGCCATCCACTCGCGGTTCAGGTTGGCGCCGGCGGCGTTGGTGCGCAGGTTGCCGCGCGCCGAGCCGTCCGGGTTCATGTTCGGCACGATATGGAACACCGCGCGCTCCAGCAGCTTGCGCGCAACCGGGTCGCCCGCCCACATGCCGGTGCCGGTCAGGCGCTGCAGCACGCCTTCGACAAACCATTCGGCCATGCTCTCGCCCGGGTGCTGGCGCGCGATCATCCAGATGGTCTTCTTGCCGGGGCCGGGCTGGCCCAGCGTGACGCGGGTCATGTCGCGCCCGTCCACGGTGCTGCCCAGGTGCGACAGCCGCGCCAGCGGCGAGCGCTGGCAGCTGGCCAGCAGCGACAGGTGGCGCTCATCCGGATACGGCTCGAAATACGCAAACCAGATGCTGTCGTGCTCGGGCGTGAATTCCACCGTCATCACCTGGCCGTCAAAGCGCGTCGGCACGCGGAACCAGTTGGCGCGGTCGTACGAAGCCACCGCGCGGTAGTCGCGCCATCCGTCCGGGTAGGTGCAGTCGCCGGCGTTCAGGAAGTGCATCCGGCACGCCTGCCCCGCCGCGCCCTGCAGGCGGAAATGGAACCATTGGCGGAAGTCGGCGTGCGAATCGGCGCGGATGCGCAGGCGGATATCGTCGGCGCGGTCGAGCGCCTCGACCTCGATGGCGCCGGAGTCGAATTGCGAAGAGATGTGCAAGGCGGCAGGCATGGCTGGCAGTCTCGTGGCGATGGGTTTCAGTCTTCCAGGCGGCGGCGGAACACCCAGCGGGTGGTATCCGAGGCCGCGGCGTCGAAGGCGTAGCCGTCTTCGGCAAAGCGCTTGAGCTTTTCCGGCTCGGTCACGCGCTGCGTCACGGCGTAGCGCGCCATGGTGCCGCGCGCGCGCTTGGCGTGGAACGAAATGATCTTGTAGCGGCCGCCCTTCCAGTCCTCGAACACCGGCGTGACGATCCTGGCCTGCAGCACCTTGGGCCGCACCACCTTGAAATATTCTTCCGAGGCCAGGTTGACCAGCACCGGCGCGCCTTCCTGCCTAAGCGCGGCCATGTCGGCGTTGATCATCTGCGTGACATCGTCGCCCCAGAACGCGTACAGGTCCTTGCCGGCAGCGTTGTCGAGGCGCGTGCCCATCTCCAGCCGGTAGGGCTGCATCCAGTCCAGCGGGCGCAGCACGCCGTACAGGCCGGACAGGATGCGCAGGTGCTTCTGCGCAAAGCCGAGGTCGTCGGCCGACAGCGTTTTCGCTTCGAGGCCGTCGTAGACGTCGCCATTGAAGGCCAGCACCGCCTGCTTGCTGTTGGCCGCGGTGAACTCCGGCGACCAGTCGCCGTAGCGCGTCACATCGAGCACCGCGAGCTTGTCGGAGATGTCCATCAGCGCGCCCACATCCTGCGGCGCCAGCTTGCGCAGGCGCTCGATCAGCGTGGCGGAACGGTCGATAAAGCGCGGCAGCGTATGGGTCTTGAGGCGCGGGGGAGTCTCGTAGTCCAGCGACTTGGCGGGAGACAAAACGATGAGCATGGCAAAATCGCGGCAGTAGCCAAGGACAAACAAGCCAAGATTGTAGCGAATGCGCCTCGACACCACCGCAACCACCCTCTTCGCCAGCCCCGCCGGCGTCACATCTGCGCCGCGCGTGGTGCTGGACTCCAACATCTGGGTGGACCTGCTGGTCTTCCGCGACCCCCATGTGGAGCCGATCCGCACCGCGCTTGAGGCCGGCACCATCGCCCCGGTGATCCGCGCCGACTGCCGCGAGGAACTGCGGCGGGTGCTGGCCTATCCGCAATTTGCCCGCTTTGACATCGATATCGATGCCGCGCTGGCCACCGTCGACCGCCTCGCCAGCCTGGAAGCCGCGCCGCCGCAGGCCGACTACGACGCCATCCGCCTGCCCCGCTGCAAGGACACCGACGACCAGAAGTTCGTTGAGCTGGCGCACTTTGCCGGCGCCGCCTGCCTGGTATCGAAGGACAAGGCCGTGCTCAAGCTGCGCACCCGCCTGCGCCGCAGCAGCGGCGTGGAAGTGATGACGCCGCCGGCCTTCGGTGCCTGGCTGGCCGCGCTTGGCGCCGCCAGCGCCGCCGATCCGCTTTAGAATGTCGGCTCCCGGCGCCGCCTACGTGGTGGCGCCGCACGCCTGATCGCATCCCGTCCCCACCGCATCGACACGTTCGCATCATGTCCGCAGACACCACCCACACCCAGTTGACGCCGCTGACCCCGCCGCCCTCGCGCCTGCCCGCAGTCGGCACCACCATCTTCACCGTGATGTCCGCGCTGGCCACCGAGAAGAACGCCGTCAACCTGGGCCAGGGCTTCCCGGACTTCGACTGCGACCCCAGGATCGTCGATGCCGTGACCGCCGCCATGCGCGCCGGCCATAACCAGTACCCGCCGATGGCGGGCGTGCCGCGCCTGCGCCAGGCCATCGCCGCCAAGATCGCCAGCCTCTATGGCCACCAGTACAGCTGGGACACCGAGATCACCGTCACCGCCGGGGCCACCCAGGGCATCCTGACCGCGATCCTGTGCGCGGTGCATCCGGGCGACGAGGTGATCGTGCTGGAGCCGTGCTACGACAGCTACCTGCCCGCGATCGAGCTGGCCGGCGCCACCGCCGTGCCGGTCACGCTGGAAGCGCCGGAATTCCGCGTGCCCTTCGACAAGCTGGCCGCCGCGATCACGCCGCGCACGCGCATGATCCTGATCAACACGCCGCACAACCCCACCGGCACGATCCTGCGCGCGGCCGACATGGACCAGCTGGCGCAGATCCTGGCCGGCACCGACATCCTGCTGCTCTCGGACGAGGTCTACGAGCACATGGTCTACGACGGCCAGCAGCACGCCTCGGTCTCGCGCCATCCTGAGCTTGCGCGCCGCAGCTTCGTGATCTCCAGCTTCGGCAAGACCTATCACGTGACCGGCTGGAAGGTCGGCTACGTGGCCGCGCCGGCCGCGCTGATGGCCGAGTTCCGCAAGGTGCACCAGTTCAACGTGTTCACCGTGAACACGCCGGTGCAGCATGGCCTGGCCGACTACATGGCCGATCCAGCGCCCTACCTGCAGCTGTCGGCGTTCTACCAGGCCAAGCGCGACTTCTTCCGCGCCGGGCTGGCCAACAGCCGCTTCAAGCTGCTGCCGTCGGACGGCACCTACTTCCAGTGCGTCGACTACTCGGCCATTTCCGACCTGAGCGAGGCCGACTTCGCCATGTGGCTGACGCGCGAGATCGGCGTGGCCGCGATCCCGGTCTCGGCCTTCTACACGCAGCCGCGTGAATCGGGCGTGGTGCGTTTCTGCTTTGCCAAGAAGGAAGAGACGCTGGCGCTGGCGCTGGAACGGCTGGCCAGGCTGTGATGAAAACAAAAACGCCCGCGATGAATTCGCGGGCGTTTTTCACACATGCGGCAGTTCACGCCGCTTCGCTTACTACTTGCTGCGGCTCGCCATCAGCTCAAGATTGGCCTTGCGGTCGGCATTGACCTTCTGCACCGATTCACGCGCCGACAGCGTCTTCAGGTAGTCCTTGACCGGCAGGTCGGCCAGCAGGTCGGTGCCGTAGATGATCTTGGTGCACGACGACACCAGCGGCAGGTGCGCCGCGGCGGCGCAGTCGGCCAGCGTGAAGGTGTCGCCGGCGATATACGGCGAGAACTTCGCCAGCTTGGCGAAGGCGGGGACATAGCGCGTCAGCAGCTTGTGCTGGCGGTCCTTGACGCCATCGCTGACCTTGCCGCCGAAGAATGCCTCGGGGTACAGCTCGCGCGCGGTCAGCTCCAGGTACAGTTCCATGAAGACGACGATCTCGCGCACCTTGGCGGCCTGGTACGGGTCGAGCGGCAGCAGCGGCGTCTGCGGATAGGCCGCCTCGACGTAGTCGACGATGGCTTCGGACTCGCACAGCGGGCCGGATTCGGTGATGATGTAGGGCACCTTGCCCGCGGGCGTGGCCGCCAGGTCGGTCTGGCCGATCCAGGCCAGCACCTCTTCGAACGGCACGTTCTTTTCCAGCAGCGCCAGCTTCACTTTGTTGTAGTAGTTGCTGGCGGCAAAACCGCAGAGCTTCAGCATGTCGTCTCTCTCCGTTATTGGAATGATCCCCGCATCGCACGGTGCGGATGTCGGGTGATTGTGGACCATCCGGGGTCTGCAGTGTACCGGCTGGCCGATCAGCGCACGCCGCCTGCCCCGCCGGACTGTTGCGGAAGGTGCAAAAAACGTACGATCGTGCTAATTTAACCACAACTTTTGGGGCAACTGATGAGCACTTTCACCATCGATACGCTGGGTATCGTCGGCACCGGCGCCATGGGCCGGGGCATCGCGCAGATCGCCGCGCAGGCGGGCCTGACCGTCAACCTGTACGACGCCAACCCGCAAGCCGTGGCCGCCGCGCGCCAGTACCTGCAGGACACGCTGGCCAAGCTCGCCGACAAGGGCAAGATCAGCGCCGCCGACGCAGAGGCCACGCTGGCCCGCGTCAAGCCCTGCGGCACGCTGGAAGACCTGGCCGGCTGCGACATGGTGCTGGAAGCCATCGTCGAGAAGCTGGAGGTCAAGCGCGACCTGATCGCCAAGCTCGAAGCGGTCCTGCGTGAAGACGCCGTCATTGCCTCCAACACGTCGTCGCTGTCGATCACCGCGATCGCCGTGGGTTCAAGGCACCCGGGCCGCATCGCCGGCTACCACTTCTTCAACCCGGTGCCGCTGATGAAGGTGGTCGAGGTCATCGACGGCCTGTCGGGCAACCCCGCGGTGGGCGACGCGCTGATGGCGCTGTCGCGCCGCATGGGCCATACGCCGGTGCGCTGCAAGGACATGCCAGGCTTTATCGTCAACCATGCCGGCCGCGGCATGAATATCGAAGGCCTGAAGGTCGCGCAGGAAGGCGTGGCCGGATTTGCCGACATCGACAACATCATGCGCGAGCAGGCCGGCTTCCGCATGGGCCCGTTCGAGCTGATGGACCTGACCGGGCTGGACGTGTCGCACCCGGTGATGGAATCGATCTACAACCAGTTCTACCAGGAACCGCGCTACCGCCCCTCGCCGATCACCGCGATCCGCGCGGTCGGCGGGCTGATCGGCCGCAAGGCGGGTGCTGGTTTCTATTCGTATGCCGATGGCCAGAAGCAGGTGCCGGCAGCCGCCGCGGTGCCGGGCGCACGTCCGTCGAGCGTGTGGGTCAGCCACGCCAGCGAGCGCGGCCACGCCATGGTGACCAAGCTGCTGGGCGCGCTGGGCGTGACCCCGGAAGGCGGCAACAAGCCGTCGGCCGACGCGCTGATCATCGTCACCCCGCTGGGTCTGGACGCCACCACCAGCGCGCTGCAACAGGGCCTGGACCCGGCCCGCACGGTTGCCATCGACACGCTGCTGCCGTTCGAGGCCACCAAGCGCCGCACGCTGATGACCACGCCGGCCACCAGCGCCGCCGCCCGCGATGCCGCGCACGGCCTGTTCGCCAGCGACGGCGTGCCGGTCACGGTGATCCGTGATTCGGCCGGCTTCGTCGCGCAGCGCGTGCTCTGCTGCATCATCAATATCGCCAGCGATATCGCGCAGCAGCGCATCGCCACGCCGTCGGACATCGACCTCGCCGTCAACCTGGGCCTGGGTTATCCCAAGGGCCCGCTGGCGCTGGGCGATGCGGTCGGCCCGCAACTGGTGCTGGAGACGCTGCGCAACATGGAAGCGCTGACCGGCGACATGCGCTACCGCCCGAGCCCGTGGCTGTGGCGCCGTGCCGGCCTGGGCCTGTCGCTGCTGGCCGAAGAGCAGTAAGCCCGCCACCGCCCCACCGACCGAGCCACGCCCATGCCCGCACAGTTGCTTTCCCACCGCGTCGATTCGACCCTGGTGCTGACCATCTCGAACCCCGAGGCACGCAATGCGCTGCACCCGGACATCTACGCGGCCTCGCAGCAGGCGCTGGATCAGGCCGCCGCCGATGACTCGGTGCGCGCGGTCATCATCAACGGCGCCGACGGCATTTTCTGCGCCGGCGGCAACCTGAACCGGCTGCTCGGCAACCGCAGCCAGCCGCAGGAGGTGCAGGCCGCCAGCATCGCCCTGCTGAACGGCTGGGTCGAGTCGCTGCACGCCTTTCCCAAGCCGATCATCGCGGCAGTGGAAGGCGCGGCCGCGGGCGCGGGCTTTTCGGTGGTGCTGGCGTGCGATTTCGTGGTGGCGGCCAGCAATGCCAAGTTCGTGATGGCCTATGTCTCCGTGGGGCTCACGCCCGACGGCGGCGGCTCGTATGAGATCGCACGCGCGCTGCCGCGCCCGCTGGCCAGCGAGCTGATGATGGAAGGCAAACCGGTGGACGCGGCGCGGCTGGCGCAGTTCGGGCTGGTCAACCGCGTCACCGAGCCGGGCCAGGCCCTGGACGAGGCCCTGCGCCTGGCCGCTGGCCTTGCCCGCCAGTCGCCGCACGCCGTGGGCCGCATCAAGGCCCTGATCAACCACGCAGCCACCGCATCGCGCGCCGAACACCTGCTGGCCGAGCGCGACAGCTTCGTCGCCGCGCTGCACCACCCCGACGGCGGCGAAGGCATCAGCGCCTTCCTGGAAAAGCGCAAGCCGCAGTACCTCTGAAGCCGGGCGCCGGACGCCTGGCTTTACCCGAACGGCCAGCCCGCGACAGACGGGCATGCCGCACAATGCAAGGAGACAACGCATGGAACTGCCGCCGCCCTCGCGTCGCCGCATCTACCTGATGCGGCATGGTGCCGTTTCATATTTCGACGAGGCCGGGCGCCCTGCCCTGCCCGAGATGGTGCCGCTGAACGAGACCGGTCGCATGCAGGCGACCGCCGCCGGCCGCGCCTTTGCCGCCGAACAGATCCGCTTCGACCGCGTCATCGTCAGCGGACTGCCGCGCACGGTGGAGACCGCGGAGCGCGTGCTGGCCGAGCTGCCGGAGATGGACGGCATCGTGCCTGAAGTCTGGCCCGCGCTGCAGGAGATCCGCGGCGGCGACCTGTCCGCGATTGCCGACCAGGACCTGCGCGACGCCTTCGTCGGCGCCTTCGAAGGCGAAGTCCCGGAAGACAAGCGCTTCCTCAACGGCGAGACCATCGGCCAGTTCCTCGACCGCGTGCTGCCCGCGCTGGAGCGCCTGCGCGCCGATCCCGACTGGGACACCGCGCTGATGGTGCTGCACGGCGGCACCAACCGCGCCATCCTGTCGCAGGCCATCACCTGCGGGCGGCGCGTGTTCTTCGGCTCGCTGCTGCAGACCGCGGGCTGCATCAATGTGCTCGACATGGGCGACGGCCCGCTCGACTGGGTGGTGCGCATGACCAACTACTCGCCGCCCACGCCCGTGCACAGCGGCACGCGCCACACCACCATGGAAGTGCTGCTGCACCAGTATTTGCGCGGACGCCAGCCGCAGGGCTGAGCGCGCCGCGGACTTGATCGAATCCCAACCGATACCGAACAGAAAACCAACGGAGACAGCATGACCAGCAACGTATCGCACTTCGAGGGCACGCGCCCGGTGGCGGACCAGCAGCGCTTCGACACCGACGCGCTGGAAGCCTGGATGCGCCAGCACGTGGAGGGCTTTGCCGGCCCGCTGACCGTGGAGCAGTTCAAGGGCGGCCAGTCCAACCCGACCTTCAAGCTGGTCACGCCGGGCCAGACCTACGTGATGCGCGCCAAGCCTGGCCCCAAGAGCAAGCTGCTGCCTTCGGCGCACGCGATCGAGCGCGAATACCGCGTGATGGCCGCGCTGGCCGGCAGCGACGTGCCGGTGGCGCGCATGTACGCGCTGTGCGAGGACGAGTCCGTGATCGGCCGCGCCTTCTACATCATGGAGTTCGTCGCCGGCCGCGTGCTGTGGGACCAGTCGCTGCCGGGCATGAGCACCGCCGAGCGCAGCGCCATCTACGACGAGATGAACCGCGTCATCGCCGCGCTGCACACGGTCGACTACAACGCCATCGGCCTGGGCGACTACGGCAAGCCCGGCAACTACTTCCAGCGCCAGATCGAGCGCTGGACCAAGCAGTACAAGCTGTCCGAGACCGAATCGATCCCATCGATGGACGCGCTGATGGACTGGCTGCCGCAGCATATCCCGCAGGAAGACGCCGACCTGACCTCGATCGTGCATGGCGACTACCGGCTCGACAACCTGATGTTCCACCCGACCGAGCCGCGCGTGCTGGCGGTGCTGGACTGGGAACTGTCCACGCTGGGCCACCCGATGGCCGACTTCAGCTATCACTGCATGAGCTGGCATATCGCCCCGGGCCAGTTCCGCGGCATTGCCGGCGTTGACTTCGCCGCGCTGGGCATCCCCGACGAAGCCAGCTACCGCCGCCTGTACGAGCAGCGCACCGGCCGCCCGATCACGGGCGACTGGAACTTCTATCTGGCCTTCAGCATGTTCCGCATCGCCGGCATCCTGCAGGGGATCATGAAGCGCGTGGTGGACGGCACCGCGTCGTCGGCGCAGGCGCTGGACGCAGGCAAGCGCGCGCGGCCGATGGCGGAGATGGGGTGGCAGTACGCACAGAAGGCGAAGGGCTGACGCGGCAACTGCTGCAGCAAAAGAAGACGGGCGCCGAGGCGCCCGTTTTTCATCTGCATCGCGCGACGCTCAATCCCCCAGCGCCACCCCTTCCCGCCGCGGGTCCGCACCACCGGCCCACACCACCTTGCCGTCAGGCCCCTGCTTGCGCATGATCGCCTGCGTGCCGCTGGTCATCTCGATCTCGGCCACCTGGTGGCCGCGCTGCTGCAGTGCCTGCACCAGGCCCGGCGAGACCAGCCCCTTCTCCACCTCGGTCGGGCCGTTGCGGCTGCCGAAGTTGCCCATGCCGATGGCGGCCTGCACGTCCATGTTCCAGTCCAGCATGCCGACCAGGGTCTTGGACACATACTCGATGATCTGCGAGCCGCCCGGCGAACCGACCGTGGCGACCAGCTGGCCGCTCTCGCGGTCGAACACCAGCGTCGGCGCCATCGACGAGCGCGGGCGCTTGCCCGGCTGCACGCGGTTGGCCACCGGCTTGCCGTTCTCGCTCGGCACGAAGGAGAAATCGGTCAGCTGGTTGTTCAGCATGAAGCCGCGCACCATCAAATGGGAGCCGAAGTACGACTCGATCGTGGTGGTCATTGAAATCGCCCCGCCGCGGCCATCGACCGCAACGATCTGCGAGGTGGAGACGCGCGGCGGTGAACGGTCGGGCGCGTAGGCCATCGCCGTGCCCGGCGGCACCCCCGGCTGGGCCTTGCTCATGCTCTTGTCGCCGATCAGCTCCGCGCGCGTGGCAAGGTAGGACGGGCTGACCAGGCCGGTCACGTTGACCGGCACGAAGTCGGCATCGGCCACGTACAGGCCACGGTCGGCGTAGGCCAGGCGGTCGGCTTCGGAGATTGCGTGGACCGCGTCGGGATTGGCCTCCATCACCGCCGGCGTGTTCACGCCCTGCGGCTTGAGCGCGGCCAGCGCGTACTTGGGATTCTTGGTCTCGAGCGCCTGCAGCGTGCCCAGGATCTGCGCGATGGCGATGCCGCCCGACGACGGCGGCGGCATGCCGCAGATCTTCCAGCGCTTGTAGTCGGTACAGACCGGCACGCGCTGCTTGGCCCGGTAGCTGCCCAGGTCAGCCAGCGACAGCGAGCCGGCATTGCTGCCGCCGTTGACCTTGGCGACGATATCGCGCGCGATCGGCCCGTTGTAGAGCACGCCGGCACCGCGCCGGGCGACATCGCGCAGGGTCTGCGCCAGCTTCGGGTTCTTCAGCACCGTGCCGGCCGGCTTGGGCTTGCCCTGTGCATCCAGGAAGTACGCGGCCATCTCCGGCGAATTGGCCAGGAACTTGTCGGCAGCCACCTGCGTGTACAGCCGCTGCGAGATCGGGAAACCCTTCTCGGCCAGGTCGATGGCGGGCTGAAACAGCTTGGCCCACGGCAGGCGGCCGTGCTTCCGGTGTGCCATTTCCAGCGCGCGCATCACGCCGGGCGTGCCGACGGAGCGTCCCCCGATCTGGGCCTCGCTGAACTCCATGGGCTTGCCGTCGGGGCGCAGGAACAGGTTTTCGGTGGCGCCGGCAGGGGCGGTCTCGCGGCCGTCGAAGGCCTGAACGTTCTTGCCGTCCCAGTACATGATGAAGGCACCGCCGCCGATGCCGGTGGCCTGCGGCTCGACCAGCGTCAGCACGGCCTGCATCGCGATGGCGGCGTCGATGGCCGAGCCGCCCTGGCGCAGGATGGCGCGCCCGGCCTCGCTCGCCAACGGGTTGGCCGCGGCAGCCATGTGGCGCTGCGCGTAGACGGTGGACATGCCCGGGCGATACCCGGAGGCAACTTCCGGGGCCGGCGGCATCGCGGCAGGCGGTGTCGTGGCCGACGGCGCGGCCGGTGCTGCGGGCGCGGCGGTCCCTCCGCCCTGGGTACCACAAGCACCGAGCAGCGCAGTCAGGGCAAGGGCCAGCGCGCCGCGCCACGCCATCGAAGAGAGGTCAGGGTGAGACATGCGATATCTCCTGGGGAAGGATCAAACGATTGTAGTGGCGATCGGAGCATCCTGGGGCAAGAAAGTCTGACTGCCGCCACATGAGGGAGCCACATGCAGGTGCAAAAAAGATTCTCCCGGCTTAACCCCAACCCCTCGCCAGCACCGTTTCATCGACAGGCCGTCATGACCGGGGACCCGCCCCGTGGCCGCTCAGGAGAACAATATGCAACTTCGCGCACCGGCCATCATTTCCAGTTTTGCCGCCGCTCTGGTGTTGTCGGCCTGCGGCGGGCATTCGCCGTCGCTTCCCCCGGAAGTGGCCCAGCCTGTGCCGCCGCCCGCGGCCCCGGCGCCCACGCACGACCACGCCGCCAAGGCTGGCCAGGTGGCACCCGCCATGGAAATGCACGCCATCGCCCCGCGCGCCCCGCTGGCGATGCCCTACCACCTTCCACCGCCGGTGCCAGCCGAGCGCGAACGCTACGGCGCCATCGAGGAAAACGGCGTCAGGCTGGTGGCGCAGGCGCCGGTATCCACCTTCAGCATCGATGTCGATACCGGCAGCTACAGCAATATGCGCCGCATGCTCAATGCCGGACGCATGCCGCCGGCCGATGCGGTGCGCGTGGAAGAGTTGCTGAACTACTTCCCCTATGACTATGCCCAGCCCGCCGACGGCCGTCCGTTCGCCGTGCATGCCGCGCTGGCGCCCGCGCCCTGGCACCCGGCCAATGTGCTGCTGCGCATCGGCATCAAGGGCAAGGACATGGCCAGCGCCGCGCTGCCGCCCGCCAACCTGGTATTCCTGGTGGATGTGTCGGGATCGATGAATTCGCCGGACAAGCTGCTGCTGCTGAAGTCCTCGCTCAAGCTGCTGGTGAACAAGCTGCGGCCGCAGGACCGCATCACGCTGGTCACCTATGCCAGCGGCACGCGCGTGGCGCTGCCACCCACGCCGGGCAGCGACAAGACCGCCATCAGCGCCGCCATCGACCAGCTCGTGGCCGGGGGCAGCACCGCCGGCGCCAGCGGCATCGCGCTGGCCTATCAGGCCGCGCAGCAGAGCTTTATCGCCGGCGGCATCAACCGCGTGCTGCTGGCCACCGACGGCGACTTCAATGTGGGCGTGACCGACTTCCGGCAACTCAAGAGCATGGTGGAAGAGAAACGCAAGTCGGGCGTATCGCTGTCCACGCTCGGTTTCGGCACCGGCAACTACAACGAGCAGCTGATGGAGCAGCTGGCCGATGCCGGCGACGGCGCCTATTCGTATATCGACAACCTGATGGAAGGCAACAAGGTGCTGGTCAGCGAGATCAGCTCGACCCTGGCCACCATCGCGCGCGACGTGAAGATCCAGGTGGAATTCAATCCGGCCACGGTGAAGGAGTATCGCCTGATCGGCTATGAGAACCGCATGCTGGCGCGCGAGGACTTCAACAACGACAAGGTCGATGCCGGCGATATCGGCGCGGGCCACACCGTGACGGCGCTGTATGAGCTGACGCTGGCCGGCCAGGCCGGGCTGGTCGATCCGCTGCGCTACCAGCCGGCCGCACCCGCGCCGGGGCGCGACGGCGAGCTCGCGCACATCAAGCTGCGCTACAAGCTGCCTGCCGCCAGCACCAGCCAGTTGATGGACATCACCGTCGTGCGGCAGGCCATCCGTCCGCTGGCGCAAGGCGATGACGACTTCCGCTTTGCCGCGGCGGTGGCCGGTTTCGGTCAGGTGCTGCGCGGCGGCAAGTTCACCGGCGACTGGCGCTACGCCGATGCCCACGCGCTGGCCCAGGGCGCCCGCGGCACCGACCGCTTTGGCTATCGGGGCGAGTTCCTCAAGCTGGTGGACCTGGCACAGAGCCTGGCCACGGCCAGTCCGGCCGGCGCTACCAGCGGCGGGCCGGCCGAGCGTGCGGCACGCTGACACCAGCCCGGGCCGCGAGCCGGCGCAAGGCGGCGCGGCGGACTGTCGCGCCGCCTTGCGCTCTCCTATACTCCGGCGCATGCAGGCACCCGACCCCGTCCCTTCCGCCGCGCCCGGCGCCGCGTTGTCCGCGCTGCCCGACCATGACCTGATGCTGCTGGTGGCGGGCGGCATCATCGAGCAGCCCGTCACCGAGCTGTTCCGCCGCCATAACGCCGGCCTCTACAACTACGTGGCCTGGCTGTGCCAGGGCAACCGCGGCGAAGCGGAAGACATCGCGCAGAAGACCTGGGTCAAGCTGATGACCCGCTGCGGCGACTACCAGCCGGACGCGGCGTTCCGCACCTTCCTGTTCCAGATTGCGCGCAATACCTGGCTCGACCAGGTGCGCAGCGCCGATGCGCGCCAGCGCGAAGCTCTGGACGACCAGCCTGGGGAGATGCCGGCCGACGACCTGTCGCCGGAAGCGGAGCTGCAGTTGCGCCAGCACGCGCACCACGTGCAGCGCGCGCTGCTGCAGCTGCCCGTCGCCCAGCGCGAGGTGGTGGTGCTGCGCTTCTTCAGCGACATGAGCGTCGAAGAGATTGCGCAGATGCTCGGCGAGAAGTTCGAGACGGTGAGGAGCCGGCTGCGCTATGCGTTTGCGCGCCTGCGCGCAAACCTGGCCGGCAGCGTGCCGGGCTCGCAGGAGACGCCGTCGTGAACGCGGCCAACCGCTTTATCGATGGCAAGGACCGGCTTTCGGCGCTGCTGCGGGAGCTGCCCGCTTACGCGCCGTCCGCTGCGCTGGCAGAGTCGGTGCACGCGGCCGCACGTGCGGCACAACAGGAGGAGGATCGCCAGCGGGCCGGCGCGGCGGCCCTGCCCTTCGCCGCGCCGCCAACGCTGGCCATGGCGGTGCAGGAAGAAGCCGCGCGCCTGCAGGCGGCGCAGGCCGCGCGACGCGATGCGCTGCTTGCACGCGTGGCGTCAGGCGAGCCCGCAGCGGAGATCCTGGGTGCCCCGGTCGGTGCCGCTGCCAGCGCGTGGCTGCAGGCACAGGCAGCTGAGGCGGCAACACCACGGGCCACAGGGACCGCAACGCAATCCATGGCAGCGCGCGCCGCGCGCGCGCGGCGGTGGTGGCGCTCGCTCGGGCTAGTGGCCAGCGTCGCGGCGGTGGCCGGGCTGACCACCAGCATCGTGCTGCGGCAGATCGATGATGGCGCACTGCTGCCGGCGTCGGCGCCTGAACAGGTGTCCGCCCCGGCCGCTGCACCCGCCGCAGAGATGGCGGCAGCGCCCGCACCGCAAGCTGCGGCGGAGCCCGGGACGGCCACGCCGGCAAATCCGCCGCCAGCCGCGAAGGCCGCCCCGGCCCCGCAGCGGGAAGAGCGGCCTGCCCCGGCGCACGCCGGGCAGCGCAGCCGCGCGTCGGCAACGGCCGGGGGCACGGCGCCACGCGAGGCCGCCACGCAAGCACCGCCGCAAGCGACCGAAAGCTTGTCCGCCCAGGCGCCGGCCGTGGCCGCCGCACCGGCCGCTCCCGCGTATCCGGCCATGGCAGAAGCAGTCCCGCAGCCGGCAATGCCGGCACCCGCGGCACCGCCGGCGGCCGCGCCGCGGGCAGATTTTGCACGCAAGGCAGGGCCACCGATGGCGGCCGCGCGCGCCCCTGCGGCGCACACCGCATCCAGCATGGTCGTGTCGATCCAGGACGACCCCGCCGCCACGGCCGCGCGCATGCCGGCGGCGGCATCGGTCACGCTGCTGGCGGCCGAACCGGACAGTGAGGCAATCAGGGAATGGGCAGGACGGCTCTGGCAGTCGATGCCGGCGGCGCAACGCCCGCCGGTGCCATTTGCCGTGCAGGCCGACCGCACGCTGGCCCCAGGCCAGGTGCGCATCGAACTGCGGCACGGCGCGCCGCAATGAGCGCGCCGGTGTGCTGGCGAGTGCGGGTCAGCGTGTGGTGAACGACCAGCTCAGGTCCACCGGCTGCGAACCCAGCCGGCCGGTAACCCTCACGCTGTAGCGCTGCTGGCTGGCCAGCGGCGCCACCGGCGTGCAGATCGCCAGGCCGCGTGCGGCGCTGGAGAGGCCCGACGAACGGCTGTCGACCTTGAGGCAGCTCACATTGTTGCCTTGCGCGTCGGTGATGACGAAGTTGTCGGCATCGAACTGCAGCGAGGTGTTGATGGCCTGCAGCGAAACCGGATAGCCCACGGTCTTGCCCTCATAGCCTGGGGCGGGGTTGGGGCTTTCGGTGTTGACCCAGCTGGCCGGCACGTCGGCCTGGCCGTTGTACGGGTAGGCCACCATCTGGCTGTCGCTGCCGCCCTTCGATGCATCGGCCAGGTCGATGGTCTGGTAGTAGCTGGCCGAGGTGCCGCTGCCATCAGGGCCCACGCGCTCGGCAAAGCCGCTGCCGGCCGAGCCGTAGCTGCCCAGCAGCGCGGCGCGGTGGAACGGCGCGTTGACCAGGTCCGACACCAGCGCGTCCTTGGGCGACATCGACAGCTGCGCATTGGCAACCGAAGTCCAGCGGTTGGCACCGGCCACGACTTCCGCGGTGGCATTGGTCGGATAGGCGGCCTGGATGCGCTCGTTGGGCGTGGCGCCGGTATAGCCCGGCTTGCCGCTGGTCTCGTCGTGGGTCAGCGTGGCGTTGGCCAGCATGTAGGCAGTGTGGTTCTGCGCCACGGTATTGAGCGGATCGCGTGCCGCCAGCGGCGGCAGGCCCACCTGCTCGCGCCGATAGTTGGCGTAGCACAGGCCGGCGGTGCGCGGCTCTTCCAGCACGCGGTAATTGCTGACCGCACTGCCGCGCGCCGGCAGCAGCGAGACGCCGCCGCCCGCCGCGGGTGCCGGCGCCGTGCCGCTGACGGTATAGCAGGCACCTGCGGTGGATGGCGTGGTCGAGCCAGAGCCGGACGGCGCGCTGGCCTGCCCGTTCGCTTGCGATGCGTTCGACGAAGTACCGCCGCCGCCATCGCCATCGCCACCACCGCCGCCACATGCGGACAGTGCCAGCGCCGCAGCAGCGCAAAGGGTGGTCAGGGCGAGCGTGGTGCGCCGCGCGCGTCGCGGCGGCATGGGTTGGTGATCAGCAAGCAAGCGTTTCCCGGTCATCGTTCTGAATCGTCGTGGTCATCGGAGGAAGGAACCTGCCCCGGGGGATCCGCAGGCGCGGACAGCCGGCGCGGCAACCATCGCCAGCACCGTGCGGACACGGGCTCGCGGCGGCGGCGCCGGGGGCAGAAAGACCGGACGATGGTATGGGCGCGGACCGGCAGGGTCTAGCCCATGAACAATTCCTTACGTGTGACCCGCGCGCGCCGCACCGGGGCGCCGCGGGGATCGCTTGCGGTGCCCGCCGTGCGGGCGCGAGGGCACTTAGCTGGCGGCGGCCACGTCGGCCATGCCGGTGCCGAGCGCGGCCATCACCGCCATCAGCTGGTCGCGCAGCCAGCGGTTGGCACCGTCGTTTTCGCCGCCCGCATGCCAGTACAGGTGCAGTTCCAGCGACGGCACCTTGAACGGCAGCGACAGCAGGCGGTTGGCATAGGGCTCATTGGCGATGCGCGCATAGCGCAGCGGCAGCGTGGCCAGCAGGTCGGTGCAGCTGACCACGCGGCACGCGGCCGCGTAGTGCTGGCAACGCAGGCGCACGCGCCGCGTCAGGCCCATGCGATGCAGGGCCTGGTCTTCCAGCCCGGCGCCGCGGCGGCGCGACGACACGTGCACATGCTCGGCCGCGAGGTAGCGCTCAAGCGTCAGTTCCTTCTTCACCAGCGGATGGTCGCGCCGCGCCAGCACCACCATCGGATCGGCCATGAACGGCGCGTGGTGGATGGCGGGCGAGACCGGCAGCAGGATGTCCAGCGCGGCGTCCAGCGTGCCGGCGAGCAGCTCGGACTCCATCTCGCGGCGGTCGAAGCGGATCGCGGCGATCTCCACGTGCGGCGCCATTGCCGTGACACGCGCCATCAGCGGCGGCAGCAGCGTGGATTCCAGCGCGTCGCGCATGCCGATGGTGAAGCGCCGCACAGTATTGGTGGGATCGAAGTGCGGCGTATCCTGCAGCGTGCGCGCGAACGATTGCAGCGCGCTGCGCACCTCGGCGGCCAGCGAGCGCGCCAGCGGCGTGGGCGCCATGCCCTGCCCGCGCCGCTCGAACAGCGGGTCGTCGAACAGCGTGCGCAGCCGGCCCAGCGCATGGCTGACCGCGGGCTGCGTCAGGTTGAGCTGGCGCGCGGCCGCGGTGATGCTGCCTTCGCTGTAGATGGCGTCGAACACCACGAAGAGATTCAGGTCGATGCGGGAGAGCTGCATGCCGGAGATTCTGTCACGGAATGCAGGGAATTGATACTGGCAAATCCAGAAAATTCATTTTTCTTATTACCAGCTTTCAGATAGAGTGCATTCCATCGGCCCATGCCGCACTGATGCCGAGGCCTGCCGAGGCCAACGAGGCGCCGCCGCCCACCCCGGCATCCACTGATTCCGTAGCGAGGAGACCACATGGATTTCGAATACAGCCCGAAGGTCAAGGAAATGCAGGCCAAGCTGCTGGCCTTCTTCGACCAGCACATCTACCCGAACGAAAAGCGTTTCGCCGCGGAGATCGACGCCAACCGCCGCGCCGGCAACGCCTGGGTGCCGACCAAGGTGATCGAGGAGCTGAAGCCGCTGGCACGCGCGGCCGGCCTGTGGAACCTGTTCCTGCCGCGCTCGCCGCGCGCCCCGCAGGGCCTGTCGAACCTGGAATACGCCACGCTGTGCGAAATCATGGGCCGGGTGCCCTGGTCGGCCGAGGTCTTCAACTGCGCGGCCCCCGACACCGGCAACATGGAGACGCTGGAGCGCTATGCCTCCGAGGAACTGAAGGACAAGTGGCTCGAGCCGCTGCTGGCCGGCGAGATCCGCTCGGCCTTCCTGATGACCGAGCCGGCCGTGGCCTCGTCGGACGCGACCAATATCGAATGCCGCATCGAGCGCGACGGCGACCACTATGTGATCAACGGCACCAAGTGGTGGTCGTCGGGCGCGGGCGACCCCCGCTGCAAGGTCTACATCGTGATGGGCAAGACCAATCCCGACGCCGGCCGCCATGAGCAGCAGTCGATGATCGTGGTGCCGGCCGATACCCCGGGCATCACCATCAAGCGCTTCCTGCCGGTGTTCGGCTACGACGACGCGCCGCACGGCCATATGGAGATCGAGCTGAAGAACGTGCGCGTGCCGGCCTCGAACATCCTGCTGGGCGAAGGCCGCGGCTTCGAGATCGCGCAGGGCCGCCTGGGCCCGGGCCGCATCCACCACTGCATGCGCAGCATCGGCGTGGCCGAGCGCGCGCTGGAACTGATGTGCAAGCGCGCGCTGTCGCGCGTGGCCTTCGGCAAGCCGGTGTCCAGCCAGGGCGTGACGCAGGAACGTATCGCCGAAGCCCGCTGCGAGATCGAGATGGCGCGCCTGCTGACGCTCAAGGCCGCGTACATGATGGACACAGTGGGCAACAAGGTGGCCAAGGCCGAGATCGCCATGATCAAGGTGATCGCCCCCAACGTGGCGCTGAAGGTGATCGACTGGGCCATCCAGGTCCATGGCGCCGCCGGCGTCTCCAGCGACTTCCCGCTGGCCAACTGGTGGGCGCACCAGCGCACGCTGCGCCTGGCCGACGGCCCGGACGAGGTGCACCGCAACGCCATCGCCAAGCTGGAGCTGGCCAAGCACATGAACCTGAACCCGGACGACATCAGGATGCCGGTGGCACGCGGGTTCTGACCGCCTGGCAACGCCGCGGGGCTTCGGCCCTGCCGGCAGTATGGAAAACGCGCAGCCAGTCTGCGCGTTTTTTTCTTCTGTGCTTAAATCGCCCGGTTCGCCACGTCGGTGGTTGATGTGGCCATCCCCAACGATCGCATCCAGGAGATCTTTTGCGATGATCGACGTCTACACCTGGGCCACGCCCAACGGCCACAAAGTCCACATCATGCTGGAAGAATGCGGCCTGGAGTACAAGGTCCATCCGATCAACATCGGCGCCGGCGACCAGTTCGGCGAGGACTTCCTGAAGATCAGCCCCAACAACAAGATCCCGGCCATCGTCGACCCCGACGGCCCGGACGGCAAGCCGATCTCGCTGTTCGAATCGGGCGCCATCCTGCTCTACCTGGCCGGCAAGACCGGCAAGTTCCTGCCCGAGGACGTGCGCGGCAAGTACGAGGCGCTGCAGTGGCTGATGTTCCAGATGGGCGGCGTGGGCCCGATGCTGGGCCAGGCGCACCACTTCCGCATGTACGCGCCCGAGAAGATCGAGTACGCGGTCAACCGCTACACCAACGAGGCCAGGCGCCTGTACGGCGTGATCGACACGCAGTTGTCAAAGCACGCCTGCCTGGCCGGCGAGCAGTACACCATCGCCGACATCGCCACCTTCCCGTGGCTGCGCAGCTGGCAGAACCAGGGCGTGGACCTGGACGACTACCCGAACCTGAAGCGCTGGTTCAACGAGATCGCCGAGCGCCCCGCGGTCAAGCGCGGCGTGGAAGTGCTGGCCAGCGCGCGCAAGGCGCTGCAGGACGACAAGGCGCGCGAGGTCCTGTTCGGCGCCACGCAATACAAGCGGCACTGAGCACGGCAC
The DNA here is from genome assembly GCF_058794355.1 of Cupriavidus sp. GW823-FHT07B10. Lineage (NCBI taxonomy): Bacteria > Pseudomonadati > Pseudomonadota > Betaproteobacteria > Burkholderiales > Burkholderiaceae > Cupriavidus > Cupriavidus sp. GW823-FHT07B10. Next base: position 356,575 of record NZ_JBXAGS010000006.1, read on the forward strand.
TGCCGCGGCCGGGGCGCTGGCCCCGGCTGACCCGCCTGGCATCAGGTCGGCGCCAGCGCGTGGCACGCAATCGCATACCCGTCCGCGCGCCGTCCGCCGCGCGCCGCAACACCAATCTCGACGTCATCGCCCGGCCCGAAGCAGCACAGCAGGCCGGTGCCCGGCAACAGCACGTCGAGCCGGCATGACTCGTGCGGGTCCGGCGCGTAGAGCGTGCCGGGCTGCAGGAAGGCCATGTCCCCACCGGCCCGCACCAGCGCGCCATGCCAGTGCAGGCCGATGGCGCCGCGGTAGCACAGCGCCCAGCGCAGCCCGCGCGCCTGCAGCCGCTGCGCCCAGTCATCGCCCGACTGGTCCAGCTGGATGAACTCCGGCCGCATGCCCTGCTCCGGCTGCGGGCCCTCGGCCCGCACCACCTCTGCCGGCAACACGTGCATGCCCGCCACCCCCTCGGCGCCATTGGCCCCGACCGCGGCAATGCCGCCCAGCGCGCAGTGCCACCCCGCAGGCAGCACCACCGGCCGCGATGCATCGGCCGGCCCTTGCGGCACGGTGCGCACCAGGATGGTGTCGACCATCGCCTGCACCTGCATCGGTACGCCTGGCGCCGGCGCAAACAGCTCGCCGCCACCCATCAGCAGGCAGCCGCGCCCGGGCGACCACAGCCGCAGGCCCCCGCGCAGGCAGCCCCACCATTCATGGCGGTCCGCGGCAAATTCAGCCTGGGTCTCGCCGGCGCAGAGAAAGACGTAGTCGCAGGTGCTGCCGAGGCCGGCTGCAGCGGCAAGCAAGCGTGACTGGAACCCGGGAATGAAGTCCGACGGCGCGTGGCGGTCGGCATGGAGGGCGCGCATCCGCGCCTCGAACAGCGTGAAGATCTGCATGGCAATCCCCCTGCAGGGCGACAGGCCGCAAGGCGGCTGTCCGCGCAGTGCGGCGCACGCATGACAGCGTTGCGCGCAGCATTGCGCAGTGGCCCGTTTGGCTCGGCCATGCAGGCCGTCCGGTTGATGCCATCGTGTCGCGCCATTTTGCCTGGCGCACCCCTCAATTTGCGGGTCGGACACCGATAGTGAGGAAGAGGATAAGTTGTCGTGGCCTCAAGGTCAAACCCTTAGCCTCAGACCACTCCGAACCTTTCACGACCCCATGACTTCTCGAAATCTCAGACTATTCGGATTGCATCTTGCCTGGCTACGCAAGCAGCGGGGCTGGTCCCAGGAAACCCTGTCGCTTGAGAGCGGGCTGTCGCGCTCATACCTGAGCGGCATCGAAAGCGGCAAGCGCAACCTGGCGCTCGCCAACATCTGCAGGCTGGCCGAGACGCTCGCCGTGCCAACCCCGGAGATGCTCGACTTCAGCCGCCATGACGCCAGCCAGCTGCAGGTGGAACAATCGCGCGCGCCCTTCGGCAACCGCCAGCGCGCGGCGATCGAGGCCACCGTGCGCCATATGGCGGAGCTGACCGAGCCCGAGCTGAACCTGGTGGCCGCGGTGGCGCGGGCGCTGGCGGGCAAGGGCAGCTTCCGCCCGTCGCTGACTCACGCCACCAACGCAGCATCCGATGCCAAGGGCGACAGCGCAGACTAGACGCCCAGCATGCCCTGCCGTTCGATAAAGCGGATCACCTCGTCCAGGCCCTGCCCGGACTTGACGCTGCCCATCACGAACGGCCGGGCGCCGCGCATCTTGCGCGCATCGCTCTCCATCACTTCCAGCGATGCCCCGACGTATGGCGCCAGGTCCGTCTTGTTGATCACCAGCAAGTCGGACTTGGTAATGCCCGGCCCACCCTTTCTCGGAATCTTCTCACCGCCGGCTACGTCGATGACGTAGATCGTCAAATCAGAAAGTTCTGGGCTGAAGGTGGCAGCGAGGTTGTCGCCGCCGGACTCGATGAAGACCACGTCAGCATCCGGGAAGCGCGCCAGCATGCGGTCCACCGCCTCCAGGTTGATCGAGGCGTCCTCGCGGATTGCGGTGTGCGGACATCCGCCCGTTTCCACGCCCATGATGCGTTCCGCCGGCAACGCGCCGGAGACCGTCAGGAGACGCTGGTCTTCCTTCGTGTAGATGTCGTTGGTGATGGCAACCAGGTCGTAGCGGTCGCGCATCGCCTTGCACAGCATTTCCAGCAGCGTGGTCTTGCCGGAGCCAACCGGGCCGCCGACGCCGACGCGCAGCGGAGGGTTCTTCTTGGTACGGGCCTGGGTCATGGTGCGATATGGGTTCAGGATCGGAACAGCCGGGAGTACTGCGTTTCGTGGCGCGCGGAAAGCAGGCCCAGCATCGGGGAAAAGGTGGAAAGTTGCGGCGGCGTGGCGTCGGCGCGGCGCGTGGCTTCATCGACTGTGTCGAGCACCGCGCAGTGCAGGCGCCGCAGCATGTGCTGCCCCGCCACCTGGCCCAGCGGCACCGCCTTGATCGCCGCGGCGACCTGGTTCTCGGCCCAGTTGAAGCAATAGGCAGCGAGGCCGTCGCGCGCCTCGACCTGCAGCGCCACGCATGCCGCAGTGAACGCCGTCGGCAGGCACACCGGCGACAGCGCCGCCAGCGTCTCGCGCAGCACGGGCGCGCCCCACTCCATCTGCGCAATCAGCCTGGACAGCGACCAGCCCATCTGCTCGGTCTCAAGCCGCAACTCGGAAGTCTCGCGCGCGGCGCGGAACCAGTCGTTCCATGTCCGCACCTGCGCGGCATCGCCCGCTTTCCAGCAGCGATGCAGCAGCAGCCACAGCGGCGCTTCGCATTGCGCCTGCACATGCAGCAGGTTGTCGCGGATCCATCGTTCTGCGCTTGCCGCATCGTGCACGCTGCCACAATCGATCGCAGCTTCCAGGCCTTGCGAATAGCTGAAGCCGCCGATTGGCAGCGATGGCGATGCGAGGTGCAGCAGTGAGATCAACTGGTGGAGTTGCGTCATGGCGCGGACTCCGGTTCAGCGATGGCTTGCTCCCCTCTCCCGCAAGCGGGAGAGGGGAGTATCGGCGAGTTCAGTTCTTCATCGGTTGGCATGGTCCGGCACCCACCTTGCAGGGCAAAATTCAGTGCTTATGTCCACACTTCTCGTCATGCACGTGATCGTGCGAGTGCCCATGATGCTCATGAAACACCGCCTGCGCCGCCGCATAGTCCTCCGCAAACGTCGCATCGTGCCCATGCTTGTGCCCGCCGCCATAGGCCCCAGCCTCCGGCTCGAACGGCAGCTCGGCACGTTCGGCGCGCACGCCCAGCCGTTGCAGCATGTCCGCCAGCACCGCGTCATATTCCAGCCGCAGGTAGTCGCGCCCGATCTCCACCGGCGTATGGCGGTTGCCGAGGTGATAGGCCGCGCGCATCAGCGCATGCGGGTCTTCCGCACGCACTTCCAGCACCGCCTCGGCAGCGGCCTGCACTTCCACGAAGCTGCCGTCTTCGGCCACCAACAGGTCGCCGCCGCGCAGCACGGTGCCGCGCGCCAGGAACAGCGCGGCTTCGTCGCCGTTGTCGAGCACCGCGCGCAGGCGGCTCTTGCTGCGTTCGGCGAAGGGCAGGACCAGCTTGGGCGCGCGGCGCACCAGCACGGGCGCGATGCCGTGCGGGGCGCTCAGGAGTTTGTCGATCTTCAGCATGGGCGGTGCGGGGCGCGGGCCCCGGCCAGTCAGAACAGGAAATAGCGCTGCGCCATGGGCAGCTCGGTGGCGGGCTCGCAGGTCAGCAACTGGCCGTCGGCAACGACCTGGTAGGTCTCCGGATCGACCGTGACATGCGGTTGCCAGTCATTGTGCACCATGTCGCGCTTGCTTACCGTGCGCGTGCCGCGCACCGCCGACAGCGTCTTGGCCAGTCCGTAGCGCTCGCCGATGCCGGCCGCCAGCGCCGCCTGCGACACAAAGGTCAGCGACGAACGGTGCAGCGCCCCGCCGGCCGAAGCAAACATCGGCCGGTAGTGCACCGGCTGCGGCGTCGGGATCGACGCATTGGGATCGCCCATCGCGGCCGCGGCAATCATGCCGCCCTTCAGGATCAGGCTGGGCTTGACGCCGAAGAACGCCGGACGCCACAACACCAGGTCGGCCCACTTGCCGACTTCAACCGAGCCCACCTCATGAGCGATGCCATGCGTCAGCGCCGGGTTGATGGTGTACTTGGCGACATAGCGCTTGACGCGGAAGTTGTCGTGCCCGCCGCGCGCATCGTTGGGATCGCCCGGCAGCTTGCCGCGCTGCAGCGCCATCTTGTGCGCGGTCTGCCAGGTGCGGATGATGACCTCGCCGACGCGCCCCATCGCCTGCGAGTCGCTGGAGATCATCGAGAACGCGCCCAGGTCGTGCAGGATGTCTTCGGCGGCGATGGTCTCGCGGCGGATGCGGCTTTCGGCAAAGGCGATGTCCTCGGCAATCGACGGGTCCAGGTGGTGGCACACCATCAGCATGTCGAGGTGCTCGTCCAGCGTGTTGACCGTGTACGGGCGCGTCGGGTTGGTCGACGACGGCAGCACGTTGGCCTCGCCGCACACCTTGATGATATCGGGCGCATGGCCGCCGCCCGCGCCTTCGGTGTGGTACGTATGGATGGTGCGGCCCTTGAACGCGGCGATGGTCGCTTCAACGAAGCCGGCTTCGTTGAGCGTGTCGGTATGGATCGCCACCTGGGTATCGGTCGCGTCCGCCACCGACAGGCAGGTGTCGATCGCCGCCGGCGTGGTGCCCCAGTCCTCGTGCAGCTTCAGGCCGATGGCGCCCGCTTCCACCTGCTCCAGGAGCGGCCCCTGCTGGCTGGCGTTGCCCTTGCCCAGCAGGCCGATATTCATCGGGTAGGCATCGGCTGCCTGCAGCATGCGCTCCATGTACCACGGCCCCGGCGTCACGGTGGTGGCAAAGGTGCCGGTGGCCGGCCCGGTGCCGCCGCCGATCATGGTGGTGACGCCGCTCATCAGCGCCTCTTCGATCTGCTGCGGGCAAATGAAGTGGATATGGCTGTCGATGCCGCCTGCGGTGACGATCATGCCCTCGCCCGCGATCACCTCGGTGCCCGGCCCGACCACGATGGTGACGCCCGGCTGGATATCCGGATTGCCGGCCTTGCCGATCGCCGCGATGCGCCCGCCCTTCAGGCCGATATCGGCCTTGACGATGCCCCAGTGGTCAACGATCAGCGCATTGGTGATGACGGTGTCGACGCAATCGCTGGCCATGCGCTGGCTCTGCCCCATGCCGTCACGGATCACCTTGCCGCCGCCGAACTTCACTTCCTCGCCATAGATGGTGAAGTCTTTCTCGACTTCGATGATGAGCCCGGTATCGGCCAGCCGCAGGCGGTCGCCGGTGGTCGGGCCGAACATCTCGGCATAGGCCTGCCTGGAGATCTTTGCCATCACAGCGCTCCCATGATCTTGCCGTTGAAGCCATAGACGATGCGGTCGCCGTCCAGCGCCACCAGTTCCACCGTGCGCGTCTGACCGGGCTCGAAGCGCACCGCGGTGCCGGCGGCAATATTCAGCCGGAAGCCGCGCGCGGTTTCGCGGTCAAAGGCCAGCGCCGCATTGGTCTCGTAGAAATGGAAGTGCGAGCCGACCTGGATCGGCCGGTCGCCGGTATTGGCCACCGTCACGCTGACCGTGGCGCGGCCGGCATTCAGTTCGATCTCGCCGTCGGCGGGCATCAGTTCACCGGGGATCATGGCGATTCTCCTCAGGCCACCAGCAGGCTGGCGCCATACAGCGCCACGCCGGCACCTGCCGCGCGGGCCAGCCAGCCGGCATGGCGGCGCAGCAACGTGCCGGCGCCGATGCCCAGCAGGTGCAGCGCCATGGTGGCGGCCGCAAACCCGCCTACGTATGCGAGTATCGCAGGCAGCGCGCCCGCAGTGGCGGGCAGTTCGGCCCCGTGGGCGTAGCCGTGGAAGATGGCAAAGCCGCCGACCAGCAGCGTACCGGCCCACGCCGGCAGCTTCGCGCGCAGCGCCAGCAGCAACCCGATCACCAGCAACGAGGCCGCGATCATCGGTTCGACTGCGGGCAGCGCCACACCGGACAAGCCGATTGCAGCCCCCACCAGCATCAGCGCCACGAAGGCCAGCGGCAGGCGCAGGGTGTCGGCGGCCGAGCGGGCAATCAATGCGCTCCACACGCCCACCGCCGCCATCGCCAGCAAATGGTCGGCACCGGTGAAGGGGTGCGCCAGGCCGGCCCACAGGCTGGCGCTGACGGTGGCGGCATCGTGGCCGGGATGCGCCAGCGCGGCGCCGGCGGCAACGGTCAGGGAAGTGCCCAGGGCAAGGCGCAGGCAGGCGGTACGGTTCATGTCGGCTCTCGGGTTGGTCTTGTTATCGCGGTCCAGAATCGGAATCGGTCATGTTCAGACAATGGGATGGTGGACGGTCACCAGCTTGGTGCCATCCGGAAAGGTGGCCTCCACCTGGATCTCGGGGATCATCTCGGCCACGCCGTCCATCACGTCCTCGCGGCCCAGCACGGTGGTGCCCTCATGCATCAGCTCGGCCACGGTGCGGCCATCGCGCGCGCCTTCCATGATGGCGGCGGTGATCAGCGCCACCGCTTCCGGGTAGTTCAGCTTCAGCCCGCGTGCCTTGCGCCGCTCGGCCAGCAGCGCGGCGGTGAAGATCAGCAGCTTGTCTTTCTCTCGCGGCGTCAGTTCCATCTCTTGTTCCTGGTTTCTTGTGTTCGGTTGTCTCTGTTGGCGGCCTACGTGGCCCACAGCCGCAGCGGCCGCGCTGCGACACCGTGGATCGGCATGCGCAGCGCCTGCCAGCTGTCGACCATGACGTGGCGCACGGCTTCCATCTGCCGGCCCAGCACGCGCAGCAGCAGCATCGACTGGCCGTTGGCGGCCAGGCAGGTCACGCCGGCGCGCAGCTCCGGCGTATAAGGCAGCTGCTCGGCCAGGGCTTCGGCCAGTTCCTGCGTCGCGCCCTCGCCTACCGCCCACAGCGTGCCCAGCACATTGAGTCCATCGAGGCCGGCCACCGCGGTGCGCAGCGGCGACTCGGCTTCAAGATGCGATTGCTCGATCCACAACGCGCGTTCGCCCGTGCCGATGCGGGTATCCAGCCACAGCGCGCCGCGGGTCCACTGCTCGCCGGATGCCTGCCGGCCCAGCACCACCGCATCCCAGCCGATCGCGCTGCCGCCGGGCGCGACGTCGAGCACGGTCGAAATCCGCGCACGGGCGTCGTCGAAGACGATGTTCTCCTGCGGCAGCCAGTCCAGCCGCGCGCCTGCGCCCACCGTCAGGCGCACATGCTGCGCCGCCTCGCGGCCGAGCGACTTGTACCACTTGGTGGCACCCGGCGTGGCCAGCACGGCGTGCGCGCCAGCCTCGACCGTCACGTCGATATCCAGGCTGTCGCCGCCTGCCACGCCAGCCGGCGGATGCAGGATCACCGCGTGGCAGATGCCGCCTTCCGGGTACAGCGGCTTCTGTACCAGCAGCGGCCCCTGATGGCGCCGCTCGGTCAGCGCGGTGCGTTCGCCGCGCTGCGCAAAGCGCAGCCGCAGGGTGGCCTGCCATGCGGCGGGCACGGTGAGCGATGAAGGAAGATCGGGATGGCGCATGGCAAGGACAGCCGGCGGAGGCGCGCGCGCAATGGCGGGAGTTGCAAGCAATCATAGCGCGCTGCCTGGCTTCGCGTAAGCAGCGTATGACCCACAAATCCCGGCGCTGCCGCGCAGCCGCCCTACACGGCGATCAGCTCCCGCACGCCGTCCTGCTCCATGCTGGCGCCGGCACCCCGCGCCACCACTTCGCCGCGGCTCATCACGACATAGTGGTCGGCAATATGCCGCGCGAACTCGTAGTACTGCTCGACCAGCAGCACCGTCATGCCGAACTCGTCGACCAGCAGGCGCAGCGCCCGGCCGATGTCCTGGATGATGGAAGGCTGGATGCCCTCGGTGGGCTCGTCCAGGATCAGCAGGCCCGGCTCGCTCATCAGCGCGCGCCCGATCGCCAGTTGCTGCTGCTGGCCGCCGGACAGGTCGCCGCCGCGGCGCAGGCGCATGGTGCGCAGCACCGGGAACAACTGGTAGATCCGGTCCGGCACGCCGGACGGCCGCGCCCGGCTGGCTGCGCCGATCAGCAGGTTTTCTTCCACCGTCAGCCGCGGGAAGATCTCCCGGCCCTGCGGCACATAGGCCAGCCCGGCGGACACGCGCTCATACGGAGCCTTCTTCTCCAGCGCCTGCCCTTGCCATTGGATGCTGCCGCTGCGCGTGGGCACCACGCCCATCAGGCACTTGAGCAGCGTACTCTTGCCCACGCCGTTGCGGCCCAGCAGCGTGGTCAGCTTGCCGGCGGGCACGTCGAAGCTGACATTGCGCAGGATATGGCTGCCGCCATAGAACTGGTTCAGTGCATTGACCTGCAGCATGCTTATCTTCCCAGGTAGGATTCGATCACGCGCTCATCGCGCTTGACGCTGTCGAGCGTGCCTTCGGCCAGCACGCTGCCCTCGGCCAGCACCGTGACCTGGCCGGCATCGCCCGCGAGCGCGGCGACGAACTCCATGTCGTGCTCGACCACCATCATCGAGCAGCTGCCGCGCAGGCCGTTGAGCAGCGCCGCCAGCTGCATGGTCTCTTCATCGGTCATGCCGGCCACCGGCTCGTCCAGCAACAGCAGCTGCGGCTGCTGCATCAACAGCATGCCGATCTCCAGGCGCTGCTTCTGCCCGTGCGACAGCAGCCCGGCGGGCCGGTAGGCCTCTGCCTCCAGTCCGGTCAGCGCCAGCGTTTCCTCGATGCGGCGATGCCCCTCCGCCGTCAGCCGCGCGCGCAGCGACGACCACCAGCGCTTGTCGGCCTTCATCGCCAGTTCCAGGTTCTCCCACACCGCGTGCTGCTCGAACACCGTGGGCTTCTGGAACTTGCGGCCGATGCCGACCTGCGCGATGCGCGGCTCGGTCATCCGCATCAGGTCGATGGTCTGGCCCAGGAACACGCGCCCGCTGACATTGGCATTGCGCGGCCCGGTCTTGCCGGTGATGACATCCATCATCGTGGTCTTGCCGGCACCGTTGGGACCGATCACGCAGCGCAACTCGCCATGGTCGATCGACAAGGTCAGCTTGTTCAGCGCGCGGAAGCCGTCGAACTGCACCGTCAGGTCTTCCAGGTACAGGATCGGCCCGTGCGAAACATCGATGGTGCCGGGCTCGACGATGCGGCCCAGGCCGGTGGCATCGCCGCTTTCGGCCTGGCCGTGCTGGAGTGCGGCGTTCATGCTTCACCTCCCGTGCGGCCTGCCACGGCAGGCGCGGAAACAGGGTCTGCAGCGGCTGATGGTGCGGCCGCGCGCCGCTCGCGCAGCCGGTTCCACAGCCCGGTCACGCCATCGGGCAGGTACAAGGTCACCAGCACGAACATCGCGCCCAGCAGGAACAGCCAGTATTCGGCAAAGTGGGCTGTGAACAGGGTCTTGGCGCCATTGACCAGGAACGCGCCGATCACCGGTCCGATCAGCGTGCCGCGCCCGCCCACGGCGACCCACACCGCCATCTCGATCGAATTGCCGGGCGACATCTCGCCGGGGTTGATGATGCCCACCTGCGGCACGTACAGCGCCCCCGCGATGCCGCACAGCACCGCCGAAAAGGTCCACACGAAGAGCTTGTAGCCCAGCGGGTTGTAGCCGGAGAACATCACCCGCATCTCGGCATCGCGCACCGCGGTGACCACGCGCCCGAGCTTGGACGTGACGATGTAGCGGCAGGCGATGAAGCCCGCCAGCAGCGCCAGGAAGGTCAGCACGAACAGCGCCGTGCGCGTCTGCGGCGCCGCAATCGCAAAGCCGGCAATGCGCTTGAAGTCCGTGAAGCCGTTGTTGCCGCCGAAACCGGTCTCGTTGCGGAAGAACAGCAGCATCGCCGCATACGTCATCGCCTGCGTGATGATCGACAGGTACACGCCCTTGATGCGCGAGCGGAAGGCGAAGAAGCCGAACAGCCACGCCAGCACGCCTGGCACCAGCACCACCAGCAGCAGCGCATAGCCGAGGTGCTCGGTGCCGTGCCAGAACCACGGCAGCTCCTTCCAGTCGAGGAACACCATGAAGTCCGGCAGTTCGCTCTTGTACACGCCCTCGCGCCCGATCGATCGCATCAGGTACATGCCCATGGCATAGCCGCCCAGCGCGAAGAACAGCCCGTGGCCCAGGCTCAGGATGCCGCAGTAGCCCCACACCAGGTCCAGCGCGATCGCCGCCAGCGCAAAGCACATGATCTTGCCGACCAGCGTCAGCGCATAAGCCGACAGGTGCAGCGGATGCCCCTCCGGCAACACCAGCGCGCACACCGGCACGCCGATGCCGACGATCACCACCAGCGCCGCAAGCACCAGCCAGCCGCGCGGCGAGAACAGTGCCTGCCGCTCCGGCACCGCTAGCCGGAACGCGGTGGCGGAAGAACTCGATTGGACTCGCTGCATCATGCCTCCGCGCTGCGCCCCTTGAGCGCGAAAAGTCCCTGCGGCCGCTTCTGGATAAACAGCACGATCAGCACCAGGACAAAGATCTTGGCCAGCACCGCGCCGTAGAAGGGCTCGATGAACTTGTTGATGATGCCCAGCCCGAAGGCGCCGACGATGGTGCCGGCCAGCTGCCCGACGCCGCCCAGCACCACCACCATGAACGAATCGATGATGTAGGCCTGGCCCAGGTCGGGGCCGACATTGCCGATCTGCGACAGCGCGCAGCCGCCCAGCCCGGCAATGCCGGCGCCAAAGGCAAAGGCGTAGCTGTCGACCTTCCAGGTGCGCACGCCGACGCAGGCCGCCATGGTGCGGTTCTGCGTGGTGGCGCGCACGAACAGCCCCAGCCGCGTGCGGTTCAGCACCGCCCACGCCACCGCCACCACCGCCAGCGCGAACAGGATGATGACGATGCGGTTGTACGGGATCACCAGGCCCGGCATCCATTCGATGCCGCCGCTCATCCACGCCGGGTTGGCCACTTCCACGTTCTGCGCGCCGAACAGCGTGCGCACCGCCTGCATCAGCAGCAGGCTCACGCCGAAGGTGGCCAGCAGCGTTTCCAGCGGGCGGCCGTACAGGTGGCGCAGCACCAGCCGCTCGAGCACGAAGCCCAGCAGCGCGGCGGCCAGGAACGAGGCCGGCAGCGCCGCCGGCAGGTACCAGTCGAACGCACCCGGCGCGTAGGCGCGGAACAGCGACTGCACCACGTAGGTGGCATAGGCGCCGATCATCAGGAATTCACCGTGCGCCATGTTGATGACGCCGATCAGGCCATAAGTGATGGCCAGCCCGAGCGCGGCCAGCAGCAGCACGCTGCCCAGGCTCAGGCCGGCGAACAGGTTGCCGATCAGCTCGGCGCGGCGCTGGTCGCTGCGCAGCGTGTCCAGCGCCTGCTGCGCGGCCAGGCGCACGTCGGCATCGGGCTCGCGGTAGTTGCCGGCGCTGTCGCGCTCCACCAGCGGCGCCAGCTTCTGGCGGCTCTGCGGGTTGCTGTCGCTGCCGAGGATGCGGATGGCTTCAAGCCTCGCGTCATGCGCTGCGGGATCGGCCGGCTCGGCCAGCACCAGGTTGGCCCAGATCACGTCCAGGCTGGTGCGCAGTCCGGCATCGGCCTCGTTCTTGCGGGCGGCCTCGACCGCGGCGCGCGAGGCGCTCTCGGGCTGGTCGCGCAGCGTGGCGATGGCCTGCGCGCGCACCGCGATATCGGGCGACTGCAGCAGCAGGCTGCTGGCGGCGCTGTCGACCAGCGCGCGCAGGCTGTTGTTCAGGGTCAGGGATTCGAGCTCGTCGGCTTTCACCGCGACCGGTTTGCCGGTGACAGCATCGACGGTCTTGTCGCCATCCTGGCGCACCATGCCGATCGACGGCGCATATTGCAGCGCGTCGTCCTGCAAGGCCTTCAGGATCGGGCCGGCCTGTTCCGGCGGGGCCTTGGCCAGCGCGGTCAGCGCCGCGGTCTTGGCATCGAAATCGTCTTCGGCCAGCGGCTTCAGGTCGGCCTGCGTCAGCGCCGCGGCCCACGGCGCAGCCGCCAGCAGCAGCGCCGCCAGCAGGGCGCGCAGCCATGGCAGGATGGAAACGGATAAGGGATTGCGCATAGGTGCTGGCGAATTGCGGAATGAGTGTTTGGGGAGAAGGCAGGTGTCCATGACGAAGCGAGTGCCATCTGGCTGGCAAGCGCCAGCCCTCTCCCCCAGCCCCTCTCCCGCAAGCGGGAGAGGGGAGCCAACCGGCAGCGGGTGGCCCGGCTTACATCACCTTGTCCGGCTTGCCTTCGTTACCCGCGATGAACGGGCTCCACGGCTGCGCGCGCACCGCCTTCGGCGTCTTCCACACCACCGAGAACTGGCCGTCGCCCTTCACTTCGCCGATCATCACCGGCTTGTACAGGTGGTGGTTCTCGCCCATGGTCAGCGTGAAGCCGTCCGGTGCCTTGAAGGTCTGGCCGTACATGGCGGCGCGCACCTTGTTGGTATCGGTGGTGCCGGCCTTCTTCACGGCCTGCGCCCACATATGGATGCCCACGTAGGTGGCTTCCATCGGGTCGTTGGTCACACGCTTGTCGCCGCCGGGCAGGTTGTTGGCCTTGACCCATGCCGCCCACTGCTTGCGAAAGGCGTCGTTCTCGGGGTTCTTGACCGACATGAAGTAGTTCCATGCGGCCAGGTGGCCCACCAGCGGCTTGGTATCGATGCCGCGCAGTTCCTCCTCACCCACCGAGAACGCCACCACCGGCACGTCCTTGGCCTTCAGCCCGGCGTTGCCAAGTTCCTTGTAGAACGGCACGTTGGAGTCGCCATTGATGGTGGAGATCACCGCGGTCTTGCCGCCCTGCGAGAACTTCTTGATATTGGCGACGATGGTCTGGTAGTCGCTGTGGCCAAACGGGGTGTAGACCTCTTCGATGTCCTTGTCGGCCACGCCCTTGCTCTTCAGGAACGCGCGCAGGATCTTGTTGGTGGTGCGCGGGTAGACGTAGTCCGTGCCCAGCAGGAAGAAGCGCTTGGCGCCGCCGCCTTCCTTGCTCATCAGGTATTCCACCGCCGGAATGGCCTGCTGGTTGGGCGCTGCACCGGTGTAGAAGACGTTCTTCGACATCTCTTCGCCTTCATACTGCACCGGGTAGAACAGCAGCGAGTTCAGCTCTTCGTAGACCGGCAGCACGGATTTGCGCGACACCGAGGTCCAGCAGCCGAAGGTCACCGCGACCTTGTCCTTGGTGATCAGCTGGCGCGCCTTTTCCGCGAACAGCGGCCAGTTCGAGGCGGGATCCACCACCACCGGCTCCAGCTTGCGCCCCAGCACGCCGCCGCTCTTGTTGATCTCGTCGATGGTCATCAGGGCCACGTCCTTCAGCGACGTCTCCGAAATGGCCATGGTGCCGGACAGCGAGTGCAGGATACCGACCTTGATCGGTTCCTTGGACTGCGCCATGGCCAGCGGGCTGGTACCGATCATTGCCGCGGCGGCTATCGCCGACAGCTTCAGCATGTCACGTCGTTGCATTTGCAGCTCCCGTTTATGGTGTTAGTTAGGGACTACGCTCCCCGGGTGATGCTTCTGCAACTAGCGTGCCATGGAGGCAGGCCGCCTGATACCCACCGCACCCCCGGCAGATGGCGTGCTGGCGCGGCGCGCAGGCGCTGCCGCCGCCCGCGATCGCGCATCCGCACCAGAGCAGTGCGGGCGGCGCACGCACCACTCCCGTGCATCTGCGCAATTCCGTGCGGGCGGCATGCGCAAGGCACCAGGCGATGCGCGTCCCCGCACCAAGGCCGGGCGCCACGCCCCAAGGCAGGCGACGGGCAAAAAAAACGGGGCCCCTTGCAGGGCCCCGCTCTCGATGCCAGGACGTTGGTCCTTACATCACCATCATGTTGGCATTCAGGTTGTGCATGATCCACAGCGAACCCGCCACCACGATCACCAGGATCAGCGCCGTGAACAGCAGCGCGATCACGTTGCTGCGCTGCTCGGACGACGTGTCCAGGTGCAGGAAGTACTTCAGGTGGACCAGGATCTGGACCGCGGCCATGCCGAGGATGATCCAGAGGATGGTGCCCTTGTCCATGCTGCCGTCCATCACGAGCTTGAACGGGATCACGGTCAGGATCACGGCCAGGATGAAGCCGATTGCGTACGACTTGAAGCTGGCGTGGGTGTCATGACCCGCGTGCGAGTCGTGCGAGTCGTGGGCGCCGTGCGCCGCCGGTGCGTTGTGTTGTGCCATCACAGATGTCCCATCAGGTAGACCACGGTAAACACGCCGATCCAGACCACGTCCAGGAAGTGCCAGAACAGCGACAGGCACATCAGGCGCTTGCTCAGGGTCGGGGTGATGCCCTTCTTCGACAGTTGCCACATCAGCACGATCATCCACAGCATGCCGCTGGCGACGTGCAGGCCGTGGGTGCCGACCAGCGTGAAGAACGACGACAGGAACGCGCTGCGGCCCGGGCCGGCGCCTTCGGCGATCAGGTGATGGAATTCGTTGATTTCCATCGCCATGAACGCCGCGCCCAGCAGGAACGTGACGCCGAGCCACACCTGCACGCGGCTCAGGCTGCGGTTCTGCAGCGAGATCATCGCCATGCCGTACGTGATCGAGGAGAACAGCAGGATGAAGGTCTCCACCAGCACGTAGTTGAGCTCGAACAGCTCCTTCGCCGACGGGCCGCCTGCCAGTTCGCCGCGCAGCACGGCGAAGGCCGCGAACAGTCCGGCGAAGATGATGCAGTCGCTCATCAGGTAGATCCAGAAGCCATACACCGTATTGGCACTGGTATCGTGGTGCGCATGGTCATGGCCATGCGCGTCGGCTTTGGCCGGTGCGCCGGCCTGCGCGGGGATGCGGTCTAGGACTTGAGTCGACATGGTTCTCAGGCTTGCGAAGCAATGCGCTGCAGATGGCGCGTTTCGATCTGCTCGACCTCGGTGGCCGGCACGTAGTAGTCGATATGGTCGTCGTTGCTGCGGTGGATAAACGCCCACACCATGCCCACCAGGCCAACGATGGCCATCCACCAGATATGCCAGGTCAGGGCAAAGCCGAACACCAGGCTGAAGGCGCCGATGATGAAGCCCGCGCCCGTGTTCTTGGGCATGTGGATCTTCTCGTAGCCTTCGGTCGGCAGCGTCTCGCCACGGGCCTTCATGTCGGAGAACGCGTCCAGGTCACGCACCACCGGGGTGTGCGCGAAGTTGTAGAACGGCGGCGGCGACGAGGTGGCCCACTCCAGGGTACGGCCGCCCCACGGGTCGCCGGTCACGTCGGCCAGCTTCTTGCGGTCGCGGATCGACACCACGATCTGCAGCACCTGGAAGAAGATGCCCAGCGCCACGAACACCACGCCCACGACGGCCAGGTACAGCCACGGCGTCCAGGCCGGGTTGTCGGTGTGGTTCAGGCGGCGGGTCATGCCCATCAGGCCCAGCACGTACAGCGGCATGAAGGCGAAGTAGAAGCCGACCAGCCAGCACCAGAAGGCGCACTTGCCCAGGCGCTCGTTCAGCGTGAAGCCGAACGCCTTCGGCCACCAGTAGGTGATGCCGGCCAGGTAGCCGAACAGCACGCCGCCGATGATCACGTTGTGGAAGTGGGCGATCAGGAACAGGCTGTTGTGCAGCACGAAGTCAGCGGCCGGCACGGCCATCAGCACGCCGGTCATGCCGCCGATCACGAAGGTGATCATGAAGCCCAGCGTCCACAGCACCGGCGAGGTCATCTGGACCCGGCCGCGGTACATGGTGAACAGCCAGTTGAAGATCTTCACCCCGGTCGGGATGGAGATGATCATGGTGGTGATGCCGAAGAACGCGTTGACGTTGGCGCCCGAGCCCATCGTGAAGAAGTGGTGCAGCCACACGATGAACGACAGCACCATGATCGCGGCGGTCGCGTACACCATGCCCTTGTAGCCGAACAGCTTCTTGCCCGAGAACGTGGCGATCACTTCAGAGAAGATGCCGAACGCCGGCAGGATCAGGATGTACACCTCGGGGTGGCCCCAGATCCAGATCAGGTTCACGTACATCATGGCGTTGCCGCCACCGTCGTTCGTGAAGAAGTGGGTACCGACGTAGCGGTCCAGGCCCAGCAGCGCCAGGGTCACGGTCAGCACCGGGAAAGCGGCCACGATCAGCACGTTGGTGCACAGCGCGGTCCAGGTGAACACCGGCATGCGCATCAGCGTCATGCCCGGCGCGCGCATGCGCAGGATCGTCACCAGGAAGTTCACGCCGGTCAGCAAGGTGCCCAGGCCCGAGATCTGCAAGCTCCAGAGGTAGTAGTCCACCCCCACACCCGGGCTGAAGTCCAGTCCCGACAGCGGCGGGTAGGCCAGCCAGCCGGTCTTGGCGAATTCACCGACGCCCAGCGAGACATTGACCAGCATGGCGCCCGACACGAACAGCCAGAACGACAGCGTGTTCAGGAACGGGAACGCCACGTCGCGCGCGCCGATCTGCAGCGGCACGACCAGATTCATCAGGCCGGTCATCAGCGGCATGGCCACGAAGAAGATCATGATCACGCCGTGGGCGGTGAAGATCTGGTCGTAATGCTCGGGAGGCAGCACGCCGGTCGCGCCATTGGTGGCGAGCGCCAGCTGGGTGCGCATCATGACCGCGTCGGCGAAGCCGCGCAGCAGCATGATCAGGGCGACCAGGCAGTACATCACGCCGATCTTCTTGTGGTCGACCGAGGTGAACCACTCGTTCCAGAGGTAGCCCCACTTCTTGAAATAGGTGATCGCGCCTAGCAGCGCGGCACCGCCCAGGGCGACGCCGGCCAGAACGACCATGATGATCGGCTCATGAAACGGAATCGCCGACAAACTCAACTTGCCAAACATCATTGCTCCCAGGATTACGCGCCCGCCGGCAGCTTGGCCGGCGTGGTCATCGACAGCTGCTCTTCACCGAGGGTGTTGCGCGACGTGCAGATCGGGCCGCCCTTGAACCCGTCGGCGGCGAGCGCCGTGCCGCTGTGGTCCATGTACTTGTGCAGGATGTTGTGGAAGAGCTTGTCTTCCACCTTGCCGTAGTACGTGACCGGCTCCCTCTCGCTGGGTTGTGCCAGCGTCTTGTAGCCTTCAACCCCCAGTTCGGTGGACGAGGCGCGAACCTTGGCGACCCACTGGTCGAACTCGTAGTTCGACATGGCGACCGCCTTGAACTTCATGCCCGAGAAGCCGCCGCCGCTGTAGTTGGCGGATACGCCGTCGTAAGAGCCGGCTTCGTTGGCGATCAGGTGGAGCTTGGTCTCCATCCCTGCCATGGCGTACACCTGGCTGCCCAGTTGCGGGATGAAGAACGAATTCATGATCGAATCCGAGGTGATCTTGAAGTTCACCGGGGTGTCGACCGGGAAGGCGATCTGGTTGACCGTGGCGATCTTCAGTTCCGGATAGATGAACAGCCACTTCCAGTTCAGCGCCACCACCTCGACGGTGACGGGCTTCTTGCTGGATTCGAGCGGCTTGTACGGGTCCAGGTCGTGCGAGGACTTCCAGGTGATGATGCCCAGCGCAATGATGATCAGGCAGGGGATCAGCCACACCACCACTTCGATCGCCGTGGAGTGCGACCAGTCCGGCTCATAGCGCGCCGAGGTATTGGACGCGCGGTACTTCCAGGCGAACACCAGCGTGAGCACGATCACCGGCAGCACCACCAGCAGCATGAGCCAGGTTGCAATCAGGATGATGTTCTTGATGTCGACGCCGACCTGCCCTTTCGGGTCGAGCAGCGTCATGTTGCAGCCGGCGAGCAGGAGCAGGCCAAGGCAAGGCAGGAACCGCGTCCAACGCGGCAGTATGGGTTTCTTCATGTCACGACTGGTTTGGTTACACCGCGCTTCGGGCAAAAGCGCGGCTAAACCGCCTGATGCTCGCGCAAGAGGCGTGGGGCTGAGGGAAAACCGGAAGGACGTGTCCTTAGCTGGCGTTGCGGTCGGGCGGCGGATCGAACGCCGGGGGACCATGCGGCCTTGCAACGCCATGAACACGGAAGGACAACTGACTGCGTGCGCTGCAGGCCCTGTAGGACCTTGCCGGCGCTGCGGCACCTGGCCGAAACCGCGAACGGTCCCGGCTCAGTACGGCGGCCGGGTAGCGTTGGAATACGAGGTTCTTGCACTTCCCGACGGACTTGCCTTCATGGCAAGCGCGGTTTTCGGCCGGGGAGCGCAACACGTAAAACATCGTGGGCGCGACTGTACCGCAACGCAACATTAGGGGTAAACCCAACGGCACAGAACACACTGTTCAGCAGAACGGACAATCGACGCACAAATCCGCGAAGCAGCATTTGACCGGCATCAACGTCACAAATCGGTTCCTAAAAATGCAGAAAGCCGCGCATCAGGCGGCCTCCAGGGGTGCGACATGCCTGTGTGGCATATTGTCGCACCGCGTCAAAACTGCGTATCCGTCACCCGTAGCGGCGCGTGATCGACTCGGCGACACAGACCGGACGGTCGCTGCCTTCGCGCTCCACCGTGACTTCCCAGGTCGACTGTGCGCCAACCAGTTCGGGCGACTTCGGCAGCGGATCGAGACGCTCGACCTTCAGCAGCTTGATGCGCGCGCGCAGCTTGCTGCCCACCGGCACGGGTGCCGTGAAGCGCACGCGGTTCAGGCCGTAGTTGACGCCGATCTTCGACGGCATGTGCAGCGCGTTGTGCATGAACTTGGGCAGCAGCGACAGCGTCAGGAAGCCGTGCGCGATCGGGCCGCCATAGGGCGACTCCTTCTTCGCGCGCTCCACGTCGATGTGGATCCACTGGTGGTCGCCGGTGGCATCGGCAAACTGGTTGACCTGCTGCTGGGTCACCTCGATCCAGTCGCTGACCGCGACCTCCTGGCCCTGCAGGCCTTCCAGTTCTTCCAGCGATGCGATGGTACGCATGTCGATAGTCTCCTCGTGACGATAAAGTGTTCTTAAGCGGGGCGGCGGCCGTACATGCCCATGCCCTTGACGGTGCAGACCAGTTCGCCGCGCTGGTTGGTGGCTTCCCACTGGGTGTGGACCACGCCGCGGTCCGGCTTGGACTGCGACGGCCGGGTATCGAGCACATTCAGCACGACGGTGAGCGTGTCGCCGGCGTAGACGGGCTTGAGCCAGCGGATCTCGTCCACGCCAGGCGAGCCCATGCTGGCCGACTTGCCGGTGGTGCTCAGCACCAGCAGCCTCATCATGATCGAGCACGTCATCCAGCCGCTCGAGATCACGCCGCCATAGATGCTCCTGGCAGCGGCTTCCTTGTCGATATGGAACGGCTGCGGATCGTACTGGCGGGCAAAGGCCAGGATCTCTTCCTCGGTGACGAGGTACGAACCCAGTTCGCGGCGGCTGCCGACTTCAAAGTCCTCGAAATACAGCATCGGTTGTCTCTCTGTAGTGATTGGCGCCATGGCACTAAGTTTGCTCAGGCAATGATCGCATGGCCGCCGGGGGCCGGCGTCCGTATTTGCCGAACCCGCCCCTAACGGTCCCCAAAGAAAAAAACCGCGCCTGGACTACAGCGCGGTTTTGATTGGACTGGCAGGATCAGGCAGCTTCCTGGAACCCCGGCTGGGCGGCGAACCTGCCCAGGTGGTGATCCACGTCGCCGAAGGTGGTGTTGATCAGCGTCAGCCGCTTGAACATGTGCGCGGCCGGCAGTTCGTTGGTCACGCCCATGCCGCCGTGGATCTGCACTGCCTCCTGGCCAACCGTGCGCGCTGCCTGCCCCACGCGCGCCTTGGCGGCGGAGACATAGCGGCGGCGCTCTTCCGGCGTTACTTCTTCGAAGCGTGCCGCGGCCAGCAGCGTGATCGAGCGCGACTGCTCGGCGTGGATGAACATCTCCACCATGCGGTGCTGCAGCGCCTGGAAGCGCGCGATCGGCACGCCGAACTGCTGGCGCGTCTTGGCGTATTCCAGCGTGGCGGCATTGAGCGTATCCATCACGCCCACGGCCTCGGCGCACAGCAGCACGGCAGCGTAGTCGGCCACTTGCTCGATCACCGGGAAGGCCTTGCCGGCTTCGCCCAGCAGTTGCGCGGGGGCATCCTGGAAGGTGATGTCGGCCGCGCGCAGGTTGTCGATGGTGCGGTAGTCCTTGATGCTGACGCCGGCGCCCCTGGCATCCACAAGGAACAGCGAGATGCCGTCCTGGTCGGCTTCGGCACCGCTGCTGCGGGCCGACACGATCAGCTTGTCGGCCTGGCCGCCGTGCAGCACCACGGTCTTGCGGCCGTTGAGCTTGCCGTCGCGGGCGGTGACGCGCACGTTGTTCAGTTCATAGCGCGCCTGCGGCTCGTTGAAGGCCACGGCCAGCTTCAGTTCGCCGCCGGCGACCTGTTCCAGCAGTGCATCCTGGCCACCGGCCAGGCCCAGGGCGTAGGCGCCCACCACCGTGGCCAGGTACGGCTCCACGATCAGGCCTCGGCCCAGCTCCTGCTGCACCACCATCATGTCCAGGGCCTTGCCCGCGAAACCGCCCTGCGCTTCCGGCACCGGCAGCGCGGTCAGGCCAAGCTCGACCAGCGAGCCCCAGGCGGCGCCGCCATAGCCGGCGGCGCTTTCGTAGTTCTGCTTGCGGGACTCGAAGCCGTAGTCCTTGTCGATGAAACGGCGGACGGCGTCGGCCAGCTGCTTCTGTTCGTCGCTGAGATTGAAGTTCATGTTGCGTGTCTCCTCACAGCCCCAGAATCATCTGGCTGATGATGTTCTTCTGAATTTCGTTGGACCCGCCATAGATGGAGGTCTTGCGATAGTTGAAGTAGTACGCGGCCAGCGGCGCGGCGTCGTCGTAGCCGGTCACGGCGTGCTCGGTCTCGCACTCCAGGTAGGCGGTGTCGAACGGCTGCGCGTACGGGCCGACGGCCTCGACCATCAGCTCGGTCAGCAGCTGCTGGATCTCGGTGCCCTTGATCTTGAGCATCGAGGCCTCGGGGCCGGGGCCCTTGCCTGCCGCTTCGCTCGAGACCACGCGCAGCACGGTGATTTCCAGCGCCATCAGCTCGATTTCCAGCGCGGCCACCTTGGCGCCGAACACCGGGTCTTCCAGCAGCGGCTTGCCGTTCTTCTGCTGCTGGCGCGCCACGCGCTTGAGGAAGCCCAGCTCGCGCTTGGAGTTGCCCACGCGGGCGATCCCGGTGCGCTCGTGGCCCAGCAGGTACTTGGCGTAGGTCCAGCCCTTGTTCTCTTCGCCGACGCGGTTCTCGACCGGCACCTCGACGTTGTCGAAGAAGACTTCGTTCACCTCATGCTCTTCGTCGAGCATGATGATCGGGCGCACGGTGATGCCCGGGGTCTTCATGTCGATCAGCAGGAACGAGATGCCCTCCTGCTTCTTGGCTTCGGGGTCGGTGCGCACCAGGCAGAAGATCATGTCGGCGTGCTGGCCGAGCGTGGTCCAGGTCTTCTGGCCGTTGACGATGTAGTGCTTGCCGTCCGAAGTCAGCTCGGCACGGGTCTTCAGCGAGGCCAGGTCCGAGCCCGAGCCCGGCTCCGAATAGCCCTGGCACCACCAGTCGGTGCAGTCCAGGATGCGCGGCAGGTAGTACGACTTTTGCTCTTCGCTGCCGTACTTCATGATCACCGGCGCGACCATCGCCACGCCGAACGGCAGCACGCCGGGCGCGCCGACGCGGGCGTTCTCTTCATCCCAGATATGGCGCTGGGTGGCGTTCCAGCCGGTGCCGCCGTACTGGACGGGCCAGTGCGGTGCCGACCAGCCCTTGCCGGCCAGGGTCTTGTGCCAGCGCACCAGGTCGTCGCGGTTCGGACGGCGGTGGTTGAGAATCTTGCTGCGGATGTCCGCCGGCAAGTTGGCTTCGAGCCAGCTACGCACTTCCTCGCGGAAGGCGTTGTCGGACGCCGAGTAGTTGAGATCCATGCCCGTCTCCAGTGGTGCCGGCTTGGCGTGGGGCCGCCGGCGGTTTGTTCTGCCTGCACGTCAAGCGCCGACAGCAAACGGGCACAAGACGCAATTCAGTGAGCCGTCTGCTTCAGCGCATCCGGCACCACGAGCGGGAAAGTTTCGATGCCCTCTTCGGCCAGCGCCTGCACCTCCTCCGCCGAGGCCGAACCGCGAATGCCGCGTTCCGGCGCCTCGTCATAGTGCATGCGCCTTGCCTCTTCGGCAAAGCGATCGCCAACATCCTCGGTCTGTGCCAGCACCTGCTTCACTGCCTTCATATAGAGCGCTTGCAGTGTCACCGGTGCGGCAGCCGGCTGCGCCGGCCTGGCGCTGCCTTCGCGCGCGGTCGCGCCCGACAGGTTCAGGCGCGGCGCGCTGGGCAGCCGCGTCACGGCGTGGTCGCCACAGACCGGGCATTGGACGAGGTCACGCGAGATTTGCGACTGCGCATCTTCTTCCGAGGCAAACCAGCCCTCGAAACCATGGTCATGCGCGCAGCGCAGGTCGAGCACCTTCATGATCTTTCCAGCCCGTCAAAAGCTATATTATCCGCGAATCGAAATTTTGTGAACGGTCGTGCTAAATTTTTTAGAACGACCGTTCGGGAACAACCGCATGGCGCAGAATCCACGCGGCTCACTACTCACTATACGGCGTAATGCGGCAGCGGCTGTTCGCCCGGTTGCCAGGCACCCGAGATCACTTTTTCCAGCCAGAATGCGCCGATGATGGTCTTTACGTCGGTGATTCGGCCGCTGCGGACCCAATCGATCACCTGCCCCACCGGCGTGATGAAGGTCTCGATGAACTCGCCGTCGTCGAGCTGCGCCTCGCCAAGCGTCAGGTCGCGCGCCAGGAAGATGTCGATGAACTCGGTGGAATACGAGATAACCGGGTGGATGCGCGTCAGGTAGTCCCAGCGCGCCGCGCTGTAGCCGGTCTCCTCCAGCAGTTCGCGTTCGCCGCAGCGCTGCGCGCCCTCTTCCGGATCAAGCTTGCCGGCGGGGAATTCCAGCATCACTTCGCCGATCGGATAGCGGAACTGGCGCTCCATCAGCACGGTGCCGTCGCTGAACAGCGGGATCATCATCACCGCGCCCGGATGGACCACGTACTCGCGCCCGGTCTGCTTGCCGTCCGGCAGCCTGACGATATCTTGCTTGAGGGTGAGGAACTTGCCGCGATGGACCGTGGCCGAGGCGACGCACACTTCCTTCAGTGCGTCGTCGTTCCCGGCGGGTTCAGCGGTAGGCGGGGTGTCGCGTTGGATCTTGTCGGTCATGGACGCTCCGGATCAGGCAGGGCCCGGCGCCGACAAGACCGGCTTCAGGCCGTGCGGTGTTTGACGAGGTATTGCCAGGTGAAGCCCGGGAAGGCAAACACCAGCATCATGCACGCGGTAATGGCATAAAACTGCCAGCCCTGCGGGAAGGCGTTGCCAAGGCTGGCCTCCACCGCAAAGCCGGCGGCGCCCGCCACCGCGAACCATACGATCAGTTCCAGCAGGCGCAGCCACAGCGGCTTGCGCGCCCGCCGCAGCGGGATCAGCACGAACAGGCGCTGGTTCACAAACGGCAGGTTCGCACTGATCAGTGCCAGCAGGATGACAAACCAGCCGCTTGCGGATGCGCTCATGGCGTGTGGCGGATCAGGAACCCAGGGTCGAGCGGATGGCCTGGTAGCACAGGTTCATCAGCGCGGCCGGGAAAATACCCAGCAGGATCACCGCGGCGCCGTTCACGCTCAGCATCGAGCGCAGGCCAAAGGTTGCTTCCAGCTCTTCTTCAGCAGCGGGCGCATCGAAGTACATCAGCTTGACGATACGCAGGTAATAGAACGCGCCGATCAGCGAGAACAGCACGGCCACCACGGCCAGCCAGGTCATGCCCGACTTGACCACCGCATCCAGCACGGCCAGCTTGGCATAGAAGCCCACGGTCGGCGGAATGCCGGCCAGCGAGAACATCATCACCAGCATCAGGAACGCGAACCACGGGTTGCGGCGCGACATGCCCCTCAGGTCTTCCAGGGTCTCGGCCTCGAAACCCTTGTTCGTGCGCAGCAGGATGATGCCGAAAGTGCCCAGCGTGGTCAGCAGGTAGGTCACCGAGTAGAACATCGCCGAGCTGTACGCATCGGCGGCGCCGTCAGCCTTGTTGGCGACCACGCCCGACAGCAGGCCCAGCAGCACGAAGCCCATGTGCGAGATGGTCGAGTACGCCAGCATCCGCTTCAGGTTGCTCTGCACGATGGCGGTCAGGTTGCCGATGGCCAGCGAGATGATCGACAGCACCACCAGCATCATCTGCCAGTCATTGGCCAGCGGCAGCAGGCCTTCCACCAGCACGCGGATAAACAGCGCGAACGCCGCGACCTTCGGGCCGCCGGCGATCAGCAGCGTTACCGCGGTCGGCGAACCCTGGTAGATGTCCGGGATCCACATGTGGAACGGCGCGGCACCCAGCTTGAACGACAGGCCGGCGACGATAAAGACCACGCCAAAGGCCAGCATGGTGGTGTTGACGCGGCCCGACTCGACCACGCGGAACACTTCGCCCAGGTTCAGCGAACCGGTGGCGCCATACATCATCGAGATGCCGTACAGCAGGAAGCCCGAAGCCAGCGCGCCCAGCACGAAGTACTTCATCGCCGATTCCGAAGTCACGCGCGATTCGCGGCGCAGTGCCACCAGTGCGTACGACGACAGCGACAGCAGCTCCAGGCCCAGGTACAGGGTCAGGAAGTTGTTGCCGGTGATCATCACGATCTGGCCGCCCAGCGTGAACAGCGCGAGCTGGTAGAACTCGCCGGCAAACATGTCGCGATCCGCCAGATAGCGGCGCGTGTAGACCAGTGTCACGAACAGGCCGGCAGAGCAGAACGCGGACAGCACGTTTGCCATCGGATCGATCACGACCAGGTTGGCGAACGCGTAGTGCGTCTCGCCGGCGGCGGCATTCAGGCCGAACCAGACGGTCAGCGCCAGCGTGGCCAGCAGCGACAGCGGATATGCCACGCTTTGCTTGCCCTTGCCACGTGCAAGGTCGATCCAGTTGACCGCGCCGATGGCGATCGCCAGGAAAATAATCGGCGCCACGGGGCCGAGTGTCGAGGACGTTTGCATGTTGATTTCTCTCCCCGATTACAGCTTGGACTGTGCCGCGTGGGACAGCAGGTTCACCACGGACGCGTGCATCACGTCGGTAAAGGGCTTCGGGTGCAGGCCCATGTACAGCGTCATGATGGCCAGCAGGCCGAGCATGACGAACTCACGCTTGTTCAGGTCGACCAGCTCGCGCACGTGCTGGTGGACGATGTCGCCGAAGATCACGCGCTTGACCATCCACAGCGAGTAGGCGGCGCCGAAGATCAGGGCGGTGGCGGCCAGCAGGCCGATCCAGAAGTCGAACTTGACCGCGCCCAGGATCACCATGAATTCGCCGACGAAGCCCGAGGTGGCCGGCAGGCCGCAGTTGGCCATCGCGAAGAACACTGCCAGCGCGGCGAACTTGGGCATAGTGTTGACCACGCCGCCGTAGTCGGCGATCTGGCGCGAGTGCACGCGGTCGTACAGCACGCCGATGCAAAGGAACATCGCGCCGGAGATAAAGCCGTGCGAGATCATCTGCACGATGCCGCCTTCCACGCCGATGTCGCTGAAGATGAAGAAGCCCAGCGTGACGAAGCCCATGTGGGCGATCGACGAGTACGCCACCAGCTTCTTCATGTCGGCCTGCACCAGGGCCACCAGGCCGATGTAGATCACCGCGATCAGCGAGATGGTGATGATGAACGGGGCCAGGTAGTGGCTGGCGTCAGGCGCGATCGGCAGCGAGAACCGCAGGAAACCGTAGGCGCCCAGCTTCAGCATGATGGCGGCCAGCACCACCGAACCGCCGGTCGGCGCTTCCACGTGGGCGTCGGGCAGCCAGGTGTGCACCGGCCACATCGGCACCTTGACCGCGAAGGCGACGAAGAAGGCAATGAACAGCGCGATCTGCTCGTTCATCGACAGCTTGGCCTGGTGCCATTGCAGGATGTCGAAGGTACCGGTCTTGTTGTACAGGTACAGCAGCGCGATCAGCGTCAGCAGCGAGCCCGCCAGCGTGTACAGGAAGAACTTGAACGCGGCATAGACGCGGTTCGGGCCGCCCCAGACACCGATGATGATGTACATCGGGATCAGCGTGGCTTCGAAGAACACGTAGAACAGCATGCCGTCCAGCGTGCAGAACACGCCGACCATCAGGCCCGACAGGATCAGGAACGAGGCCATGTATTCGGCCACACGCTCGGTGATCACTTCCCAGGCCGAGATCACCACGATCACCGTGATGAAGGCGGTCAGCACCACGAACCACATCGAGATGCCGTCAACACCCAGCAGGTAGTTGATATTGAAGCGTTCGATCCAGCTCGCCTTTTCGACGAACTGCATGGCCGCGCTGGCGCGGTCGAAGCCGAAGACCAGCGGCAGCGTGACGACAAAGCTGGCGATCGAGCCGAACAGCGACATCCACCGGACAAAGCCAGGGCTGCGGTCCGAGCCGAAGGCCAGGATCAGCAGGCCGAAAAAGACAGGCAGCCAGATTGAGAAAGACAGAACCATTTCTATGTTTTCCTTACTTGGTGCCTATCACTTGGTGCCGATCACGCCCGTGACCGTCAGCGTCAGCAGCACCAGCATGCCGACGATCATCGCGAACGCGTAGTGGTAGATATAGCCCGACTGCAGGTAGCGGCTTGCCGAAGCAAACGAAGCCACCAGGCGCGCCGCGCCGTTGACGAACAGGCCGTCGATCACGCTCTGGTCGCCGCCCTTCCACAGGCCGGTACCGAGCAGGCGTGCGCCGCGGGCGAACACGGCCTGGTTGATGGCGTCCATGTAGTACTTGTTGTCCAGCAGCTTGTAGAGACCCGAGAAGCGGTTCGCGATGGCTTCAGGGATATCCGGGCGCTTCATATAGAAGAACCAGGACAGCACCACACCGGCGACGGCCAGCCACAGCACGGGCGTGGTCAGCGAGTGGATCGCCATTGCCACCCAGCCGTGGAACGCTTCCTTGAGCTCGGCCATGGCGTGGTGGTTCTCGCCGACGAAGATCACATCCTTGAACGCGATGCCGTTCTTGAAGAAGTTGCCGAACAGCATCGGCTCGATCGCGATCGCACCGACGATCACCGACGGGATCGCCAGCAGCACCAGCGGCAGCGTCACCACCCACGGCGACTCGTGCGGCTTCTCGCCGGCGGCCAGGCCATGGTGGTGGTCGTGCGAGACCTCTTCGTCCTCATGGTCGCCTTCATGATGCTGGTGGGCATGGTTCTGGCCCCAGCGCTCCTTGCCATGGAAGACCAGGAAGTACATGCGGAACGAGTAGAACGCGGTGACGAACACGCCCGCCAGCACGGCGAAGTAGGCAAAGCCCGAACCGGCGATATGCGACTCGGCCACGGCCTCGATGATCGAGTCCTTGGAGTAGAAGCCCGCGAAGAACGGCGTGCCGATCAGCGCCAGCGAACCCACCAGCGAGGTGATCCAGGTGAGCGGCATGTACTTGCGCAGGCCGCCCATGTTGCGGATGTCCTGGTCGTGGTGCATGCCGATGATGACCGAGCCCGCGCCCAGGAACAGCAGTGCCTTGAAGAACGCGTGCGTCATCAGGTGGAACACGGCCACCGAGTATGCCGAAGCGCCCAGCGCCACGGTCATGTAGCCCAGCTGCGACAGGGTCGAGTAAGCGACCACGCGCTTGATGTCATTCTGGATGATGCCCAGGAAGCCCATGAACAGCGCCGTGATGGCACCGATCACCAGCACGAAGGACAGCGCCGTATCCGACAGCTCGAACAGCGGCGACATGCGTGCCACCATGAAGATGCCGGCGGTCACCATCGTTGCCGCGTGGATCAGCGCCGAGATCGGGGTCGGGCCTTCCATCGAGTCAGGCAGCCAGACGTGCAGCGGGAACTGCGCCGACTTGCCCATCGCGCCGATGAACAGGCAGATGCAGGCCACGGTGATCATGAGCCAGTCGGTGCCCGGGAAGATCACGGTCGCCAGCTGGTCGCGCGCGGCGAACACTTCGGTGTAGTTCATGCTGCCGGCATAGGCCAGCAGCAGGCCGATGCCCAGGATAAAGCCGAAGTCGCCGACGCGGTTGACCAGGAACGCCTTCAGGTTGGCGAAGATCGCCGTCGGGCGGGTGTACCAGAAGCCGATCAGCAGGTACGACACCAGGCCCACCGCTTCCCAGCCGAAGAACAGCTGCAGGAAGTTGTTGCTCATCACCAGCATCAGCATCGAGAAGGTGAACAGCGAGATGTAGGCGAAGAAGCGGTTGTAGCCGGGGTCCCCGTCCATGTAGCCGACGGTGTAGATGTGCACCATCAGCGAGACAAAGGTAACCACCACCATCATCATCGCGGTCAGCGAGTCGACCAGGAAGCCGACCTCCATCTTCAGGCTGCCGATGGCCATCCACTCATAGACGGTGCCGTTGTAGCCGGCGCCGTTCATGACGTCGAGCAGCACCATCACCGACAGCACGCAGGCAATGGCCACGCCCAGAATCGTCGAGGTGTGGGCCACCATCCGGCCGCCGCGCGACTCCGAGGAAAACAGGTCAAAGAACTTGGTACCGAACAGGCCGGCGATCGCGGAGCCGACTAGCGGCGCCAGCGGGATCGCAAGCAGCAGGTTGGGGTTGAGCGTGGTTGCCATAGGACGCTTAGTGGTGTGCGGTCGGTGAGTCTTGGGTATCTGCGTAGTGCGCCACGGATCAGCCCTTGAGGGTGTCCATGTCGTCCACGTTGATCGTATCCAGGTTGCGGAACAGCACAACCAGGATGGCGAGACCGATTGCCGACTCGGCGGCGGCCACCGTGAGGATGAAGAAAACGAAAACCTGACCAGCCAGGTCGCCCAGGTAATGCGAGAAGGCGACGAAGTTGATGTTCACCGCAAGCAGCATCAGTTCGATCGCCATCAGCAGCACGATCACGTTCTTGCGGTTCAGGAAGATGCCGACGATGCTGATCGCAAACAGGATCGCACCGAGCACGAGGAAATGAGCGAGAGAGAGCACAGCGATTTCTCCGGGCTTTAGTTCTTATTGGCGGCAGCCGCGGCTTCCGTCTGCTGGGTCTGGCCTTCGGACTGCATCGGCACCAGGCGCACGCGCTCGTCGCGGCGGGTGCGCAGCTGCGCCGACACGTCCTGGGCCTTGACGTCCTTGCGGCGGCGCAGGGTCAGCGCCACGGCGGCGATGATCGCCACCAGCAGGATGATGCCGGCCACTTCGAAGGCGTAGATATAGTCGGTGTAGATCAGCTTGCCGAGCGCGGCGGTGTTCGAGTAGCCCGGGTCCTGCGAACCGTTGGTGGCCACCGGCGTGGTGGTGCCGATAAAGTTGCGCACCAGCACGATCGCCATCTCGGCGATGATCAGCGCGCCCACCACCGAGGCCATCGGCACGTAGGTCCAGAAGTCCCGCCGCAGGTGCTCGATGTCGATGTCGATCATCATCACCACGAACAGGAACAGCACCATCACCGCGCCGACATAGACCAGCACCAGCAGGATGGCGAGGAATTCCGCCTTGAGCAGCATCCAGATCGCCGCCGCCGTGAAGAACGACAGCACGAGGAACAGTGCGGAATGCACCGGGTTCTTCGCAGTGATGACTTTCAGTGCGGAGAGCACCAGCACCAGCGCAAAGACGTAGAAGATGGTGGTCGTGAGTTCCATGGTCCCTATCGGATCCTCTCTGGGCCGTCCGGCACAAGCCACCCCCTCGGGTGGCCCGCTCCTGCGGCATCCTTGCATTGGCCCCTTGCATTGCAGGGACCGCATTCAATTCGGTGGCGGCGGCTGCCAGGTCTGCTGCTTGCGGCAGCCGCGAACCGGTCGTTACTTCTGTCGCTGCTTCGGCTTAGCGATACTTTGCGTCGGCAGCCTTCGCTGCGGCGATCTGCGGCTCGTAGCGGTCGCCCACTGCCAGCAGCATGTCCTTGGTGAAGTACAGGTCGCCGCGCTTCTCGCCGTGGTACTCCAGGATCTGCGTTTCCACGATGGCGTCGACCGGGCAGGCCTCTTCGCAGAAACCGCAGAAGATGCACTTGGTCAGGTCGATGTCATAGCGGGTCGTGCGGCGCGTGCCGTCGGCGCGCGCGTCGGACTCGATCGTGATGGCCAGCGCCGGGCACACCGCCTCGCACAGCTTGCAGGCGATGCAGCGCTCTTCCCCGTTGGGGTAGCGGCGCAGCGCGTGCAGACCACGGAAGCGCGGCGAGATCGGCGTTTTCTCTTCCGGGAACTGGACGGTGATCTTGCGCGCGAAGAGATAGCGGCCGGTCAGGGCCATGCCCTTGAAGAGTTCCTTCAGGAGCAGGCTGTTGAAGAAGTCCTTGATGGCGAGCAGCATGATGCTTCCTAGTATTTCCACACGGCGCGCGCCCCGGCGCGCACCGTCGTTTGGCCGTTCAGTGCCAGATGTTCCAGGGCGACTTGATCCAGATCGCCACGATGATCAGCCACGCCACCGTCAGGGGGATGAACACCTTCCAGCCCAGGCGCATGATCTGGTCATAGCGGTAGCGCGGGAACGAGGCACGGATCCAGATGAAGACGGACAGCAGCAGGAATACCTTGATCACCAGCCAGAAGAAGCCCGGGATCGCGTTGGTCAGCACGCTGTCGATCGGGGGCGCCCAGCCGCCCAGGAACATCAGCGCGGTCATCGTCGAGATGATGATCATGTTGATGTACTCGGCCAGGAAGAACAGCGCGAAGCCCATGCCCGAATACTCGATCATGTGGCCGGCCACGATTTCCGACTCGCCTTCCACCACGTCGAACGGGTGGCGGTTGGTTTCGGCCACGCCCGAGATGAAGTAGACGCCGAACATCGGCAGCAGCGGCAGCCAGTTCCACGACAGGATGTTGATGCCCATGTCGGCAAAGTAGCCGGTGTTCTGGCCGTTGACGATGGCCGACAGGTTCAGGCTGCCGGCAACCATCAGCACCGTCACCAGCGCAAAGCCCATGGCGATTTCATACGACACCATCTGGGCCGCGGCACGCATGGCGCCGATGAAGGCGTACTTGGAGTTCGAGGCCCAGCCTGCCAGGATCACGCCGTACACGCCCACCGAGCTGATCGCCATCACGTACAGCAGACCGGCGTTCACATCCGCCAGCACCACTTCAGCCTGGAACGGAATCACGGCCCAGACCGCCACGGCGGGCATCAGCACCATCAGCGGGGCAATCAGGTACATGCCCCGGCTGACCTGCGTGGGCATCATGACTTCCTTGAGCAGCAGCTTCAGCACGTCGGCAATCGGCTGCAGCAGGCCCAGCGGACCCACGCGGTTCGGGCCGATACGGACGTGCATCCAGCCGATCAGCTTGCGCTCCCACAGGATCAGGTAAGCCACGCACAGTAGCAGCGGCACCACGATGATCACGGCGCGAATCAGGATCCACAGCGGCGTCCAGTAGGCACCCAGCAGGCCCTGTCCTTGCGAGGTAATCCAGTCAATCATGTCTTGTTCTCGCTCTTGTTCTTACGCCGTGGCCACGGTGCCGGTGGCCGGCGCCAGGTCAATGGCCTTCTCTACGGTGACCGTGCCGTACATCGCGCCCAGGCTCATGGCCGCCGGCGTCGCCGCCGGCACGCGCACGGTGTTGGCCGGGAGCGTGGCTTCGAGCACGGCCGGCAGCACCACGCTGCCCTGCCCTTGCGTGACCCGCACCGGATCGCCGGACTGGATGCCAAGGCTGGCGAACAGGTCGGCCGGCAGCGCGATCTGCATGGCGCGGCGCGCGGCAGCGCTCAGCTGCAGCGACTCGGCGCGGCGCACGATCGGATCGGCGTGGTAGATCGGCACATCGGCAATGCGTTCGATGCCGTTGGCGGCAGCGGCGGCCACGCGGATCGGCGCGTCGGTGGCGTTGTCCAGCTGCGCATCGACCGGGGCCGACAGCACTTCGGCACGCACCGATTCGGCGGTTTCGTAGTCGAAGCCGGCCACGTCCAGCAGGTTGCCCAGCACGCGCAGCACCTTCCAGCCCGGACGCGATTCGCCCAGCGCGCGCACCACGCCGTTGAAGCTCTGCGGCTTGCCTTCGCAGTTGACGAAGGTGCCGGCGGTTTCCGTGAACGGCGTCACCGGCAGGATCACGTCGGCGTACTGCATGGCCGCTTCCGAACGGAACGGCGACAGCACCACCACCGTGCCGGCCTGGGCCAGCGCGGCCAGCGCCTTGCGCGGGTCGGCGGCGTCGAACTCGGGTTCGGTGTTCAGCAGGATGTAGGCCTTGCGCGGCGTGTCCAGCATCGCCTGCGCATTGGCGCCGCCCTGCCTGGGCAGCGCGCCGGCGACATAGCCGCCGACGGTATTGGCGGCTTCGGTCAGGAAGCCCAGCGTCGCACCGGTTTCGGTGGCGATCCACTGTGCCAGCGCGTGCAGCGCCGAGAACTGCGGATGGCGCACGGCCTCGTTGCCGAGGAACACCGCACGGCGCTCGCCCGACAGCAGCGCTTCGGCCGTCTTGGCGGCAACATCGCCACCGTCGAAACCTTCGGTGCCGGCCGGGGCAGTCACGCCCTTGGCGGCGGCCACGGCACGGGCCACGCCTGCGAGGGCCGCGGTCCAGCCCGACGGCGCCACGTCGATGCGGGCGGCCACGGGCATCAGCAGGTCTTCACCGCCGGCACCCAGCACCGCCACGCGGGCACCCTTCTTGGTAGCCTGGCGCAGGCGCGAGGCCAGCAGCGGATGATCCTTGCGCAGCGACGAGCCGATCACCAGCACGCGTTGCAGGGTGGTCACGTCGGCCACCGGCATGCCCAGCCACGGCGCGCCCTTCAGTGCCGCCGAGAAGTCGGTCTGGCGCAGGCGGAAGTCGACATTGTCGCTGCCCAGGCCGCGCATCAGCTTGCCCAGCAGGAACAGCTCTTCCAGCGTGCTGTGCGGGCTGGCCAGCGCGGCGATCTGGTCGGCGCCATGATCGCGCTTGATGCTGGCGAGGCCGTTGGCCACATATTCCAGCGCGGTCTGCCAGTCGGTTTCCATCCATTCGCCGCCCTGCTTCAGCAGCGGGCGGGTCAGGCGGTCGGCGCTGTTCAGGCCTTCATACGAGAAGCGGTCCTTGTCGGAGATCCAGCACTCGTTGATGTCTTCGTTTTCCAGCGGCAGCACGCGCATCACGCGCTGGTTCTTGGTCTGCACCACCAGGTTAGCGCCCAGGCCGTCGTGCGGCGACACCGACTTGCGGCGTGCCAGTTCCCAGGTACGGGCCGAGTAGCGGAACGGCTTGCTGGTCAGCGCGCCGACCGGGCACAGGTCGATCATGTTGCCCGACAGTTCCGAGTCGACGGTCTTGCCGACGAAGGTGGTGATTTCCGAATGCTCGCCGCGGCCCAGCATGCCCAGCTCCATCACGCCGGCCACTTCCTGGCCGAAGCGCACGCAGCGGGTGCAGTGGATGCAGCGGGTCATCTCCTCCATGGAGATCAGCGGGCCCACGTTCTTGTGGAACACCACGCGCTTCTCTTCCTTGTAGCGCGACTCCGAGGCACCGTAGCCCACGGCCAGGTCCTGCAGCTGGCATTCGCCGCCCTGATCGCAGATCGGGCAGTCGAGCGGGTGGTTGATCAGCAGGAATTCCATCACGGACTTCTGCGCCTTGACCGCCTTCTCCGAATTGGTGAAGACCTTCATGCCGGGGGTCACCGGCGTGGCGCAGGCAGGCAGCGCCTTCGGGGCCTTTTCGACCTCGACCAGGCACATGCGGCAGTTGGCCGCGATGGACAGTTTGCGGTGGTAGCAGAAGTGCGGGATGTAGGTGCCCAGCTTGCGGGCTGCTTCCATCACCAGGCTGCCTTCAGCAACCTCAACCTTCTTGCCGTCGATCTCTAGTTCAACCATGTTCTGCCACGCTTAGATGTAGGCCGGAACCATGCACTGCTTGTGTTCGACGTGATATTCGAACTCTTTCCAGTAGTGCTTGAGCATGCCGCGGACCGGCATCGCCGCGGCATCGCCGAGCGCGCAGATGGTGCGGCCCATGATGTTTTCCGCGACGTTGTTGAGCAGGTCCAGGTCTTCCTGGCGCCCCTCTCCGTGTTCGATGCGATTGACCATGCGGTAGAGCCAGCCGGTGCCTTCACGGCACGGCGTGCACTGGCCGCACGATTCCTCAAAATAGAAGTACGACAGGCGCAGCAGCGAGCGGACCATGCAGCGCGTCTCGTCCATCACGATCACAGCGCCCGAGCCCAGCATCGAGCCGGCCTTGGCGATCGAGTCGTAGTCCATGTCGGACGCCATCATCAGGTCGCCCGGCACCACCGGCGCGGACGAACCGCCCGGGATCACCGCCTTGATGCGCTTGCCGCCGCGCATGCCGCCGGCGAGCTCCAGCAGCTTGGCGAACGGCGTTCCCAGCGGGATCTCGTAATTGCCGGGACGTTCGACGTCACCCGAGATCGAGAAGATCTTGGTGCCACCGTTGTTCGGCTTGCCCAGCTTCAGGTAGTTCTCGGGGCCGACGGCCAGCAGGAACGGCACCGCGGCAAACGTTTCCGTGTTGTTGATGGTGGTCGGCTTGCCGTACAGGCCAAAGCTGGCCGGGAAAGGCGGCTTGAAACGCGGCTGGCCCTTCTTGCCTTCCAGCGATTCGAGCAGCGCGGTTTCCTCGCCGCAGATATAGGCGCCGTAGCCGTGGTGCGCGTGCAGCTGGAAATCGAAGCCCGAACCCAGGATGTTGTCGCCCAGGAAGCCGGCAGCGCGCGCCTCTTCGAGCGCTTCCTCGAAGATCTTGTACTCGTTCCAGATCTCGCCGTGGATGTAGTTGTAGCCCACGGTGATGCCCATCGCATACGCGCCGATGGCCATGCCTTCGATCAGCGAGTGCGGGTTGTAGCGGATGATGTCGCGGTCCTTGAACGTGCCGGGCTCGCCTTCATCGGTGTTGCAGACCAGGTATTTCTGCCCCGGGAACGTGCGCGGCATGAAGCTCCACTTCAGGCCGGTCGGGAAGCCCGCACCGCCGCGGCCCCGCAGGCCCGAGGCCTTGACGTCGGCGATCACCTGCTCGGGCGGGATCTTCTCGGTCAGAATGCGCTTCAGTTGCTGGTAGCCGCCACGCTTGACGTAGTCTTCCAGGTGCCAATTCTTGCCGTCCAGGCCGGCCAGGATCAGCGGCTGGATATGGCGGTCGTGCAGACTGGTCATGTTACTTGCCCCCCTTGGCAGCTTCGGCTTTCAGCTCGTCGACGAGCGCGTCGAGCTTGTCGTCGCTCATGAAGCTGCACATGCGGGTGTTGTTGACGATCATCACCGGCGCGTCGCCGCAAGCGCCCATGCACTCGCCCTCTTTCAGGGTGAAGCAGCCGTCAGCGGTGGTCTCGTTGTAGTCGATCCCGAGCTTGCGCTTCAGGTACTCGCCGGCCCGCTCGCCGCCCGACAGGGCGCACGGCAGGTTGGTGCAGATGGCGAGCTTGAATTTGCCCACCGGCTTGGTGTCATACATGTTGTAGAAGGTCGCCACCTCTTCCACCCACACGGGCGGCATCTCGAGATAGCTGGCGACGAACTGCATGACTTCGGGGGAAACCCAGCCCACCTCGCCCTGCGCCACGGCAAGCGCCGCCATCACGGCCGACTGCTTCTGGTCGGCCGGATACTTCGCGATCGCGCGATCGATTTCCTTGAGAGCTTCTGCTGATAGCATGGTCATTGCAGTAAAACGGCGTCAGGCAGCGCCACCGGGCGTTCCCTTCCGCAGGTTTGCAGCCGTCGCTGCCCGTTCCGCCGGCAGGCCTGAGGCCGTACCGGTCCGCCGCGGGTCTTCCGCCCGCTCCCCCTGGGGAGCGCCGCGGAAAGCGCCCGGATCGTCGTCCGGGCCGGCGGTCCGTGATTAGCGGTCGATCTCGCCGAAGACGATGTCTTGCGTGCCGATGATCGTTACCGCGTCAGCAATCATGTGTCCCTTGGCCATTTCGTCGAGCGCGGCCAGGTGAGGGAAACCAGGTGCACGGATCTTCAGGCGGTACGGCTTGTTGGCCCCGTCCGAGATCGCGTAGATGCCAAATTCGCCCTTCGGATGCTCCACCGCTGCATACGCTTCGCCTTCCGGCACGTGCATGCCTTCGGTGAACAGCTTGAAGTGGTGGATCAGTTCTTCCATGTTGGACTTCATGTCCACGCGCGAGGGCGGCGCCACCTTGTGGTTGTCGGTGATCACCGGGCCCGGGTTGCGGCGCAGCCATTCCACGCACTGCCTGATGATGCGGTTGGACTGGCGCATCTCTTCCACGCGCACCAGGTAGCGCGCGTAGCAGTCGCCGCCCACGCCCACCGGCACGTCGAAGTCCAGCTTGTCGTACACCTCGTACGGCTGCTTCTTGCGCAGGTCCCACTCGATGCCGGAGCCACGCAGCATCGGGCCGGTAAAGCCCATCTGCAGCGCACGTTCCGGGCTGACCACGCCGATATCCACCAGGCGCTGCTTCCAGATCCGGTTGTCGGTCAGCAGCGTCTCGTATTCGTCGACGTACTTCGGGAACCGGTTGGTGAAGTCCTCGATGAAGTCCAGCAGCGAGCCCGAACGCGCCTCGTTCATGGCCTTGATGGCGCGCTCGTTGTGTACCTTGGAGGCACGATATTGCGGCATCGTGTCAGGCAGGTCGCGGTAGACGCCGCCCGGACGGTAGTAGGCCGCGTGCATGCGCGCGCCCGACACCGCCTCGTACATGTCGAACATGTCCTCGCGCTCGCGGAAGGCGTACAGGAACACCGCCATCGCGCCCACGTCCAGCGCGTGCGAGCCGATCCACATCAGGTGGTTCAGCAGGCGGGTGATCTCGTCGAACATCACGCGGATGTACTGCGCGCGCACCGGCACTTCCAGGCCCAGCAGGCGCTCGATCGCCATCACGTAGGCGTGCTCGTTGACCATCATCGACACATAGTCGAGTCGGTCCATGTACGGCACGCTCTGGATCCAGGTCTTCTGCTCGGCCAGCTTCTCGGTGGCACGGTGCAGCAGGCCGATATGGGGGTCGGCGCGCTGGATGACTTCGCCGTCCAGCTCCAGCACCAGGCGCAGCACGCCGTGCGCAGCCGGGTGTTGCGGGCCGAAGTTCAGGGTGTAGTTCTTGATGTCTGCCATGGCGCGTTATCAGTGCAAGCCGCCGTAGTTGTCCTCGCGGATCACGCGCGGGGTGATTTCGCGCGGCTCGATCGTGACCGGCTGGTAGATGACCCGCTTCTGCTCCGGGTCGTAGCGCATCTCGACGAAGCCCGAGACCGGGAAATCCTTGCGGAACGGATGGCCGACGAAACCGTAGTCGGTCAGGATGCGGCGCAGGTCCGGATGGCCGTCGAACACGATGCCGTAGAAATCGAAGGCCTCACGCTCGAACCAGTTGACGCCGTTCCACACGTCGATCAGCGACGGCAGCACCGGGAAATCATCGTCCGGGGCGAACACGCGCACGCGCAGGCGCCAGTTGTGGGTGATCGACAGCAGCTGCGAAACCGCGGCAAAGCGCAGGCCGTCCCAGGCACCGTCGCCGTACTCGGAATAGTCCACGCCGCACAGGTCGATCAGCTGCTCGAAGCGCAGCGACGGATCGTCGCGCAGGATGCGGGCAACTTCGAGGTAGTCGTCGGCCTTGACGATCAGCGTCAGTTCGCCGGTCGCCTCGATCAGGTTCTGCACGCGCTTGCCGAGAGCTTTCTCGAGCGCGGCCTTCAGGATGTCAAGCTTCGCCATTTCAGCCCTTGCGCGCGATGGTGTTGGTGCGCTTGATCTTGTTCTGCAGCTGGATCACGCCGTAGATCAGCGCCTCGGCCGTCGGCGGGCAGCCCGGCACATAGATATCCACCGGCACGATGCGGTCGCAGCCACGCACCACCGAGTACGAGTAGTGGTAGTAACCGCCGCCATTGGCGCACGAGCCCATCGAGATCACCCAGCGCGGTTCTGCCATCTGGTCGTAGACCTTGCGCAGCGCGGGGGCCATCTTGTTGCACAGCGTGCCGGCCACGATCATCACGTCCGACTGGCGCGGCGACGGGCGGAAAATCACGCCGAAGCGGTCCATGTCGTAGCGCGCGGCGCCGGCATGCATCATTTCCACGGCACAGCAGGCCAGGCCGAAAGTCATCGGCCACAGCGACCCGGTGCGGGTCCAGTTGATCAGCTTGTCAGCGGTAGTCGTGACAAAGCCTTCGTTGAGAACGCCTTCGATTGCCATTTCACATCACTCCCAATCGAGCGCGCCCTTTTTCCAGATGTAGACGAAGCCCACGATGAATTCCAGCAGAAACACGCCCATGGCGATGAAACCCGGCCAGCCGATATCCCTCAGGGCGACACCCCACGGAAACAGGAAGGCGGTTTCGAGGTCGAACAGGATAAACAGGATGGCGATGAGGTAGTAGCGCACATCGAACTTCATGCGCGCGTCCTCGAACGCTTCGAAGCCGCACTCGTACGGCGACAGCTTCGCGGGATCGGGCTTGTTCGGACCGAGGATCCGACCGATCGACATCAGCGCCACGCCAAGCACGACACCGAAGATGATGAAGATGAGAACGGGGAAGTAGGCTTCGAGATTCAAGGTACGGCCAGCCTTATCTGGAATGTTGTCAACAGCACCAGCTGAAGCGGCGTCCTGTTGCCCACCCCAGGCGCTAAGCCATGAGCCTCATGGCGCGCCGCCTTGCGGACTGCCGGAGCCCCACGCTCGGGTGCATTGCCCGGCCAGGGACTCCGATCAAGTTGTTTGGTGCCGACGGCGAGACTCGAACTCGCACAGCTTTCGCCACTACCCCCTCAAGATAGCGTGTCTACCAATTTCACCACGTCGGCTGGGGGAGAAACAATATTGCCTGGCGCCGGGTTTTCAGGCCCTTCAGGTCCGTTGCAGAGGCTTTCGTCTTTGCTCGGAACCCATCGCTGGGGAATCGTTTCAAGCCTTGCATTCTAACCCAGATTTCTTGCTTTGTTCAACGCACAACTGCAAAAAAACTCAGGAATCCGCCGCAAGGCTTACGGATTATTTCGGTACAGCGGGAGCTGCCGGCGCCGATGCATCAGCGGCCGCTGCCGGGGCTGCAGCGGGAGCCGAAGCACCTGCCACTGCGGGCGCCGAAGCCGGCGCCGCGCCCATCACGCCCAGCGATGCAGCCGGCTTGTAGTTGCCCAGCAGCGTCAGCGCCAGCGTGCAGACGAAGAACAGCGTGGCCAGCACGGCGGTGGTGCGCGACAGGAAGTTTGCCGAGCCGGTGGCACCGAACAGGCTGCCCGAGGCACCCGAACCGAATGCCGCGCCGACATCGGCGCCCTTGCCATGCTGGATCAGCACCAGGCCAATCACGCCCAGCGCCGACAACACCTGCAGCACCACCAACAAAGTCTTGAAGATTGCCATTTGATTTAGATAAGCCTTACTGGCTGGTTACTTGCCTGATCGGTCGATCGGAACGGCCGGCATTCAGGCGTTGCCGATCGCGAGAAAATCTGCCGACTTCAGCGAGGCGCCGCCAATCAGGCCCCCGTCGATATCGGTCATGGAAAACAGTTCGGCCGCATTGTCCGGCTTGACGCTGCCGCCGTACAGGATGGCCATACGCTCGGCCACGCCCGCGTCGCGCGCGGCAACCTGGCCGCGCAAGAACGCGTGCACCGCCTGCGCCTGCTCGCTGGTGGCGGTCTTGCCGGTGCCGATCGCCCAGACCGGCTCATAGGCCAGCACCACGCGGCTCAGCTGCTCCACCGTCAGCGCGTCCAGCACGGCCTGCAGCTGCCTGCCGACCACCGCTTCGGTTTCGCCCGCCTCGCGCTGGGCCAGTGTTTCACCCACGCAGACTACCGGGACGATGCCGAATTCCAGCGCGCGCAGCGCCTTGGCCGCGACGGTCTGGTCGGTTTCGCCATGATAGGTGCGGCGCTCCGAGTGGCCGACCAGCACATAAGTGCAGCCAAACTCACCCACCATCGATGCCGAGACTTCACCGGTGAAGGCGCCGCGCGCCTCTGCCGACACATCTTGTGCGCCCCAGGCCACTTGCGAGCCATTCAGCAACGCCTGGCATTGTGCAAGATAGGGGAACGGCGCGCAGACCGCCAGCGTCGCCTTGGCCGCGCCAGCCTTGATGCCCTCCAGCAGCGCCGCGTTTGCAGCCAGGCTGCCATGCATCTTCCAATTGCCGATGACGAGCTTTTGTCTCACGAAGTGCCCCTCCCAAATCAAACCCGCTATTGTAGCTTGTGGCGGGGGCACGGCGCTACCGCCGCCCGATGGCGGCGGGCGGCAGCATTGGCCACATGCAACGCTCGATGTGCCTTACCAGGTCAGCACGATCTTGCCGATATGCTCGCTCGACTCCATCAGGCGATGCGCATCGGCTGCCTGCGCGGCCGGGAACACCTCGTGGATCACCGGCTTGATCCTGCCGGCGGCCAGCAGCGGCCACACCTGCTCGTGCAGTGCCGCGGCGATCTTGCCCTTGAACGATGCCGGGCGCGGACGCAGCGTGGAGCCGGTCACGGTGATGCGCCGGCGCAGGATATCGCCCAGCGGGATCTCGGCCTTGGCGCCACCCAGCAGCGCAATGATGACGATGCGGCCATCGTCGGCGATGCACTTCAGCTCGCGCGCCAGGTACGGGCCGGCAACCATGTCGAGGATCACATCGACACCGTTGCCGCCGGTCAGCGCCGACACCTCGGCGACGAAGTCCTGCGTCTTGTAGTTGATCGCGCGATCGGCGCCCAGGTCTTCGCAGGCCTTGCATTTCTCATCGGTGCCGGCGGTGACGAACACCTTGTGGCCCAGCGCCTTGGCGATCT
The DNA here is from genome assembly GCF_058794355.1 of Cupriavidus sp. GW823-FHT07B10. Lineage (NCBI taxonomy): Bacteria > Pseudomonadati > Pseudomonadota > Betaproteobacteria > Burkholderiales > Burkholderiaceae > Cupriavidus > Cupriavidus sp. GW823-FHT07B10. The sequence goes on from NZ_JBXAGS010000006.1 coordinate 397,327, forward strand.
GGATCGCGGTCGTGCCGATGCCGCTGGAGCCGCCCTGGATCAGCAGGGTCTCATCCTTGCCGCGCGGGCCCTGGCCCAGGCAGCCGCGGTCGAACACATTGCTCCAGATGGTGAAGAAGGTCTCGGGCAGCGCCGCGGCCTCGATATCGCTCAGGCCTTGCGGCGCGGGCAGGACCTGTGCCAGCGGCGCCGTGCACAGCTGTGCGTAGCCGCCGCCCTGCACCAGCGCGCAGACGCGGTCGCCCACCTTCAGGCCGAAGCGGTTGTCGGCATGCGACAGGTCGCCGCCCACCACCACGCCCGCCACTTCCAGGCCGGGCAGGTCCGAAGCGCCCGGCGGCACGGGGTAGTTGCCGGTGCGCTGGAATACGTCCGGACGGTTGACGCCGGCGGCAGCCACGCGGATCAGGACCTCGCCCGCCCCCGCAACCGGGTCGGGACGCTCGGTCAGCTGGAGGACTTCGGGGGCACCGTATTCGCGGATCTCGATGGCTTGCATGCTGCTCTGCTCCTTGTACTTGTCTTGGCGCGGGTCGACGATGCGTCGCGCCAGGGTCGGTGTGAGCCTTGGCTCGATAGGGTTGCCGGCAGTGTAAACAAAAAAACGGCTGGACATCGTCCAGCCGTTTTTTTGGCGGCACCACCTTGCGGCACCACCTTGCGGCACCACCTTGCGGCGGCACCTGCGGGCAATCCTGCCCCGCTGGCTTTACTGCTGTTCCGAGCCTTCGGCCGGAGCCGCCGGCGCGGCGGCTTCGCCGGCGTTGATCGGGCTGATGCTGCCGCCCTCTTCGGTCAGCGCGGCCTTCAGCGACAGGCGCAGGCGGCCCTTCTCGTCAGCCTGGATCAGCTTGACGCGGACCTGCTGGCCTTCCTTCAGCCAGTCCTTGATGTCCTTGACACGCTCGTTGACGATTTCCGAGATGTGCAGCAGGCCATCCTTGCCCGGCAGGATGTTGACGATGGCGCCGAAGTCCAGCAGCTTCAGCACGGTACCGGCGTAAATCTTGCCCACTTCGGCTTCCGCGGTGATGCCCTCGATGCGGCGCTTGGCTTCGGCCATGCCGTCGGTCGAGGTCGACGCGATCGTGATCGTGCCGTCTTCCTGGATGTCGATGGTGGTACCGGTTTCCTTGGTCAGCGCCTGGATGGTCGAGCCGCCCTTGCCGATCACTTCGCGGATCTTGTCCGGATGGATCTTCATGGTGATCATGCGCGGAGCGTGCGCCGACAGTTCGGTGCGGGCGTGGCCCATCGCTTCCTGCATCTTGTGCAGGATGTGCAGGCGGCCTTCACGGGCCTGCGCCAGCGCGACCTGCATGATCTCCTTGGTGATGCCCTGGACCTTGATGTCCATCTGCAGCGCGGTGATGCCGTTGTCGGTACCCGCCACCTTGAAGTCCATGTCGCCCAGGTGATCTTCATCGCCCAGGATGTCGGTCAGCACGGCAAACTTGTTGCCTTCCAGGATCAGGCCCATGGCCACGCCGGCCACGTGTGCCTTGACCGGAACGCCGGCGTCCATCAGCGCCAGGCAGCCGCCGCAGACCGAAGCCATCGACGACGAGCCGTTGGATTCGGTGATTTCCGAAACCAGGCGGATGGTGTAGGCGAATTCATCGTCCTTCGGCAGCACCGGGATCAGTGCGCGCTTGGCCAGGCGGCCGTGGCCGATTTCACGGCGCTTCGGGCTGCCCACGCGGCCGGTTTCACCGGTGGCGAACGGGGGCATGTTGTAGTGGAGCATGAAGCGGTCGCGGTATTCGCCGGCCAGTGCGTCGATGATCTGCTCGTCGCTCTTGGTGCCGAGCGTGGCCACCACCAGCGCCTGCGTTTCACCACGGGTGAACAGCGCCGAGCCGTGCGCGCGCGGCAGCACCGACGAGCGGATCTCGATCGGGCGCACCGTGCGGGTGTCGCGGCCGTCGATACGCGGCTCGCCGGCCAGCACCTGGCCGCGCACGATCTTGGCTTCGAGGTCGAACATGATGTTGCCGACTTCCACCTTGTCGGCTTCCACGCCGGCGGCTGCCAGCGCGGCCGCCACGTTGGCGTTTACTTCCTTCAGCTTCTGGCTGCGGGCCGACTTCTGGCGCAGCTGGTAGGCTTCCTGCAGCAGCGGCAGTGCAACTTCGGTGACCTTGGCGATCAGCGGCTCGTTCTTGGCGGCCGGGGCCCAGTCCCACTCGGGCTTGCCGCCTTCGCGCACCAGCTCATGGATGGCGTTGATCGCGATCTGCATTTGCTCATGGCCATAGACCACGGCGCCCAGCATGACGTCTTCCGACAGCTGGTTGGCTTCCGATTCCACCATCAGCACGGCGCGCTCGGTACCGGCGACCACCAGGTCCAGGTCCGAGGTGGCGAGCTGCGAGCGGGTCGGGTTGAGCAGGTACTGGCCATCCTTGTAGCCCACGCGCGCGGCGCCAACCGGGCCGTTGAACGGGATGCCCGACACGGCCAGCGCGGCCGACGCGCCGATCAGCGCGGGAATGTCAGCGGGCACTTCCGGGTTCAGCGACACCACGTGGATCACCACCTGGACGTCGTTGTAGAAGCCTTCCGGGAACAGCGGGCGCAGCGGACGGTCGATCAGGCGCGAGGTCAGGGTCTCGTTTTCCGACGGACGGCCTTCACGCTTGAAGAAGCCGCCGGGGATCTTGCCGGCCGCGTAGGTCTTCTCGATGTAGTCGACGGTCAGCGGGAAGAAGTCCTGGCCCGGCTTCGGGTTCTTGGCGGCGACCACGGTCGCCAGCACCACGGTGTCTTCCACATCGACCAGCACGGCACCGCCGGCCTGGCGGGCGATTTCGCCGGTTTCCATGCGGACCGTGTGCTGGCCCCACTGGAATTCCTTGACGATCTTGTTGAACATGGACATGTGCATTCCTTGGCTTGCGTGCAGGCCGCGCAATCACGCAATAACACGCGCACGGCCTGCGACGCCTGCGTTCTCAGCCGCAGGCAAACTGCCGGGTCGCCGGTCGCAGTCGCAGGGAAGTGCTATGCCATTCCAGCACGGCACCGGCGTTGCCGATGCCGTGCTGGAATGACACAAAGCCCTGTTTCCTTGGCCGGTCCGGGGTATTGAAAACAAAAAAAGAACAACTTACTCCGTTGCGCAGCTTGCTGCAACGGGCGCCCGGTGAATCAGAATGTCCGCCGGGCGGCGTGAAGCGAAAATCACTCCATCAACTGCCCGCATCTCTGGGCAAGGCCGATTCACCCCGCCAGAAATGCAAAATGCCTGCCCCAGCATTGCTGAAGCAGGCATCGAGGCCTCACGCGAAACCGTGCAAACCCTGGAATCGCGCTGCCATCGGGCGCAACCTTACTTGCGCAGGCCCAGCTTTTCGATCAGGGCGCGGTAACGGTCGGCGTCGTTGGACTTGAGGTAGTCCAGCAGGCGGCGACGGCGGCTCACCATGCGCAGCAGACCGCGGCGGCTGTGGTGATCCTTCATGTTGGCCTTGAAGTGCGGGGTCAGTTCGTTGATGCGGGTGGTCAGCAGGGCCACTTGCACTTCGGGGCTGCCAGTGTCGTTGGCGCCACGTGCGAACTGCTTGATGACTTCGGACTTGTTGATATCGGCAACTGCCATGATGATTTCCTTTCACTTGCGAACGCTACAGCGCGGGATGCGCCGCATGCGTCGTGCCATGTCTTGACTGGCTACCGCCGCCACCGGGCCAACGGCCAGGCAACGACAGCCGCGGATTATAGCCGAAAAGCTACGGCAGGAATACCGGGCGGCCCGTGCGGGCGCGCTGGCGCTCAGGGGCGCTCCATCCGGCACGTGGTGGGCAGCGTGGTCTGCGCGGCCTTGAGCTTGCGCACGGTACGGAAGCCATAACCCGAGCCCTCATTGTCGAAGCGCACTGCCCCGCCCTGGCGCTCCATCACCGACACGTACAGCGGCTGCAGCACCTGGTGGTCGTCGGCGCGCACGGTGGCCTCGTGGAACTGGTTGACGTAGCGCATGTTCTCGAGCGCGCCCGCCACCTTGACCGCATCGGTGGAACCGGCCTGCTCGATCGCGCGCGCCAGCATTTCCACCATCATCTGCATGCGCAGGTGCACGTAGTCGTCCTTCGGCTCCGGATAGCGCGCGCGGAACTGCTGGTAGAACGCGTCCGACGCCGCCCCGCCCACATTCGGGTGCCACTCGGCCACCGCCAGCACGCGGCCCACGCCGGCATCGCCCATCGCCGCGGGCGCGCCCAGGCCATTGCCATAGAAGGTGTAGAACTTGGCCTGCAGTCCGCCTTCGCGTGCGGCCTTGACCATCAGCGTCAGGTCGTTGCCCCAGTTGCCGGTGACGACCGCGTCCGCCCCGCTCGCCTTGATCTTGGCGATATAGGGCGCAAAGTCCTTGATCTTGCCGATCGGGTGGAACTCGTCGCCCACGATCTGGATATCCGGCCGGCGCGCCGCCAGCATCTCGCGAGCCGAGCGCGACACCTGGTGGCCGAAGCTGTAGTCCTGGTCGATCAGGTACACCTTGCGCACCGACTGGTCCTGGCGGATCACCTCGGTCAGCGCCTGCATGCGCATGTCGGCACTGGCGTCAAAGCGGAAATGCCAGAAGCTGCAGTTCTCGTTAGTCAGGCTGGGATCGACCGCCGAGTAGTTCAGGAACAGCACGCGCGCGTCGGGCTGGCGCGCATTGTGGCGGTTGATGGCCGACACCAGCGCGCCGGCCACGGCCGAGCTGTTGCCCTGCAGGACAAAGGGAATGCGCTTGTCGGTCAGGGCCCGCAACTGGATCAGGCTCTCGTCGACATTGCCCTTGCTGTCAAAGGTGACCAGCTCCATGGGCCGCGCACCCTCGGCGGTCTTCACGCCGCCGCGCGCATTGATGCGCTCGATTGCCAGGCGCAGGTTGCGCGTCACGGCTTCGCCCGCGTTGGCAAACGGGCCGGACAACCCGTCGATCATGCCCAGCCGGATCGGCTCTTGAGCCGACGCGCCCGCCGCTGCCGCCAGCAACAACCCGCCCAGCCATCCACGCCACCGTGCCGCAACCTTCATGTTCTCTCCCGGAAAGCGCAGGATAGTACGGCAGCGACCGGTTGCGGGCAAATGCCACCGGGCCCGATCATTGACTGCCGTTTCCGCGAGGAAAGCGCCAGCTTGCGGGAAGATCCACTGAAAAGCAGCGCCCGGCGCACACAAGCGCGGAGGCCGCACTACACTTGCGGTATTCACCATCCACGCATCGACCGAGGTTCGCCATGAATTCTGTCATCGCCAACGGCGCGCGCCGGCTCATGCTGGCGCTGGGCGCCGCCATGCTGTCTGCCTGCACCACGCTGATGCCGGTACCGGAAGGCACCAGGCTGGTGGGCCAGCCGCAGGCCGCAGTACAGGCTGCGTTCGGGCCGCCCACCGATGTGTTCCAGCTGCGCGACGGTACCTCGCGCTGGATCTACACCAAGCAGCCGCTGGGCCAGTACGCCTATGGTGCCGACTTCGACCGCAACGGCAACCTGACCCGCTTCAGCAATGTGCTGTCCACGCTGGAACTGTACAAGGCGCAGGTCGGCACCTGGACCAAGCAGGATGTGGCCGAGCATTTCGGCATGACGCGCCTGCCGGTCGAGTACTACCCGCTGATGCGGCGCGAGGTCTGGTCCTACCGCTTCCGCCATGAAGACGTGTGGCCGTCGCTGTACCACTTCTATTTCGACGACGCCGGCATCCTGCGCCAGACCCAGATCACGCCCGACCCGATGTACGACCCCGACGAGCGCCGCCGCTGAGCCATGAAAAAAGCCCGCCATCCCCGGGTCGGGAATGGCGGGCCTGGTCCGGACGCTCAGGCCGGGTAAGCCTTCCGCCGTTTACGCAGGGGCCTGGGTCAGATCTGCGGATTGATCTTTTGCACAGCCTTGTCGTGCAGCTTGTTCAGCGCGGCCAGGTAGGCCTTGGCCGAGGCGGCGACGATATCCGGGTCGGTGCCCACGCCGTTGACGATGCGGCCGGCCTTGGACAGGCGCACGGTGACTTCGCCCTGGGCCTCGGTGCCGCCGGTGATGGCATTCACCGAATAGAGCACCATCTCTGCGCCGCTGGACACGCGTGATTCAATCGCATGCAGGGTGGCGTCGACCGGACCGTTGCCCTCGCCCTCGCCGCTCTGCTCCTGGCCGTCCATGCTGAACACCACGCGCGCATGCGGGCGCTCACCGGTCTCGGAGCGCTGCGACAGCGAGATAAAGCGGAAGTGCTCGTTGGCATCGTGCTGGGCCTCGTTCGAGACGATGGCGACGATGTCCTCGTCGAAGATCTCGGCCTTCTGGTCGGCCAATTCCTTGAAGCGGGTGAAGGCGGCGTTGACTTCGGTTTCGCTTTCAAGCTCGATGCCAAGCTCCTGCAGGCGCTGCTTGAAGGCATTGCGGCCCGACAGCTTGCCCAGCACGATCTTGTTGGCGCTCCAGCCCACATCCTCCGCACGCATGATCTCGTAGGTGTCGCGCGCCTTGAGCACGCCATCCTGGTGGATGCCCGAGGCATGCGCGAAGGCATTGGCACCCACGACGGCCTTGTTCGGCTGCACCACGAAACCGGTGATCTGCGACACCAGCTTCGAGGCCGGCACGATCTGCGTGGTATCCACGCCGATATCGAGGTCGAAATAGTCGCGGCGGGTCTTCACCGCCATCACCACTTCTTCCAGGCTGGTGTTGCCGGCGCGCTCGCCCAGGCCGTTGATGGTGCATTCGATCTGGCGCGCGCCCGCCATCTTGACGGCGGCCAGCGAGTTGGCCACGGCCATGCCCAGGTCGTTATGGCAGTGCACCGACCAGATCGCCTTGTCCGAGTTGGGAATGCGCTCGCGCACCGAGCGGATCAGCTCGGCGTAGCCTTCCGGCACGGCATAGCCCACGGTATCCGGCAGGTTGATGGTGGTCGCACCCTCGGCGATCACGCCTTCCAGCACGCGGCACAGGAAGTCCATGTCCGAGCGGCTGCCGTCTTCCGGCGAGAACTCGATATCGTCGGTGAACTGGCGCGCAAAGCGCACCGCCAGGCGGGCCTGCTGGTACACCTCGTCCGGCGTCATGCGCAGCTTCTTCTCCATGTGCAGCGCGGAGGTGGCGATGAAGGTGTGGATGCGGAACGAGTTGGCCGGCTTGAGCGCCTCGGCGGCGCGGGCAATGTCCTTGTCGTTGGCACGGGCCAGCGAGCAGATGGTCGAGTCCTTGACCACCTGCGCGATCGAGCGGATGGCCTCGAAGTCGCCGTTGGAGCTCGCCGCGAAACCGGCCTCGATCACATCGACCTTCAGGCGTTCCAGCTGGCGTGCGATGCGGATCTTTTCCTCGCGGGTCATCGAGGCGCCGGGCGACTGCTCGCCGTCACGCAAGGTGGTGTCGAAAATGATGAGTTTGTCAGACATTTTGTGGAGCTCCTGATTGCTTGTCGTGTGCTGTCCCCGGCATGCTGCGTCCGGGGCCTACCGCCTGTTCCGCGCTCCACGGCTGTGGAATGCAAAACGCCCCGGCGTGCATGGAGCAGGCCGGGGCGTTGGAAAAATTCCTTGCGGATTTCGCGCTAAGGGGTAAGTCCGTCCTTAGCGCGCGCGCGTCCCGACCTGATGGCCTAGTAGGCCACCTAGGGTGGTGCGGGCGATTAGGACTTGGCGCGAAATCATGCCCGCGACTATAGCCGAGTTGGCGCGCCCGTGCAATACAGGGTTTAGCCCATATTGCCCGGACGCGCCAGCGGCACGGATCAGCCCTTGGGCGGAATGCGCAGCTTCTGGCCCGGATAGATCTTGTCCGGGTGGCTCAGCATCGGCTTGTTGGCCTCGAAGATCTTGTTGTACTCGGCACCGTTGCCGTAAGCAGCCTGGGAGATCGCCCACAGCGTGTCGCCCTTGACCACGGTATGCCAGCTCGATTCCGCGGACTCGACGTTGACGGACATCTTGTCCTCGACCTTGTCCACGCCCTCGACATTGCCGGCGCACAGGATGATCTTCTCGCGCGTGGCCTGGTCCGGTGCCACGCCGAACACGGTGACCAGCCCCTGCGAGCCGTCCACCTGCACCATCAGCCCGGTGGCATCCAGGCCCATCTTCCTGATGTAGCCCTCGATCGCATCGCCCGCGGCGCGATTGGCGGCATCGACCTTCTCCGCCGACGCATCCGCCGCGGCGGCCTCTTGCGCGGCCTTGGCCTCGCCCGTGCCGAACAGCTTTTCTCCCGCTTCCTTGATGAAGTCGAACATGCCCATGACATCCTCCTGACGGTGAGTGGAAAACACTGCAGAGTGCCACGCCTTGATGGCCGCGGCATGAAAACAATTGTGAATCCGGAAATGCATGAAGGGCGCCTGAGCGCCCTTCTGCCTGAAACGTCTAAGAAGCCTTGCCGCCGTTCTCGCGCTGCTTCTTCTCGATGGCCGGCTTGCCGTGCATCGCCCGCCAGGCCCATAGCACATAGCCCGAGATCGCATAGGCCACGAACAGGCCGAACAGCGCCACCGGCGGATCGGTGGACACCACCACGAACAGCACCAGGACCAGCACCATCATGCCGAACGGCACGCGGTAGCGAACGTCAAGCGCCTTGCCGCTGTAGAACGGCGCGTTGGACACCATCGACAGGCCGGCGTACAGCGTGATGCCGAACGCCACCCACGGCATCCACAGCTCCTTGACCGGCAGCTTGTTGTCGATCACCAGCCAGACGAAGCCCGCGACCAGCGCGGCGGCGGCCGGGCTGGGCAGGCCCTGGAAGAAGCGCTTGTCTACCACGCCGATGTTGGCGTTGAAGCGCGCCAGGCGCAGCGCAGCGCAGGTGCAGTAGACAAAGGCTGCGATCCACCCCCACTTGCCCAGGTCATGCAGGATCCACTCATACATCACCAGCGCCGGCGCAACCCCGAAAGAGGTCATGTCCGACAGCGAGTCATACTGCTCGCCAAACGCACTCTGCGTATTGGTGATGCGCGCCACGCGCCCGTCCATGCCGTCCAGCACCATCGCCGCGAAGATGGCGATGGCCGCCGCATCGAAGCGCATGTTCATGGCCTGGACGATGGCGAAGAAACCCGCGAACAGCGCCGCAGTGGTGAACGCGTTGGGCAGCAGGTAGATGCCGCGCCGGCGCGGACGCTGATAGACGATGTCGTGGTCGTCGGCGGCTTCGTCATCGAAGTTGTCGTCGGCGCCGCGCAGCTGGTTATGGCGGAACGGCCGCAGGTGGGTCACGTTGCCGCTGCTGCTGCGCTTGTTACGTCGATGGAAGGCAACCATCACAGTCCTCCGGTCAGGCTGTCTCTCACTTCACGTCGAGTTCGGCGAGGATGGTCGACGAGGCCGATACCTTCTCGCCGATGGTCACGCGCGGACGCGCATCGAGCGGCAGGTAGACGTCCACGCGCGAGCCGAAGCGGATAAAGCCGTAGCGCTGGCCGCGCGAGAGGTTGTCGCCCACCTTGGTGTAGCACAGGATGCGGCGAGCCACCAGGCCGGCCACCTGCACCAGCGTCACCAGCTGGCCGTCCGCAGCGCGCCGGATCAGCACGGCATTGCGCTCGTTCTCGACCGAGGCCTTGTCCATGTCGGCGTTGACGAACTTGCCGGGGAAATATTCGACCTTCTCGACCGCGCCATCGACCGAGACCCGGTTCGAGTGCACGTTGAAGACGTTCATGAAGACGCTGATCTTCAGCGCCTCGCGGCCGGCGTACGGGTCCTGGGTCTTTTCGACCACGACGATGCGGCCGTCCGCGGGGGCCAGCACCGCGTTGGGCTGCGACGGGATCGGGCGCGGCGGATCGCGGAAGAACTGGAGCACGAATACCGTGATGATCCACAACGGCAACGCCCACCAGAAGCCCGCGCTGGCGTGCACCAGCAGCGAGATGACAAAGGCGCCGGCCAGGAACGGCCAGCCTTCACGGGCGATCAGCGGATGAGGATAGTTCATGCAGTACAGGTGTCGGTGGATACAAGACCATGGCAAGGCGGCGCGGCGGCGGCAATAGCCGCCATCGGGCGGCGCCCCCGTGGTCGCGGAGCAGGATAATGCACGCCTTGCCCAAAGTCTGACAAGCATAACAAAAAGCCGTTCAGGTCCCGCGACTCCCCTCTGATAATAGAAGGGCGTGGCACGGAACGCTGAACGGCTTCGGCCCGCCGCCGTGCGGCGCGGGCCATCAGACAGCGATGCAGCTTAGTTCTTCGACTGGTCGACCATCTTGTTCTTGGCGATCCACGGCATCATCGCGCGCAGCTTGGCACCCACTTCCTCGATCTGGTGCTCGGCCGTCAGGCGGCGGCGCGAGATCAGCGTCGGGGCGCCGGCCTTGTTCTCCAGCAGGAAGCTCTTGGCGTACTCGCCGGTCTGGATGTCGGTCAGGCACTGCTTCATCGCCTTCTTGGTCTCTTCGGTCACCACGCGCGGGCCGGTGACGTACTCACCATATTCCGCGTTGTTGGAGATCGAATAGTTCATGTTGGCGATGCCGCCTTCGTAGATCAGGTCGACGATCAGCTTCAGTTCGTGCAGGCACTCGAAGTAGGCCATTTCCGGCGCGTAGCCGGCTTCCACCAGGGTTTCGAAGCCAGCCTTGATCAGCTCGACGGTACCGCCGCACAGCACGGCCTGCTCGCCGAACAGGTCGGTTTCGGTTTCTTCGCGGAAGTTGGTCTCGATGATGCCGGCACGGCCGCCGCCGTTGGCGGTGGCGTACGACAGCGCGATGTCACGGGCGGCGCCGGACTTGTTCTGGTGCACGGCGATCAGGTGCGGCACGCCGCCACCTTGCGTGTACGTGGCGCGCACGGTGTGGCCCGGGGCCTTCGGCGCGATCATGATCACGTCCAGGTCGGCGCGCGGGATCACGGCACCGTAGTGCACGTTGAAGCCGTGGGCAAAGGCCAGCGCCGCGCCTTCCTTGATGTTGTCGTGCACTTCGTTCTTGTACACGTCGGCGATCTGCTCGTCCGGCAGCAGGATCATGACCACGTCGGCACCCTTGACGGCCTCGGCCACTTCCTTCACTTGCAGGCCGGCGTTGGCAGCCTTGTTCCACGACGCGCCGCTCTTGCGCAGGCCGACCGTCACATTGACGCCCGAATCCTTCAGGTTCAGCGCGTGGGCATGGCCCTGCGAGCCATAGCCGATGATGGTGACGTTCTTGCCCTTGATCAGGGAGAGGTCGGCGTCCTTGTCGTAAAACACTTTCATGATGATTCCTTCAATCTCTGTCTTTTGTATGAGGGGGGCGGCATCCTCGGACGCATCGTGTGCGTCCGGATCGCGCCGCCCCGGGGATGCTGCGTGAAGCCGTATGGGTGAGCCGGGGCCCGGTCAGACCTTCAGGATGCGCTCGCCGCGGCCGATGCCCGAGCCGCCGGTACGGACGGTCTCGAGGATGGCGGTGCGGTCGATGGCGTCCAGGAACGCATCGAGCTTGACGCCGTTGCCGGTCAGCTCGATGGTGTAGGTCTTCTCGGTGACATCGATGATGCGGCCGCGGAAGATGTCGGCGGTGCGCTTCATTTCCTCGCGCTCCTTGCCCACCGCGCGCACCTTGACGAGCATCAGCTCGCGTTCGATGTGCGCGCCTTCGGTCAGGTCGACCACCTTGACCACTTCCACCAGGCGGTTCAGGTGCTTGGTGATCTGCTCGATCACGTCATCCGAGCCGGAGGTGACAATGGTCATGCGCGACAGCGAGGCATCCTCGGTGGGTGCCACGGTCAGCGTCTCGATGTTATAGCCGCGGGCCGAGAACAGGCCCACCACGCGCGACAGCGCGCCCGGTTCGTTTTCCAGCAGGACCGAAATGATGTGACGCATTACAGGTCCTCCGCGCCGAGCAGCATTTCGGAAATGCCCTTGCCCGCCTGGACCATCGGCCAGACGTTTTCGGTGGGATCGGTCTGGAAGTCCAGGAACACGGTACGGTCCTTCAGGCGGAACGCCTCGCGCAGCGCCGGCTCGACGTCCGACGTCTTCTCGACGCGCATGCCGACGTGCCCGTAGGCCTCGGCCAGCTTGACGAAATCGGGCAGCGCGTCCATGTAGGAGTGCGAGTAACGGTTGTCGTACTCGATCTCCTGCCACTGGCGCACCATGCCCAGGTAGCCATTATTGAGCGAGCAGATCTTCACCGGGGTGTCGTACTGCAGGCAGGTCGACAGTTCCTGGATGCACATCTGGATCGAGCCTTCACCGGTGATGGTGACGACTTCCTTTTCCGGGAATGCCTTCTTGATGCCCATCGCGTACGGCAGGCCCACGCCCATCGTGCCCAGGCCGCCGGAATTGATCCAGCGGCGCGGCTCGTCGAACTTGTAGAACTGCGCGGCCCACATCTGGTGCTGGCCGACGTCGGAGCAGATAAAGGCGTCGCCCTTGGTCAGTTCCCAGATCTTTTCCACCACGTACTGCGGCTTGATGATCTCGGAGCTGCGGTCGTACTTCAGGCAGTCCACCGAACGCCATTGCTCGATCTGCTCCCACCATTTGGCGAGCGCTTCGCGCTTGGGCTTGATATCGCTGGCCTTGATCTGGGCGATCAGTTCCTGCAGCACGTCCTTGACGTTGCCGACGATGGGGATGTCGACCTTGACGCGCTTGGAGATCGACGACGGATCGATGTCGATATGGATGATCTTGCGCGCCTGCGAGGTGAAGTGCGCCGGGTTGCCGATCACGCGGTCGTCGAAGCGGGCACCGATGGCGATCAGCACGTCGCAGTTCTGCATGGCCATGTTGGCTTCATACGTGCCGTGCATGCCGAGCATGCCGACGAACTGCTTGCTGGTGCCGGGGAACGCGCCCAGGCCCATCAGCGTGTTGGTCACCGGGTGGCCGGTCAGCGCCGCCAGCTGGCGCAGCTCGTCGCTGGCATTGGCCAGCACCACGCCGCCGCCGGTGTAGATATACGGACGCTCGGCGCCTTGCAGCAGGGCCACGGCCTTGCGGATCTGGCCCGAGTGGCCCTTGTTCACCGGGTTGTACGAGCGCATGTCGATCGACTTGGGGTACTCGTACTTGCAGGCATTGCGCGAGACATCCTTGGGGATGTCCACCACCACCGGGCCCGGACGGCCGGTCGCGGCAATGAAGAACGCCTTCTTGATGGTCGCGGCGAGGTCGCGCACGTCCTTCACCAGGAAGTTGTGCTTGACGATCGGGCGGGTAATGCCGACCGTGTCGCACTCCTGGAAGGCGTCCTGGCCAATGGCGTGGGTCGGCACGTTGCCGGTGATCACCACCATCGGGATCGAGTCGAGGTACGCGGTGGCAATACCGGTGACGGCATTGGTCACGCCGGGACCGGAGGTCACCAGCGCCACGCCCACCTTGCCGGTTGCCCGTGCATAGCCGTCTGCGGCATGAACCGCGGCCTGCTCGTGGCGCACCAGGATGTGCTCGAACTTGGTTTGCTTGTGGAGCTCGTCGTAGATATACAGCACTGCGCCGCCGGGGTAGCCCCAGACGTACTCGACGCCTTCTTCAGCAAGTGCGTGAACGAGAATTTCCGCCCCGATCATTTCGGGTGCGGCAGATGAATTGCTGTCTGCGTGGGAGAATTCCGCGCTGGGCATGTTCATTTCAGTCCTTTGCAATTTTCGGCAAAAAATTGTTTGGATGCTCTCTGCCGGGCTTGTGGCTCGGGTTCAAGCGGTGCGCGTCTGCATGGAAGACCGCCTCATAAGCGGCCGGATGAGACAACCACTGATGTCGTGTGAACCGACGATGATACTGCAATGCACCAGCGCGGTCTACGGTTGTTTTTGCCCTGCGCATGAGGGATTTTCCGGAGTTGCGGCGGATTTTTTGCGCGCCGCAATGTATTTGCAGTAATACAAAGTGGTACAGGGGGTCGTTTTTTTGCTAGCATCGCAGCACCTCGAATGTGCCACGGGCCGTACGCAGCACATTCACCAGAACCGGGCATTTGTCCCGCAGCAACGAGCCGCAACCGCCCGAATGGCCACCGACCAGGAACTGTCCGATTTTCTTGCCAGCGTCGAGCGCCGCGCCTTCAAGCAGGCCGTATTTGCGGTCCGCGACGACGACGCCGCGCTGGACATTGTCCAGGACGCCATGATCAAGCTGGCCGAGAAGTACGGCGACAAAGGCGCCGCCGAGCTGGCGCCGCTGTTCCAGCGCATCCTGCAGAACACCATCCACGACTGGTTCCGCCGCCAGAAGGTGCGCAACACCTGGGTCTCGCTGTTTTCCAGCCTGCGCGACGACCGCGACGGCGACGACAATGACCTGCTTGAGACGCTGGAGGCACAGGCCGGCTCCGAATCGGCCGAAAGCAGCGCCGACAAGGTCGAGCGCGCCCAGGTCATGCACATCATCGAGCAGGAAATCCAGCGCCTGCCGACGCGTCAACGCGAGGCATTCCTGATGCGTTACTGGGAAGATATGGACGTCGCCGAAACCGCCGCCGTAATGGGGTGCTCCGAAGGCAGCGTCAAGACGCACTGTTCCCGTGCCACGCATACACTTGCGCAGGCCCTGCGCGCACGGGGGGTCCGACTATGAGCAGAAACGAAAAAGAAATCCGCGAACGCCGGTTTGCCCAAGAGATTCGGGCGGCACTCGATGCCGGCACCGACGACCTGCCGGCCGACATCACCGAAAGGCTCGCCGCTGCGCGCCGGATGGCGGTCGCCCGCAAGAAGGCCGAGGCGCCCGTGCTGGTCCCGCAACTGGCCATGCCCGGCGCGCACGTCCCGCTGTTTGATGAAGACAGCTCCCCGCTGTACCGCGCCGGCGCCTGGCTGCGCCGCCTTGGCCTGATCTGGACGCTGGTGGCGCTGGCCGCCGGCCTGATCGGTATCTATCACTGGCAGGAGCAGAAGCGCATCGAGGAACTGGCCGATATCGACGCCGCCATGCTGCTCGACGACCTGCCGCCCACGGCCTACGCCGACGAGGGCTTCCACGTATTCCTGAAGCGCGGGCAATAGCATGGCGCGCGCAATATTCCACCCCGACGCCTTGCGCCGCCGGCTGGCCGCGCTGCTGGCCGGTGCCGGCGCAGCCGCCTGCTGGGGCCTGCTGCCGCCCGCGGCGCATGCCCAGGGGGCTTCGGCGGTGACAGCGCCTGCGGCCGCGCAGGCAACCAATGCCCGGCCGGCCTGGGCCGATCTGAGCCCGGTCAACCAGCGCATCCTGGCCCCGCTGCAGCCGCTGTGGGACAGCCTGCCGGAACTGAACCGCCACAAGTGGCTGCGCATCGCCGAGCGCTACCCCAAGTTCTCCCCGGCCGAGCAGGCCCGGCTGCAGGCGCGCATGGCGGAATGGGTCAAGATGACCCCGCAGCAACGCCGGCTGGCGCGCGAGAACTACCAGATCACCCGCTCGCTGCCGGCCGAGAAAAAGGCCGAGGCCTGGGACAAGTACCAGCAGCTGCCTGAAGAGCAGAAAAAGAAGCTGGCCGCCACCGACCACGTGCCGCGCCGCCCCGGCGCTGTCAGCGCGCTGCCCAGCGGCAAGCGCCTGCCCAGCGAAACCAGCCGCGAGTTCCACCGCGAGCCGAAATCGGCCAGCGCCGCAGCGGGTCGCAGTGGCCACGCTGCCGGCAAGCCCGCCAGCGAAGCCCAGGCGCAACCGGCCTCCGCGCCCGCGGCCGTGACCGCCGCCTCGGCGCCGGCCGCCTCGGCACCGGCAGCGCTCGCCGCACCGGCATCCGCAGCCGAGGTCGCCACCGAAGCGGCCGCGGCTTCCGACGCCACCGTGCGCCAGTAATCCCCACGTCATTTGGCATAATGGCCGTCTCACGCCGGCCAGCGCAGCAAGGCCGGCCCCGACTGACCCGCGCCGGCACCGCCACGCCCCCGTGCGCCAGCCCAGCCTTCTTCGCCTTCCATGCCCGCTGCCACCCTCGATCCCAAGCCCGCCGCAGCCGCCCGCCCCGCCGCCCCGCCCTTGCGCCGACGCATCGCCTGCATGCTCTATGAGGGCGTGCTGCTGTTCGGCGTGCTGAGCGCCTCGACCGCTGCCTACCTGCTGGTGCAACCGCTGCTGCAGAAGCTTGGTGTGGACGGGCCGCTCGTGATCCAGGTGTGGAGCTTCCTGGTGATGGGCCTGTATTTCACCTGGTTCTGGCAACGCAACGGCCAGACCCTGGCCATGCAGACCTGGCGCATGCGCGTCGAGAACGCCGCCGGCGTGCCGCCGCGCTGGCCGCAGGCGGCGCTGCGCTACGTGCTGGCATGGCTGTGGCTGCCGCCATCGGCGGCAGTCGGCCATATGCTGGGGCTGGTCAAGGGGCCGTTCGTAGCGGTGCTGTGCGCCGGCCTGCTGGTCTGGGTCCTGCTGGCGTGGCTGGATCCGCGCCGCCAGTTCCTGCATGACCGCCTGGCCGGCACGCGGCTGACCGACCTGCGCCCGCCCAAGCCATGAGCCTGTCGGCTGCCGGCATCCGCCGCCTTGCGGTGACCTTGCAGGCAGCCGCCGCGCTGGGCATCGCCGCCGGGCTGGTGCAACTGGCCGGATGGCCATGGCCCGGCGCGGTCGCCGCCGGTGTGGCGGCCATCCTCGGCAGCTTCGCCAGCGGCATTGCCTTCGCTTTCGCCCTGAGCGGGCGCGGCCTGTGGGTCGGACGCGGCAATCACCCGCCCGCACCACCGCTTGAACTCGCCGCCACGCGCCGTCCGCTGCGCCTGCCTGAGGCGTTGCGCTGCTTTGCGGCCGAGTGCGTGGCCGTGCTGCGCATGTTCGACTGGCTGCAGCCATTCCGCGCGCACGCGCCCTTTGCCGCACCGCTCGATGCCCTGCCCGGCCGCGACGCCCCGCCGGTGCTGCTGGTGCACGGCTACGCCTGCGGGCAGGCCATCTGGCTCGACATGCAGCCGGCACTGGCCGCCGCTGGCTACCGCTGCGAGGGGATCGAGCTCAAGCCGGTGTTCGGCGACATCGACGACTACGCGCGCACGCTGCTGGCCGCCATGCGGCGCATCACAGCCGAGGCCGGACGCCCGCCGCTGCTGGTCTGCCACAGCATGGGCGGGCTGGCCGCGCGCGCCGCGCTGCAGCTGGCGGGCGACGAAGACGTCTGCGCCGGCGTGGTGACGCTGGGCAGCCCCCACCACGGCAGCGCGCTGGCGCGCTTTGGCGGCGGCGCCAATGCGCGCCAGATGCGTTGCGGCAGCCCCTGGCTGCGCGCGCTCGCCGCCGCGGAAACCCCGCGCCGCCGTGCGCGCATGATCTCGATCTTCAGCTGGCATGACTCGATCGCCGGGCCGCCTTGCACCGGCTGGCTCGACGGCGCCGGGCATATTGCGCTGGCCGGCATCGGTCATGTCACGCTGCTGCGCCATCCCGCCGCGGTGCGTGCGGTACTCGACGCCCTCGCGGAGCTGTCCGCGCGCGGGCACTGACACCTGCGCCAGCCAGGACTGTTCCACTTCCGCCACGATTCATATGTCAGTCATGTTTCCGTCACGGCACCGTCATCGCGGGCTGGCTGAATGCAGCCATCGCCGCAACCGGGACTGCCATGGTGCAAGCAATCCGATCTGCCCGCGGGTATTTGTCGAAGACCGCGCAACTGACGCAATGGCTGCGCCGCAGCCCTGACAGCGACAGCGCCGCGCCGCTGACCGCCTTCATGGCGCCGGCCCTGGATGCCGCGCTGGCACCCCAGCGCGAACAGCAGCAGACCTACCCGCCCGAGCCGCACCCGATCCAGCGCTACCGCGCCATCTGGCTGTCGGACATCCACCTGGGCACGCCCGGCTGCCAGGCCAACTACCTGCTGGACTTCCTCAAGCACAACGAATCCGACCAGCTCTACCTGGTCGGCGACATCATCGACGGCTGGCAGCTGCGCCGCGGCTGGTACTGGCCGCAAAGCCACAACGACGTGGTGCAGAAGCTGCTGCGCAAGGCGCGCAAGGGCACTGAAGTGATCTACGTTCCCGGCAACCACGACGAGGCCGCGCGCCAGTTCGACGGCATGGCCTTCGGCGACATCACCGTGCGCGAAGAGGCGGTGCATGTCACCGCCTCCGGGCGCCGGCTGTGGGTGGTGCACGGCGACCTGTTCGACGGCGTGGTGCAGCACGCGCGCTGGCTGGCCTACCTCGGCGATTCGCTGTACACGGTGATCCTGGCGCTGAACCGCCACTTCAACCGGCTGCGCGCGCGCCTGGGCTTCCCGTACTGGTCGCTGTCGCAGTTCCTCAAGCACCAGGTCAAGAACGCCGTCAACTACATCGGCGCCTTCGAGAGCGCGATGGTCGATGAAGCGCGCCGCCGCGGCTGCGATGGCGTGGTCTGCGGCCATATCCACAAGGCCGAGATCCGCGAGGTCAATGGCCAGCTCTACTGCAACGACGGCGACTGGGTCGAAAGCCTGTCGGCACTGGTCGAGACCATGGAAGGCGAGCTGAAGATCGTCTACTGGACCACGCTGCTGGACGCGCCGGCCCCGGCCACGCGCCGCCGTCGCCGCGCCGCCGTGGCGGGCTGATCCCGGCCTGCCACCGTTTGCCCCAACCACATTGCCCTTCCACCGCGCCCGAGGAGGCTGCATGAAGATCCTGATCGTCACCGATGCCTGGGAACCGCAGGTCAACGGCGTGGTGCGCACGCTCAAGTCCACGCGCCGCGAACTCGAGGCCATGGGCCACACGGTCGACATGATCACGCCGCTGGAATTCCGCACCGTGCCGTGCCCGACCTACCCCGAGATCCGCCTGTCGCTGTTCCCGGCGGCGCGCGTGCAGCGCCGCATCGAGGCCTTCGCTCCGGACGCCCTGCATATCGCCACCGAAGGGCCGCTGGGCCTGGCCGCGCGGCGCCACGCGCTCCGCCGCCGGCTGCCCTTCACCACCGCCTACCACACGCGCTTTCCGGAATACGTGCAGGCGCGCTTCGGCATCCCGCTGGCATGGACGTACCGCTTCCTGCGCTGGTTCCACGGCCCGGCCCAGGCGGTGATGGCGCCCACCCCGGTGGTGCTGGACGACCTGCGGCGCTATGGCATCACCAACGCCGTGCTGTGGACGCGCGGCGTGGACCTGGACGTGTTCACGCTGCAGCGCCCCAACGTGCTCAACACCGCCCACCCGATCTTCCTGTACGTGGGCCGCGTGGCGGTGGAAAAGAACGTCGAGGCCTTCCTGGCGCTGGACCTGCCCGGCTCCAAGTGGGTGGTCGGCGACGGCCCGGCGCTGCCGGCGCTGCGCGCGCGCTATCCGGGCGCCAACTACCTGGGCGTGCTGAGCCAGCCCGAGCTGGCCCGGGTGTATGCTTCGGCTGATGTGTTCGTGTTCCCGAGCCGTACCGACACCTTCGGGCTGGTGCTGCTGGAAGCGCTGGCCAGCGGGCTGCCCGTGGCCGCCTATCCGGTCACCGGCCCGATCGATGTGCTGGGCGACAGCCCCGCCGGCGCGATGCACGAAGACCTGCGCGAAGCCTGCCTGGAAGCGCTGCGCATCGACCGCGCCACGGCACGTGCCCACGCCGAGCGGTTCTCGTGGCGCGCCGCCTCCGAGCAGTTCCTGGCCCATCTTCGGCCGTTCGCTGCCGGCAAGCCAGGCCGCGACAGCGCAGCGGCCCAACCCGCCCCGCAAAACCATGCCCAAACCCCATCCGGAACTGCCGTCCGACCCGCCTCTGCAGAGGCCGCCGCAGGCAGTCCAGAGCGCTGACTATTCGATCGAGCAGAACCCCCACAAGGCCAACCGCGGCCTGACGCGCGCCTGGCATGCGGCCATCAATTCGCTGTCGGGGCTGCGCTATGCGGTGCTCGAGGAAAGCGCGTTCCGCCAGGAGCTGACGCTGGTGGCAATCCTGGCGCCGTGGGCATTCCTGCTGCCGGTGGACGTGGTCGAGCGCATCCTGCTGCTGGGCACGCTGCTGGTGGTGCTGATCGTCGAGTTGCTCAATTCCAGCGTCGAGGCGGCAATCGACCGCATTTCGCTGGAGCGGCACAGCCTGTCCAAGCGTGCCAAGGATTTCGGCAGCGCCGCGGTAATGCTGGCGCTGGTGCTGTGCGGCGGCACCTGGGTCGCCATCGCCGGGCCGCACGTGGTGCGCTGGGTGCGGACGCTGGCGGGCTGATCCGTCACTCGCCGGGGATGCCGGATGGGGTGGCCGGGCCGATTGCTTATAATCGCTACCCTGCCCCCGACTTACTGATCGCACCGATCGCCCGGACGCCCATGGAACCGAAACCGCAAACCGGCCCCCGCCGCACCAGGGACCGCATCCTCGACGTCTCGCTGCGCCTGTTCAACGAAGTCGGCGAACCCAACGTCACCACCACGACGATTGCGGAAGCCATGGAGATCAGCCCCGGCAATCTCTACTACCACTTCCGCAACAAGGACGACATCATCAACTCCATCTTCGTGCGCTTCGAGCAGGAGATGGAGCGGCGCCTGAAGATGCCGGACGACCACAAGGCCACGCTGGACGAAAGCTGGGGCTACCTGCAGTACATGTCCGAGTTCCTGTGGAACTACCGCTTCCTGTACCGCGACATCAACGACCTGCTGGCGCGCAACCGGATGCTGGAGACCAACTTCAAGCGCATCGTCGAGCAGAAGAAGCGCTTTGCGCACGAGATCTGCCGCCAGTTCATCGACGACGGCGAGATGGAAGCCACGGCCGAGCAGGTCGAGGCCATCTGCACCAACATGGTGGTGATCGCCACCTACTGGCTGTCGTTCCAGTTCGTGCAGCATCCGCGCCAGTACAACGACCCCGAGCAGATTCGCGGCTACCTGCACGGATCGAGCTACCACATCTTCTCGATCCTGGCGCCCTACCTGCGCGGCCGGGCCCGGGACGCATTCGACCAGCTGGCGCGCGACTACGCGGCAGCCAAGGCCGCAGCCGACGCGGCAAAGGAAGCAAAGTGAAATCGGTCTGCGTGTATTGCGGCTCCAGCCCCGGCAACCGTCCTGAATACGCCGAAGGCGCGCGCCTGCTAGGCCGCACGCTGGCCGAAAGCGGCCTGGCGCTGGT
This sequence comes from Cupriavidus sp. GW823-FHT07B10, assembly GCF_058794355.1. Taxonomy (NCBI): domain Bacteria; kingdom Pseudomonadati; phylum Pseudomonadota; class Betaproteobacteria; order Burkholderiales; family Burkholderiaceae; genus Cupriavidus; species Cupriavidus sp. GW823-FHT07B10. The sequence goes on from NZ_JBXAGS010000006.1 coordinate 418,296, forward strand.
GTACGGCGGCGGCAAGGTGGGCCTGATGGGCATCGTCGCCGACGCCGTGATGGAACATGGCGGCAGCGCCATCGGCATCATCCCCGACGCGCTGATGCAGAAGGAAGTGGGCCACCGCGGCCTGACCGAGCTGCACGTGGTGCGCAACATGCACGAGCGCAAGCAGATGATGGCGGACCGTGCCGACGCCTTTATCGCCATGCCGGGCGGCGTGGGCACCTTCGAAGAGCTGTTCGAGACCTTCACCTGGCTGCAGCTGGGCTACCACGACAAGCCGGTGGGCCTGCTGAATGTCAACGGGTTCTACGACGGCCTGCTGGGTTTCCTTGCGCACGCAGTGCGGGAAGGCTTCATGAAGCAGGTGCATGCCGACCTGCTGCATGTGGCAGACACGCCCGCCGGCCTGCTGGGCCAGCTGGCGGCCGCTCCGCGCGTGCGCGTCGACAAGTGGCAACAGGCGCGCGACAAGACCTGAGCGCGCCCCTGCTGCCGGCCCGGTTCAGAACGACGAGCCCGGCTGCCGCAGGAACGCCAGTTCCTGCTCTGTGCTCTGCCTGCCCAGCACCGCATTGCGGTGCGGGAAGCGGCCGAAGCGCGCGATGATCGCGCGGTGCTTTTCGGCCCACTCCACCACATCCACCACGCCGCCGCTGGCCTCGCGCAGCTGCGTCATCAGACGCACTGCCTCGTCCTGGTCCTCCAGCGCCTCGGAATGCTCGAACGGCATGTAGCAGAACATGCGGTGGTAGTCCGTCGGCAGCTTGCGGTCCATGCCGGTGGCGACGATGCGCCTGGCCAGTGCCAGCGCCAGCGTATCGCTGCCGAAGCTGCGCGGATCGTTGCGGAACATGTTGCGCGGGAACTGGTCCAGCAGCACCACGCGCGCGCAGGCGCCTTCGGGCGTGACCGACCAGTCGTCCGGGGCCCCGTCGCAGGCGACCTGCCAGTCGGACAGGAAGTTGGTGCGGATCTGCGCATCGAAGGCGTCCGACTTGGTGAACCATTGCGGGCGCTCGGTATTCCAGGCGGCAGAACCGGGCTGGCCGAACCACAAATCGAGCAAACGCACGGCGTCTTCAGGCAGTTGGTCTGTCATGAACTTGCGAAACCTTTCGGTTGAAAGAAGGGAGCGGCGGCGCCTCAGCGCGCCACGTTGCGCATCCAGTCGGCGGTCTGGAAGAACGCCTGCATCAGGCGCAGCTGCAGGTCTTCGGACAGGCCGATGTCCTGCATTGCCAGCGCCATGCAGCGCATCCACTGGTCGCGCTCGCTCACGCCGATCTCGAACGGCATATGGCGCGCGCGCAGGCGCGGGTGGCCGAAGCGCTCGATAAAGTGGTTGGGACCGCCCAGCCAGCCGCACAGGAACCAGAACAGCTTGTCGCGCGAGCCCTCCAGCGAGGGCGGGTGCAGCGCGCGCAGCCCGGCGAACTGGGTCTCCAGGTCCATCAGGTCGTAGAAGCGGTCGACCAGCTCGCGCACGCGCGCTTCGCCGCCCACCAGCTCAAATGCAGTCACCTCGGCCGTGCCGGGCTTGTCGTTGGATTCAGTACTCATCACACACTCAAACAGCGCAGCCACTCAGGCATCACGCAAGGTCGCCAGCGCGGGCTGGCGCAGCACTTCGCGCAGGCCCAGCCAGCCGCCGGCAAAAGCGCACAGCATGCCAGAAACCACGCCCACCGGCACGATCCAGGCATTGAAGCGGTACGGGAAATCGAAGACGAACTGCGACAGGCCCCAGCCCACCGCGATCGCGCCCAGGCTGGCCAGGAATCCGGCCAGGCCGCCCACCACCAGGAACTCGGCGTACTGGGTCTGGCGCACCAGCGCGGCCGAGGCGCCCAGCGCCTTGAGCAGGCCCGCGTCGCGCATGCGCTCGTCACGCGCGCCGGACAGCGCCGCGTACAGCACGGTCACGCCGGCGGCCAGCGTGAACACGAAGAGGAACTCCACCGCCGCGATCACCTGGTCCAGGATGTCCTGGATCTGGCGCAGGATCAGGTCGGTATTGACCACGGTGATGTTGGGGAAGGCCGCGATCAGCCGGTTGCCCAGCGCCGTGCTGGCGGGCGGCAGGTGGAACGACGTGATGTAGGTCTCGGGCAGCCCCTGCATCGCCTGCGGCGGCAGGATCACGAAGAAATTGACCCGCATCGAGCCCCAGTCCAGCTTGCGCAGCGAGGTCACGCGGGCCTGCACCGCCTGGCCGGCCACGTCAAAACGCAGCGTGTCGCCAAGCCGGATGCCCAGCGTCTTGGCGATGCCCTCTTCCACCGAGGCGCCGGCGTCCGGGCCGTTGGACCAGCGCCCGGCAATCACGCGGTTGCCCTCGGGCAGCGCATCGGTATAGGACAGGTTGAATTCGCGCTCGACCAGGTTGCGCGCGCGCCCGTCCTCGAAGCTGTCGCCGCGGATGGCGCGCTCGCCGATATGGGTCAGGCGCCCGCGCACCATCGGGTAGAGCAGGTCGTTGATGCCGGCGCCGGCCAGCATCTGGCGCAACGGTTCGCGCTGGTCCGGCTGGATATTGATGATGAAGCGGTTGGGCGCGTCGGCCGGCGTGGCCTGGCGCCACGAATCGACCAGGTCGTTGCGGGTCATGCCGAGCAGCAGCAGCGCCATCAGCCCCACCGCCAGCGCCACGGTCTGCAGCACCGTGACCGCGCGGCGGCGTTCCAGCACCGCCAGCGCAAAGCGCCAGCCCATCGCCGCGCGCCCGCGCAGGCGCCCGCGCAGCAGGCGCGACAGCAGCGTCAGCAGCCCCAGCGCCAGCACCGCGAAGACCACGCCCGCGGCGACAAAGCCGCCCGCGGTGGTCAGCCCCAGCCGCAGGTCGCGCGCCGCCACCAGCAGCAGCGCGACAAAGGCGCCCAGGCCCAGTGCATAGGCCACCCAGGCCGACACCGGCGGCAACCCGATATCGCGGCGCAGCACCCGCAGCGGCGCCACCCGTGTCAGCGCCAGCAGCGGCGGCAGCGCGAACCCGGCCAGCAGCACCAGCCCCGCCAGCACGCCCACCAGTGCCGGCAGCAGCGACGGCAGCGGCAGCGACACCCGCAGCAGCCCGCCCAGCGACAGCAGCAGGCCATAGTGCGCCAGGTACCCGAGCAGCACCCCGGCGAGCGCGCCCGCGGCCCCCACCAGCAGGAACTCCAGGCCGAAGGCGCGCAGGATCTGCCCGCGCGACAGCCCCAGGCACTTGTAGACCGCGCAGGCATCGGTGTGGCGCTGCATATAGCGGCGCGCCGACATGGCGATGGCCACCGCCGCGATCATCGACGACAGCACTGCCACCAGCGACAGGAAGCGCTCGGCGCGGTCCAGCGTGGCACGCATCTGCGGCTGGCCCGACTCCAGCGACTCGACCCGGGTATTGCGCAGCTTGCGGCGTCCGATCTCGTCCTGCGCCCATTTCTGGAAGGCAGCGCCGGCGGCGTCGGGGCCGGCCACCAGCAGCCGGTAGGTCACGCGGCTGCCCCAGCCGATCAGCCCGGTGCTGTCCAGGTCCGACAGCGGCATCAGCACGCGCGGCGCGAAGTTCATGAAGCCGGTGCCGCGATCAAGCTCCTGCGTGATGATGCGGTCGATGCGGAAGCTGCGGCTGCCCAGTTGCAGGGTGTCGCCCACGGCAACCCCCAGGGCGCCCAGCAGCGCCTCGTCGACCCATACCGTGCCCGGCGCGGGAATGCCTTCGGCGGGCGCATCCGGCGCCCCCGCCGCACTGGCCACCTTGAGCTTGCCCCGCAGCGGATAGCCGTCGGTCACCGCCTTGAGCGCGGCCAGCTGGCTGGGCGCGTCGCCGCCGGCCGGCGCCTTGCCGTTGGCAGTCGCCATGCTCGGGAAGGTGACGGTCTGGGCCACGGCCAGCCCCGCCGCTTGCGCACGCTGCGCGAAGGCGGCATCGAAAGGCTGGTCAGCCACCAGCAGTACGTCGGACGCGATCATCTGGCGCGCGTCGCGCTCCAGGCCCAGCCGCATGCGGTCGGCCATGAAGCCCACGCTGGTCAGCGCGGCCACGGCCAGCACCAGCGCAAACAGCAGCAGGTAGAGCTCGCCGGCAATCCAGTCGCGCCGCGCCATGCGCAGCGCCTGGCCCCAGGCGGAGAAGCGACCGCCATGCGCGGGGCGCGTGCCGGCGGGGTTGGCGGCCGTGGCCGGGGCTTCGATGGCGGACTCGGGAGGCATCGGTTGCTTTGGTTCTTGGTTTCTGGCGGCGGCGCGCCTCGGGTCAGTCGAAAAAAAACGGGAATGGCCGGGAAGCTAGCGGGGTGTGCCAGGCCGCTCGGTCCTGCCGCGCAGGCTCGCATGCAGCCGGCGCACGCCGCGCCACAATTTCGGCAGCAGCCACACCGACACCAGCAGGAAGACCACCAGCAAGACCAGGAACACCACCGGCAGGAAGAACGCCAGCAGCAGGCTGCCGGTCGCGGTCAGGTCTTCAGTGAATGAGGCCGTCCAATTGGAGAACGGTTCCGGCGACACATTGATCAGCGCGCGCGTGCCCGCCTTGACCGCATGCGCGGTGCCGGCCAGCGTGCCGCCGATCAGCCCTGCCGCCACCATCCACTGCGGATCCAGCTGGCCGAAGGCGGCGGCGGCCAGGATCGCGCCGGCGGGAATGCGGATAAAGGTATGGATGCCGTCCCAGACGGTATCGAACGCGGGCACCTTGTCGGCGACGAATTCGGCCACGGCCAGCACGGCGGCCACGCCGATGACCCACCAGGATTCCAGCGGCTGCAGCCCGGGCGGCAGGTCCAGCCAGCCCAGGCGCGCCAGCACGCCGGCGGCCAGCACCGCAAGGTAGAGGCGAAAGCCGCTGGCCCAGGACATGCCCGCGGCCAGCGCGGCGGTTTCCAGCATGGCGCTCCTTGCAAGGGTCTGGCGCAAGCCGATGCAAAACCGCGGTGCGCCTGGCAGGGAGTGTAATACGGACCGGGCCGCGCAGCCGCGCGCCCGTCGGCGTCATGCCGCCCGGCTCGCCCTCAGGCGTCCACCTTGCCGCCCGGCCCGAACCACGGCAACGCCTCCTGCGGGGTCAGGATGCCGGCCGGCTCGGCCATGTTGTAGCCGGGCAGCGTTTCGATGCGCCGGGCAAAGGCCGGGTCGGCCAGCAGCGCCAGCAGTGCTGCCATCCAGCCGGCGGTCTGGTCGTTCTTGCGCAGCGCCAGGTAGTAGGCCTCGCGCGTCAACGGCACAAAGGCCAGCCCATGGGCCTCGGCATTCATGCGCAGCCCGAAGCCCACCTGCGCGCGGCCGCCGTGCACGGCCTCGGCCACCTTCTCGTTGCTGAACTCGGTCTCGTCGTAGCCGGCGATCTGGTCGGGGTACAGGCCCTGCGCGGCCAGCAGCTGGTCGAACAGCATGCGCGTGCCCGAACTGCGCTGCCGGTTGACGAAGCGCGCCTGGGTGCGCGCCAGGTCGCGCAGGTCATGCACCTCGCGCGCCACCTCCGGCGCCAGGATCAGGCCCTGCTCGCGCCAAGCCAGCCGCAGCAGCCGCACCGCGGCCGGCCGCAGCCACTTGCGCAGCGTCACATGCGCGACCGAGCCCGCGGTCTGCACCGGCGAGACATAGAAGCCGGCCAGTTCCGACTGCCGCTCCTGCAGGCAAATCAGCCCCTCCACGCTGCCGCAAAACACCGTATCGAGCTGCAGCGAGGTTCCTGCCTCGCCCAGTGCGGCGGCCAGCACCTCCACCGCCGGGTCATGGCTGCCGGTGAAATGCACCTGCGACTGCGGCTGCTGGGCATCGTCCAGCTCGGCAATGAAGTCCGCCATGGCCTTCTGCACCACCGGGTCGACCGATTCGCGCAGGCGCAGCTCGGCGCGCAGCAGGCGTTCGCCGAAGCGGGTCAGCGAGGCACCGCGGCCGCGCTCCATATCGAGCACGCTGCGCCCGAGCATTTCCTCCCAGGTCCGCATCACGCCCCAGGCATGGCGGTACGACAAGCCGATCTCGCGCGCGGCGCGGTGCAGCGACCCGGTTTCGCGCACGGCCTTGAGCAGCTGGAACACCTTGCCATTCGCGCGCGGATTGTCGTCTGGCGCGATCACCGGAAACAGGTCAAAGCGGAAGATCATATGTCCTCCGCAGCATATTTACTTGTCGATCTCGGCTGGACCACAATGAATACCCCATTCTTATGTTCTTTTGCCGCATTCTCCATGAGATCGAAAGGCAAAAGCAATTATGTCTGGAAAAACATAATACAAAGGAGCCACCGCATGTCGCCTCGCCTTGCCCAACGCCTGCGCCGCCCAGCGCGCCATCTCGTTGCGATGGCCTGCGCAGGCCTGCTGTCGGCGGCCCATGCCGGGGAACTGAAGCTGGCCACCACCACCAGCACCGAGAACTCGGGCCTGCTGAAATACCTGCTGCCGCGCTTCGAGCAAAAGGCGGGCGTCACCGTGAAGGTGATCGCGGTCGGCTCGGGCAAGGCCATGAAGATGGGCGAGATGGGCGACGTCGACGTGCTGCTGGTGCACGCGCGCAAGGTGGAAGACGCCTTTGTCGCGGCCGGCTACGGCGTGAACCGCCGCGACGTGATGTACAACGACTTCATCGTGGTCGGCCCGGCCAGCGACCCGGCAGGCGTCAAGGGCGGCAAGGACGTGCTGGCGGGGTTCCGCAAGCTCGCAGGCAGCAGCAGCAAGTTCATCTCGCGCGGCGACAACTCCGGCACCGACGTGATGGAGAAGGACTACTGGAAGCAGCTCGGCATCGAGCCCAAGGGCCAGCCGTGGTACGTCAACGCCGGCCTGGGCATGGGCGAGGTGCTGACCATGGCCGCGCAGATGCCGGCCTATACGCTGTCGGACCGCGCCACCTACGGCGCCTATCGCGCCAAGACCGGCCTGGCCATCGCCATCGAAGGCGATCCGAAGATGTTCAACCCGTACGGAATCATCGCGGTCAACCCCGCCAGGCATGCGGGTATCAACCACACGGATGCGATCAAGCTGGTGGAGTGGATCACGTCAAAGGAAGGACAGGACGCGATTGCCGGGTACAAGGTGGAAGGCGAGCAGTTGTTCTTCCCGAGCTACAAGGCAAAGTAAGCCCCCTCGCCTGCTGCCCGGCCCGCTCAGCCGGCCTCTGCCTCCAGCCGCGGCAACTGCGGCAGGTCCGCCGCCACCTCGGCGATCATGCGCCGGATCCACATCACATCCGGCGCCGCATGGCAGCGCTCGTGCCACAGCTGGTAGAAGCGCATGCGCGGGAACGACACCGGCGAGGGCACCATGCGGATCGGCAGGTACTGCGCGTAGTGCGCAGCAAACTGGCGGCCGGTGGTAAAGACCATATCCGTCTTCATCAGCACATACGGCACCAGGCCGAAATACGGCAGCGTGACCTGGATATTGCGCTTGTAGCCCTGCTCGGCCAGCGCCTGGTCGATCATGCTGCGCTGCATCGACGCATACGGCGCCGGGGCCAGGTGCGGCATCTCCAGGTAGTGCTTGAGCGTCAGCCCCTTGCGCGCCAGCGGATGCTGCGCGCCCAGCATGCACACCACCTCGTCGTCGAACAGCGGCGAGATATGCAGGTGCTCAGGCGGCGACAGCCAGTTGCCGACCACGATATCGAGCTGCCCCTGCTCCAGGTCGTCCAGGAAGTCCGACGACGACGTCATCGGATGCACGAACAGCTTGGCGCCCGGCGCCAGCCGGCGCACGCGCTCGACGATATTGGGCAGGAAGAACGCGTCCAGGTAGTCCGGCGCGCCCAGGTGGAAGGTGCGCGTGGTGGTGGCCGGGTCGAACTGCTGCGGCGGGCGCGCGATGCGGTCCATCGCCGCCAGGCTCTGCTCGGCCAGCGCCAGCAGTTCGCGGCCGCGCTCGGTCGGCACCATGCCGTTTTTGCCCCGCACCAAAATGGCATCGCCGGTGATCTCCCGCAGGCGCTTCAGGGTATTGCTGATGGCGGGCTGGGACTGGCCCAGGCGCACGGCCGTGCGGGTCACGCTCTGCTCGGTCAGCAGGGTGTGAAGCACCCGCAGCAAATATGTATCGAGATGGTCGCGTCCGTGCATGGCGATGGCGGCCCTCCGGCGGGGGCCAGATGGGTGGCGTGGGGGATGGGAACGGCGCATAGTGTATGACAGGCGCCCCACAAACGGTCAAATCACCTCCTCCAGGGGGGCGCCTGGCGGTGCGGCGGGGCACCAATCGGGCCGCCCGCTGATGGGGCATATCACCTGGGCCGAATATTGCATGAAAGGCCAGGGTGCTATGTTTCCGCCATCACCAAGAGAGAGAAGACCATGGAGACGCAAACCATCCGCTTTTTCCACCGCGGCCAGGTCAAGGAAGTATCCGACGCCCCCATTACCCGCACCGTGCTGCAGTACCTGCGTGAAGACGCGCGCTGCACCGGCACCAAGGAAGGCTGCGCCGAAGGCGACTGCGGCGCCTGCACCGTCGTGGTCGGCGAGCTGCAGGACGGCGGCGATGTCGAATTCAAGGCGGTCAACGCCTGCATCCAGTTCCTGCCCACGCTCGACGGCAAGGCTCTGATCACGGTCGAGGACCTGCGCCAGGCCGACGGCAACCTGCACCCGGTGCAGGAAGCCATGGTCGAGTGCCACGGCTCGCAGTGCGGCTTCTGCACTCCCGGCTTCGTGATGTCGCTGTGGGCGCTGTACCAGCAGCACACCCCGGGCGGCGAAGCGCCCTCGCGCCAGACCATCTGCGACGCGCTGACCGGCAACCTGTGCCGCTGCACCGGCTACCGCCCGATCATCGACGCCGGCGAGCGCATGATGGCCCTGCCCGCCCCTACGGCGGACAAGCTCAACCCCAAGCAGATCGCCGACACCCTGCGCAACCTCAAGCGCGGCGAGACCTTCCGCTACCGCGCCCAGGGCCAGGAGTTCTTTGCCCCGCGCAGCGCGGCCGAGTTCGGCGCGATCAAGGCGGCACAGCCCGATATCCGCATCCTGGCCGGCAGCACCGACGTGGGCCTGTGGGTCACCAAGCAGTTCCGCGAGCTGGGCAACCTGCTCTACGTGGGCCAGGTGGAAGACCTGAACCACATTGAGGAACGCGACGGCATGGTCGAGATCGGCGCCGCCGTGACGCTGGAAAAGGCCTACGCCGCACTCAACGCCGCACACCCCGAGCTGGAAGAGATGTGGAAGCGCTTTGCCTCGCTGCCGATCCGCAATGCCGGCACGCTGGGCGGCAATATCGCCAACGGTTCGCCCATCGGCGACTCGATGCCGGCGCTGATCGCGCTGGGCACGGAAGTGGTGCTGCAGCACGGCGAGACGCGCCGCACGCTGCCGCTGGAAGACCTGTACCTGGCCTACCAGAAGACCGCGATGCAGCCGGGCGAATTCGTCGCCGCGCTGCGCGTGCCGGTGGCCGGCCCGCAGCACTTCCGCACCTACAAGCTGTCCAAACGCTTTGATGAGGATATTTCCGCCGTGTGTGCCGCATTCGGCATCACCGTGCAGGACGGCCTCGTCACGCAGGCGCGCATCGCCTTCGGCGGCATGGCCGCCACGCCCAAGCGCGCCGCCGCCACCGAGGCGGCCCTGACCGGCCAGCCGTGGGATGAAGCCACCGCCCGCGCCGGCATGGCCGCGCTGGCGCAGGACTACACGCCGCTGTCCGACATGCGCGCGACCGCGTCTTACCGCAGCCGCGGTGCCGCCAACCTGCTGTACCGCTTCTGGCTGGAGACCCGCGCCGAAGCGCTGCCCGCGGCAGCCGTCAACGTCCGCGCCATCGGCGCCGGCGCCACTGAAACCGCCACGGCCTGAGCCAGAGAAAAAGGAAAGCATCGGCATGAACAAGCAAACCGAACCCTTCCTGCTCGACGCCACCGCCGAACAGGTCTCGCAGGTCGGCATCTCGCGTCCGCATGAATCCGCCCACCTGCACGTGGCCGGCACCGCCACCTACACGGACGACATCCCCGAGCTGGCCGGCACGCTGCACGCCGCGCTCGGCATGAGCACCCGCGCGCACGCCCGCATCAAGTCGATCTCGCTCGACAAGGTGCGCGCCGCGCCCGGCGTGGTCGACGTGCTGACGGTGGACGACATCCCCGGCACCAACGACTGCGGCCCGATCATCCACGACGACCCGATCCTGGCGCGCGACGTGGTCCAGTTCATCGGCCAGCCGGTCTTTATCGTGGTGGCGACCTCGCATGACGCCGCGCGCCGCGCCGCCCGCCTGGGCACCATCGACTACGAAGACCTGCCCCCGGTGCTGTCGCCGCAAGCCGCGCACGAGGCCGGCAGCTATGTGCTGCCGCCGATGCACCTGACGCGCGGCGAGCCCGCTGCGCGCATCGCAAGCGCGGCCCACCAGGACAGCGGCAAGATCCACCTGGGCGGCCAGGAGCAGTTCTACCTGGAAGGCCAGATCTCGTACGCCGCGCCGCGCGAGAACGACGGCATGCAAGTGTGGTGCTCGACCCAGCACCCGACCGAAATGCAGCACGCGGTGTGCCATATGCTCGGCTGGCAGGCGCACCAGGTGCTGGTCGAATGCCGCCGCATGGGCGGCGGCTTCGGCGGCAAGGAGTCGCAGTCGGCGCTGTTCGCCTGCTGCGCCGCGCTGGCCGCCTGGAAGCTGATGTGCCCGGTCAAGCTGCGCCCGGACCGCGACGACGACATGATGATCACCGGCAAGCGCCATGACTTCGTGTTCGACTACACCGTGGGCCACGACGATGAAGGCCATATCGAGGGCGTCAAGGTCGAGATGGTGTCGCGCGCCGGCTTCTCGGCCGACCTGTCGGGCCCGGTGATGACCCGCGCCATCTGCCACTTCGACAATGCCTACTGGCTGCCGAACGTGCAGATCGACGGCTACTGCGGCAAGACCAACACGCAGAGCAATACCGCCTTCCGCGGTTTCGGCGGCCCGCAGGGCGCGTTCGCGGTCGAGTACATCCTGGACAATGTCGCCCGCACGGTCGGCAAGGATTCGCTGGACGTGCGCCGCGCCAACTTCTACGGCAAGACCGAGCACAACGTCACGCCCTACGGCCAGACCGTGGAAGACAACGTCATCCACGAGCTGATCGACGAACTGGTGGCCAGCAGCGAATACCGCGCCCGCCGCGAAGCCACGCGCGCCTTCAACGCCACCAGCCCGGTGCTGAAGAAGGGCATCGCCATCACCCCGGTGAAGTTCGGCATCTCGTTCAACGTGGCCCACTTCAACCAGGCCGGCGCGCTGGTGCACGTCTACAACGACGGCTCGGTGCTGGTGAACCACGGCGGCACCGAGATGGGCCAGGGCCTGAACACCAAGGTGGCGATGGTGGTGGCGCATGAGCTCGGCATCCGCATGGAACGCGTGCGCGTGACCGCGACCGATACCAGCAAGGTGGCCAATACCTCGGCCACCGCAGCTTCCACCGGTGCCGACCTGAACGGCAAGGCCGCGCAGGACGCCGCGCGCCAGATCCGCGAGCGCCTGGCCGTGTTTGCCGCGCGCAAGGCCGGCGTGGAGCCGTCCGAGGTGCGCTTCAACGATGACCTGGTCAGCGCCGGCGAGGTGCGCGTGTCGTTCGGCGAGCTGGCGCGCGAAGCCTACGTGGCGCGCGTGCAGCTGTGGTCCGACGGCTTCTACACCACGCCCAAGCTGCACTGGGACCAGAGCAAGCTGCAGGGTCGCCCGTTCTACTACTTCGCCTACGGTGCCGCGTGCTCTGAGGTCCTGGTCGACACGCTCACCGGCGAATGGAAGCTGCTGCGCGCCGACGCGCTGCACGACGCCGGCCGCTCGCTGAACCCGGCGATCGACATCGGCCAGGTCGAAGGCGCGTTCATCCAGGGCATGGGCTGGCTGACCACCGAGGAACTGTGGTGGAACAAGGACGGCAAGCTGATGACGCACGCCCCGTCCACGTACAAGATCCCGACGGTCAACGACTGCCCGGAGGAATTCAACGTGCGCCTGTTCCAGAACCGCAACGTCGAGGACAGCATCCACCGCTCCAAGGCCGTGGGCGAGCCGCCGCTGCTGCTGCCGTTCTCGGTGTTCTTCGCGATCCGCGACGCCGTGGCTGCCGTTGGCGACTACCGCATCAACCCGCCGCTGAAGGCCCCGGCCACCAGCGAGGCGATCCTGGACGCCGTCGACGCCGTGCGCGAAGCCGCGGCGCAGCCAGCCTGAGCTGGCGGAACGATCGCAGGAAGCGCGCGCCTGCGGGCGCCCCCGGACTTTCCCCCCTTGGCCGCGTTGACGGGCATGGGGCCGGTGGAAGAAGCAGGCGCGCGCCACCCTTGCGATGACACAGCGCAGGCAGCACCACAGCATCAAGCAGCAACCAGGCAACACCGACAAGGCCCCCGACATGCAGGACGCACCGCTCAAACCCTTCCGCTTCGCCGACGCCGCCCGCATGGTGCGCGCCGGCGTGCCGGCGGCGATGGTCACCATCGTCGAGGTCAAGGGCTCGGCCCCGCGCGAGGCCGGCATCCGCATGCTGGTCAGCGCCGACGACCTGGTCGGCACCATCGGCGGCGGCCACCTGGAGTGGCGCGGCATGGATATCGCGCGCGAGATGCTGGTGCGCGGTGAACAACGCCGGATCGAGCGCATCCCGCTCGGGCCGGCACTGGGCCAGTGCTGCGGCGGCGTGGTGCAGCTCGCATTCGAGGTGCTGGGCGAAGCCGACCTGCACTGGCTTGACGCGGTCGAACGCAATTTCACCGCCGGCAAGGCACTGCAGCGCCAGGTGCCGGCCAGCGGCGCGATCACCCATGGCGACAGCCATGCCGTGACCCCCGGCGTAACGCTGCACGCCGACGGCAGCTGGACCGATACGCTGGTGCCCGACACCATGCACGTGGTGCTGTTTGGCGCGGGCCATGTCGGCCATGCACTGGTCAAGGTGCTGGCCACGCTGCCGTGCCGCGTGCACTGGGTCGACGAGCGCGACACGCTGTTCCCCGGCGGGCTGCCCGACAATGTCGAGGCCGAGGCCAGCGACACGCCCGAAGCGGTAGTGGCGCAGGCGCCCGCGGGCAGCTACTTCCTGGTCATGACGCACAGCCATGCGCTGGACCAGACCCTGTGCGAAGAAATCCTCAAGCGCACCGATTTCGCCTACTTCGGCCTGATCGGCTCCAAGACCAAGCGCGCGCGCTTTGAACACCGCATGGCCGAGCACGGCATCGACCCGGCCCGGTTTGCGGAAATGACATGCCCCATGGGGGTTCCCGGGATTACCGACAAGGCTCCGGCTATGATTGCGGTAGCCATCGTCGCCCAGCTGCTCCAGGTCCGCGAACAGCGCCTTGCCGCGCTGCGTCTGGGCCGCCCGGAGGCGGTGCATCCCTGAACCCGTGCCGCCGGCCCCGCCGGCAGGCACAGAAAAGCCCAGAAACGAGGCCCCCATGACCATCGATGCCGCGCTCGCGGAACAGATCCGCCGCACTCCCAAGGCCGAACTGCATGTGCATATCGAAGGCACGCTTGAGCCGGAACTGATCTTCCGGCTCGCGCAGCGCAACCAGGTGGCGCTGCCCTATCCCAGCGTCGAGGCGCTGCGCGCCGCCTACGCCTTCACCGACCTGCAGTCGTTCCTGGACATCTACTACGCCGGCGCCAGCGTGCTGCTGACCGAGGAAGATTTCTTCGACATGACCATGGACTACGTCAAGCGCGCCGTCGCCGACAACGTCCGCCACGCCGAGATCTTCTTCGATCCGCAGACCCATACCGCGCGCGGCGTGCCCATCGGCGTGGTGATCGACGGCATCGCCGATGCCCTGGCCCAGGCGCGCACCGAATATGACTTCTCCAGCAGCCTGATCCTGTGCTTCCTGCGCCATCTGCCGGAGGAAGACGCCTTCGCCACGCTGGAGGCCGCGCTGCCCTACCGCGACCGCTTTGTCGGCGTGGGCCTGGATTCGTCCGAGCGAGGCAACCCGCCCGAGAAGTTCGCGCGCGTGTTCGCCAGGGCGCGCGAGCTGGGCCTGCACCTGGTGGCCCACGCGGGCGAGGAAGGTCCGGCGCAATACGTCACCGACGCGCTCGACATCCTCAAGGCGCAGCGTATCGACCACGGCGTGCGCGCCATCGACGATCCGGCGCTGGTGGAACGCCTGGCGCGCGAGCGCGTGGCGCTGACCGTGTGCCCGCTGTCCAACGTCAAGCTCAAGGTCTACCCGGACCTGCGCGACCACCCGCTCAAGCGCATGCTCGATGCCGGCGTGGTGATCACGCTGCATTCGGACGATCCTGCCTACTTCGGCGGCTATATGAACGCCAACTGGGAAGCCACCTTCGAGGCGCTGCCGCTGGACGCGGCCGATGCCCACAAGCTTGCCCGCAACAGCTTTGAAGCGGCCTTCCTGCCTGCCATGCAGAAGGCCGAATTCCTGGCGGAAGTCGACCACTTCTGGTCGAGCCCGCCCAAGTCCCCGCCCGCAACGGCCCCAGCGGCCTGAGCGCGGCGCATGCCAATAGCCCGGCCCGCTGCTTGAACCATGCCGTTCCGCGCGGGCCGGCCACAAGAGACACACCATGACGACCAACCCCAAGACTGACTCCCTCACCCGTGCCATTCGCGGCCGCGTGCTGCATTTCCTGCGCGATCCGCAATTCCATGAGGATGCATATCAGTATTGGGACGACGGGGTGCTGATCGTCACCAACGGGCGCATCGCCGCTGCCGGCGACTATACGCAGCTGGCTGCGCGCATTCCGGCCGACGCCGAGATCGTCGACCACCGCGGCAAGCTGATCGTGCCCGGCTTTATCGACACCCACGTGCACTACCCGCAGACCGACATGATCGCGTCGCCGTCGCCGGGCCTGCTGCACTGGCTCGAGACCTACACCTTCCCCGAAGAGCGCCGCTTTGCCGATCCCGACTACGCGCGCGGCGTGGCCGGCTTCTTCACCGAGGAACTGCTGCGCAACGGCACCACCAGCGCGGTGGTCTGGAGCACGGTGCACAAGGCCTCGGCCGAGGCCCTCTTTGCCGAAAGCGAGGCGCGCAACCTGCGCATGGTCACGGGCAAGGTGATGATGGACCGCAACTGCCCGGAATTCCTGCGCGATACGGCCGAGACCGGTGCCCGGGACTCCGCCGACCTGCTCTCGCGCTGGCATAACAAGGGACGCCTGGCCTACGCCATCACACCGCGCTTTGCCCCGACCTCGACCGAGGCGCAGCTGGCCGCCTGCGGCGAGCTGGCGCGCGCCTATCCGGACGCCTTTATCCAGACCCACGTGGCCGAGAACCGCGACGAGGTCAAATGGGTGGCCGAGCTGTTCCCGGACGCGCGCAGCTACCTGGACGTGTACGACCGCTACGGCCTGCTGCGCCCGGGCGCGATGTACGGCCACGCCATCTACCTGGACCAGGACGACCGCCGGCGCCTGGCCGACAGCGGCGCCGCGGTGGCGCATTGCCCCACCTCCAACCTGTTCCTGGGCAGCGGCTTCTATGACTTCCACCAGTCCGACGCCAACCGCCTGAACGTGACGCTGGCCACCGACGTCGGCGGCGGCACCTCGTTCTCGATGTTCCGCACCATGAACGCGGCGCACAAGGTGGCGCGCATGGGCGGCTACTACCTGACCGCGCTGCGCATGTTCTACCTGGCCACCCGTGCCGCGGCCGAGGCGCTGGGCTGGACCGACCGCGTCGGCAGCTTCAGCGTTGGCTGCGAGGCCGATTTCATCGTGCTGGACCCCAAGGCCACGCCGCTGATCGCCCGCCGCAGCAACCGCTCGGAAACGCTGGAAGAAGAGCTGTTCGCCTTTGCCATGCTGGGCGACGACCGCGTCATCGACAGCGTCTATGTGATGGGCGAGGCCGCCCACGTGCCGGCCGCCTGATCCGTCACCTGGCCAGCAGCCGCCCGCCGTCATGCGGCGGGCGCGCTTTTACCGCTTCGCCCCCGCCTCCGGCTTGACGACCGTCAAGGCCGTCTTCGACAAAGCCTTCTAACCTTGCGGTTCCGCCGCGGCCGTTCTGCGCGCCGTGCGCCCTTACCCATCCGACCGCAATCAGAAGGTTCCGCATGACCGCTTTCCAATCCGCCGCTCACGCCCCTGAGCGCGCCAGTGGCCCGCATGACGTGCCCCATGCCGCGCGCAAGGGCGCGCCCAACCACGCCCCGCTGCCGGAGCCGATTGCGCCGGACGCCCCGCTGCCCTCGCGCAAGATCATCCGCGGCTGGCTGATCCCGCTGGGCCAGCGCAGCACTCCGCGCGCACTGCTGCTGTTCGCCTTCGACTACCTGTTGTTCGGCGCCGTGCTGGCCGGCGTGGTGCTGGCGCAGCACTGGGCCGCCAAGCTGGCGCTGGGCGTGCTGGCCGGGCTGATCATCGCGCGCCTGTTTATCATCGGCCACGATGCCTGCCACCAGAGCCTGACCCCGCGCCGCGGCCTGAACAAGTGGCTGGGCCGGCTCACCTTCCTGCCCTCGCTGACGCCGTACAGCCTGTGGGAAGTCGGCCACAACGTGGTGCACCATGGCTATACCAACCTGAAGGGCTTCGACTTCGTCTGGGCGCCCTACTCGCTGGAAGAATTCAACGCGCTGCCGCGCTGGCGCCGCGTGATGGAGCGCATCTACCGCACTGGCTTCGGCCCGGGCCTGTACTACCTGGTGGAAATCTGGTGGTGCAAGATGTTCTTCCCCAGCAAGCGCCAGATGGCCACGCGCCGCCCGATCTTCACCGGCGACTGTGTGCTGGTAGCCGCCTTCGGGCTGGCCTGGATCGGCGCGCTGGCGGGCCTGGCGCTGGCCACGGAGCAGTCGGTGTGGTTGCTGACCGGCGCGGGCTTTGTGCTGCCATTCCTGGTCTGGAACGTCACCGTCGGCTTCGTGCTGTATGTGCACCACACCCACACCAGCGTCGCCTGGTATGACACCAAGGCCATGTGGGCCAAGGCACAGCCCTTTGTCTCGACCACCGTGCACCTGCGCTTCCGCCACGGCATCGGCGCGGCGCTGCACCACATCATGGAACACACCGCGCACCACGTCGACATGAGCGTGCCGCTGTACCGCCTCAAGCGCGCCCAGGCACTGCTGGAGCACGCGCTGCCGGGCCGCATCATCATCGAGAACTTCTCCTGGCGCTGGTATTTCGATACCGCGCGCCGCTGCAAGCTCTATGACTTCAAGGCCCTGTGCTGGACCGATTTCCGCGGCCGCCAGACCAGCGACAACGCGCCTGTACCCGGCTGAGGGTGCAGGCCTTGTGGCGGGGGCAGGTGGACGCCTGCCCCCCCCGCCGCTATAATTGCCGCTTCCATTGGGGAGTAGCCGCCCTGCTCTCACCGCGCCGCGCAATGCGGACTCCGGGGGACAGGGGCGTACGTCAACAGACTTGACCGCTTGCGGTTATGGCGTGCGCAGCTCCGGACCCGCCCGGCCGTACTGATACGGACCCGGCAGCGTCCAGCCTGGCGAGACCGATGACCATACCTTTCTGGCCGGGCCGGGGAAGGTGTGCGTCATTGGCATCTCGCGATGCATTGCGGCCCGGTTACCCACAAGACCAATATGGAAGCCTTCCTCGTCTCCACAGGCATCGTCGCCCTCGCTGAAATGGGCGACAAGACGCAATTGCTGTCGCTGGTGCTGGCCGCGCGCTACCGCAAGCCCGTTCCCATCATCCTTGGCATCCTGATCGCCACGCTGTTCAACCACGGCTTTGCCGGTGCGCTCGGCGGCTGGATCACGCATGTGCTGGGCGAAAGCCTGCTGCGCTGGATCCTGGGCCTGGGCTTTATCGCAATGGCGGCATGGATGCTGATCCCCGACAAGCTCGACGACGCCGAACAAGCCAGGCCGGTCAAGGGCGCCCTTGGCATCCTCGGCACCACCATCGTGGCCTTCTTCTTTGCCGAGATGGGCGACAAGACCCAGATCGCCACCGTGGCGCTGGCCGCGCGCTTCAGCGATGCGGTGATTGCCGTGGTGGCCGGCACCACCTTCGGCATGATGGTCGCCAATGCGCCGGCGGTCCTGCTTGGCGACAAGTTTGCCAACAAGATGCCGATCGGACTGGTGCACAAGATCGCGGCGGGGATTTTCCTGGTGCTGGGGGTGCTGGCGTTGCTGAATATCGGCGGATAAGTCGCCGAAAAAAAACGGGGCACAAGGCCCCGTTCAAACCCTCGCCGGTCCGGTACTGACGGTTGCCAACTGCACAACCCTCCGGACCGTCGATCACCGATGCTCGGAATTCGCGGGCCGGCGGCACGCGCCGGCCCTGATGCTTTTCAGATCAGGCCACCCTCAGTTGGTGGTCTTGGCACCGCCTTCGAACCACTGGCCCAGCAGGGCGCGTTCGTCGTCGGTGATCTGCGTCACGTTGCCCAGCGGCATCGCCTTCTGCTGCACGGCCTGCTGGTAGATCAGCTGCGCGTGGGCCTTGATGTCTTCCGCGGTATCGAGCTTGATGCCCTTGGCTGCGGTCGGCATCATCTTCGGCTGCTCGGCGTGGCACTGCACGCAGCGTGCGTTCATCACTTCCTGCACCTTGGCAAAGCTGACGGCGGTGGCGGCTTCACCACCTTCTGCCTTGGCCACGGCCGGGCGCGGTTGCGGCGCGATCAGCACGGCGACCACGGCCAGCACGGCAACGCCGGCTGCGGGCCAGGCCACGTTGATCTTGCCCTTGTGCTTGAGGATGAAGAACTGGCGGATCAGCACACCGGCGAGCATGATCAGGATCAGCGCGGCCCAGTTGTACTTGTAGCTGTAGGTCATGCTGTAGTGGTTCGACAGCATCGCGAACAGCACCGGCAGCGTGAAGTACGTGTTGTGCACGCTGCGCTGCTTGGCGTTCTTGCCATGGACCGGATCGACCGGCTGGCCCGCACGCAGCGCGGCAACCACCTTGCGCTGGCCCGGGATGATCCACACCAGCACGTTGGCGCTCATGATGGTGGCGATCATCGCACCGGTCAGCAGGAACGCCGCACGGCCCGAGAACAGGTGGCACGCCACGTAGGCAGCCACGGCCACGTAGATCGCCACCAGCACGCCCACGGTCTTGTCGCTCTTGCCGAACACGCGGCAGATCACGTCATAGACCACCCAGCCCGCGGCCAGGTAGGACAGCGCCAGGCCGACCGCCGCGCCGGGCGACATGTCGTAGACGTTCTTGTCGATCAGGAACGTGCTGGCGTTGAACAGGTACAGCACCACCAGCAGGCCGAAGCCGGTCATCCACGTGGAATACGACTCCCAGTAGAACCAGTGCAGGTTCTCAGGCAGCGTCTTGGGTGCGGTCAGGTATTTCTGCGGGTTGTAGAAACCGCCGCCGTGCACGGCCCACAGCTCGCCGCCGACACCCTTCTCCTGCAGGTCAGGATCGGTGGGACGGGTCAGGCTGTTGTCGAGCCAGACGAAATAGAACGAGGAGCCGATCCACGCGATCGCCGTGATGACGTGCACCCAGCGCAGCAGCAGATTGGCCCAGTCGAGAATGTAGCCTTCCATGTCTTGTCTCCTGTTTCCCTATGCCACCGCTTCAGCTGCCGCGGTAGGTCGAGTACGACCAGGGCGAGACCAGGAGGGGCACGTGGTAGTGCGCGTTGACATCGGCAATGCCGAAGCGCAGGGGCACCACGTCCAGGAAAGCCGGCTCGGGCAGCTGCGTGCCTTGCGCGCGGAAGTAGTCGCCCGCGGCGAATTCCAGCTCGTACACGCCAACGGCGAAGTCCGCACCTTCCAGCAGCGGCTGGTCGCAACGGCCGTCGTGGTTCGTCACGACTGTCTTCAGGGTTTCGCGTCGATTGTCGACAATTTTATGAAGAGTAATCGACATGCCCTTGCCGGGCGTGCCGGCAGCGGTGTCGAGTACGTGTGTGGTCAAGCGTCCCATCGTGTTTTTCCTTAGGCGATTGGGTTGTGAGGGGCGCCGCTGCCTTCACTAGCACCATTTGTGGGAATGGTGCCCGCTCGGTACGTCTGGTAACGCATCCCGGCGCTGGGTGGTGCGTGGCGACAATGCGCCTGCACTACCCGGTTGGCAATTCAGGGATTTCCCTGAGTTGTCGAAAACCTGAGTCGGTTTTGTTGACAATATTGGAGCAGTAACCAAATAATTGTCAACAATTTTTGGATCACCGCTGCCTGATGTCCAGGATTTGCGGTGCCCCGCCTGACTGCTGGTGCCACGATGTCCAAGAGCCTGAAGCTGATTGCCGCCAACGCCGAAACCAAGGCCGACGCCGAGCCGACCGAAATCCAGGCGGGCAAGCCCGCCAAGCCCGCACGCAAGGGCTCGGTCGAAGAGCGCATGTATCACGAGATCTACGACGCGATCATGGAGCACCGGCTGCCGCCGCGCACCAAGCTGACCGAGCATTCCCTTTGCGAGATCTATGCCACCGCGCGACACACGGTGCGCAAGGTGCTGTCGCACCTGGCCGCCGACGGCATGGTCGACCTCGAACCCAACCGCGGCGCCTTTATCGCCAGCCCCTCCACCGACGAAGCGCACGACATGTTCGAGCTGCGCCAGATGCTGGAACGCGCGGTGCTGGAAAAGCTTGCCGGCATGCCCGACGTCAAGGCCGTGATCGCGCCGCTGCGCCAGATGGTGGCCAGCGAGCGCCAGGCCTTCCTCACGCATGACCGGCCCAAATGGATCCGCCTGTCCGCCGAGTTCCATACGGCGCTGGCGGAACTGTCGGGCAATGCGCTGCTGGTCAACATGATGCGCCGGCTGGTGTCGCGCACCACGCTGATGATCGCCAGCGTGGAAGCCCCGGGCAACAACGCCTGCTCGTTCGATGAACACGAAGAGATCCTCGACGCACTCGAACAGGGCAATGCCGCGCTGGCCCAGTCGCGCATGGCGCACCACCTTGGCGCCTGCGCCGACCGCGTGCAGCCGGACGAGCCGGGCAACTTCGATCTTCGCAGCGTGCTAGGCCGCTCCACCTAGCACGGTGTTCCCGCCCCTGCCCCCAACTACAAGGCCAGACCTGATCGGCAAACAGCACCCGGCTCACCGACGAGAGTGCTGAGACGACAGGCAGATAACGGTCCGGAGACCCTCCGGGATCCAGGACCGGGGCCATGGCAGTGGTGTTCCCATCAAACCAAAGGAGAGGAGACGCACCCATGAATTCCGCAAGCACCACGGTCCCGACGGACCTCACCAACGAGCGTTTGCCTTCCGGGCGCCTGCTCGCGCTCGGGTTGCAGCACGTTCTGGTGATGTACGCCGGCACGGTTGCCGTGCCCCTGATCGTTGGTGGCGCGCTCAAGCTGCCCAAGGACCAGCTGGCGTTCCTGATCAACGCCGACCTGTTCGCCGCGGGCCTGGCCACGCTGATCCAGGCCTTTGGTTTCTGGAAGTTCGGCATCCGCCTGCCGGTGATGATGGGCGTGACTTTCGCCTCGGTGGCGCCGATGATCGCCATCGGCACCGATCCCAATGTCGGCCTGCTCGGCATCTATGGCGCGGTGATCGCATCGGGGATATTCGGCATCCTGATCGCGCCGATGATGGGGCGCATGCTGGGACTGTTCCCGCCGGTGGTGACCGGCACGGTGATCACGCTGATCGGCGTGTCGCTGATGCGCGTGGGCATCAACTGGGCGGCCGGCGGCCAGCCCACCACCCGTGCCGTGATCGACGGCGTGGTCAAGGAGGTGCCCAACCTCGCCTACGGCGACCTGGCCAACCTCGGCATTGCCGGCCTGACGCTGCTGATCATCCTGCTGCTGACCAAGTACGGCCGTGGCCTGGTGGCCAACTGCGCAGTGCTGCTGGGCATCATCGCCGGCACGCTGGTGGCGATGGCGATGGGCAAGGTGTCCTTCGAAGGCCTGGATGAAGCCAGCTTCGTCGCCGTCATCACGCCGCTGCACTTCGGCATGCCGACCTTCGAAGTGACCGCCATCCTGTCGATGTGCATCGTCATGCTGATTACGCTGGTGGAGTCCACCGGCATGTTCCTGGCGCTGTCCGACATCACCGGCAAGAAGCTGAGCAACGAGGACCTGACCCGCGGCCTGCGCGCTGACGGCCTGGGCACCGTGATCGGCGGCATCTTCAACACCTTCCCGTATACCTCGTTCTCGCAGAACGTGGGCCTGGTGACGGTGACCGGCGTGCGCTCGCGCTACGTGGCGGCTGCCGGCGGCATCATCCTGATCGCCTTCGGCCTGTTCCCCAAGATGGCCCACGTGGTGGCCTCGGTGCCGCAGTTCGTGCTGGGCGGCGCCGGCATCGTGATGTTCGGCATGGTGGCCGCCACCGGCATCCGCATCCTGGGTTCGTGCGATTTCAACCGCAACCGCCACAACCTGTTCATCGTCGCCATCTCGATCGGCGCCGGCATGATCCCGACGCTGGCACCGACCTTCTTCCAGTACCTGCCGAAGTGGACCGGGCCGTTCACCCACAGCGGCATCGTGCTGGGCACGATCGTGGCCGTGGCGCTGAACCTGTTCTACAACGGCATCCAGTCGCGCGAGGAGGCCATGCGCAACGCCGCCGCCAACTCGCACGGCACCGAGTAACTGAAGCAACGGTATCGAAGTATCCGACACCGCCGCCGGCACGACTGGCACGTTCATTGCGTGATGGTCGGCGCTTGCGGGCGGCGCGGCGGTGCCGGGCGTTTTCCTGAAGCAAGCAAAGACACATGACAAAAGATAACTATCCACGCGATCTCATCGGTTACGGCGCCCGGCCGCCGCACGCCCGCTGGCCGGGCGGTGCGCGCGTTGCGCTGCAGTTCGTCCTCAACTACGAAGAAGG